>NZ_JBWKPX010000016.1:0-124941 GCF_059418465.1 Caulobacter sp. GW821-FHT09A05
GAGGGCAACCTGGTCATCACCGACAGCTGGCCGGGCCAGATGCGCGGCGTCTACGGCGATCCCGACCGGTTCTTCACGACCTATTTCAGCGCCTATCCGGGCAAGTACTTCACCGGCGACGGCTGCCGGCGCGACGCGGACGGCTATTACTGGATCACCGGCCGGGTCGACGACGTGATCAACGTCTCGGGCCACCGCCTGGGCACGGCCGAGATCGAAAGCGCCCTGGTGGCCCACGAGACCGTCGCCGAGGCGGCCGTCGTCGGCTATCCGCACGACATCAAGGGCCAGGGCGTCTACGCCTATGTGACGCTCAAGGCCGGGATCGCCCCCAGCGACGACCTGCGCAGGCAACTGATCCTGTGGGTGCGCCAGGAGATCGGCCCGTTCGCCGCCCCCGACCTCCTGCAATGGGCCCCCGGCCTGCCCAAGACCCGCTCGGGCAAGATCATGCGCCGCATCCTGCGCAAGATCGCCGAGAACGAACTTTCCAGCCTCGGCGACACCTCAACCCTCGCCGACCCCTCCGTCGTCGACGACCTGGTGAAAAATCGGAGCGACTGACGCCGGGTGTTGTGACTTTCGGGGCCCAAGGTGCAGACGGGCGAGACCTGGGGCGTGGGCCTCGGTGCTGGCGACCGTCCGGAGCGGTCTGGCGTCACCCGACCGCCAGGCGCACCGCGCGGCTGAGGTCGGCGATGGCGATCGGCTTGCGCAGGACGGCGGCGGCTTCGATCTGGTCCAGGGCCAGGGAGTCGGCATAGCCGCTCAGGAAGACGATCGGCAGGTGGGGGTGCGTCGCCTGGGCGCGGCGCGCCACCTCGGCTCCGGTCATGCCCGGCATCGCATAGTCCAGCACCACGGCGTCCGGCGTCTCCGCCTCCAATTGCGCCAGCCCGGAGGGGCCGTCCGACGCCGAGCGCACGAGGAAGCCCTCGCTGACCAAGGCCTCGCAAAGGCTTTCGCGGACGTGCTGGTCGTCGTCGACGACCAGCACCCGCAGGCCGGCCCGTTGCGTCGCGACCGGCTCCAGCGGCGGCTCCGCGCGCAGGACGGGAGGCTCGGTTCGGGGAAGCGAAATGCAGACCCGCGTTCCCACGCCCGGGGCGCTTTCGATCTCGCAGTCTCCGCCGCACTGGCGCGCGAAGCCATGGACCTGCGCCAAGCCCAACCCGGTGCCGGATCCGGTCCTGGTGGTGAAGAACGGCTCGGTGGCGCGCGCCAGCACCTCCGGCGTCATCCCGACGCCCGTGTCGGCGACCTCAAGGACGATCCGATCGGCCTCGAGGCGCGTGCTCAGGCGCACCACGCCGCCGTCCGACAACGCCTCGCGTGCATTGACGATCAGATTCAGCGCCGCGAGTTCCAGCTGCGTCGCGTCGGTGCTGGCCCAGGCGCCCTCGGCCTCCAGGTCCACCTCGAGATCGACCCCGGGGCCGAGGGCCTGACGCAGGAGCGGGTCGCTGCGCCGCAGGGTCGCGTCGACCTCCACCGGCTCCAGCCGCAGCCGCTGGGTGCGGGAGAAGGCCAGCAGCTGGCCCGTGACCTTGGCGCCGCGATTGGCCGCCTCGAGGGCGTTGTCCACGAACCGCCGGCAGGGTTCCGCCTCGGGCGGAAGCTTGCGCTGCAGCAGCTCCAGATTGCCGATCACCGCGGCGAGCAGGTTGTTGAAGTCGTGGGCGACGCCGCCGGTGAGGCGGCCGATGGCCTCGATCTTCTGGGCCTGCATCAGCGCCTGTTCGGCCTTGAGGCGTTCGGCCGCGTGATGATCGACCTCCTCGAGCGCGCGCTCCAGATCAAGGGTGCGGGCCCGCACGCTCTGTTCGAGCTGGTCGTTCTCGCGCCGAAGCCGTCCGAGGGTGCGGGCGCTGGCCAGGACGGGCAGGAGGTTGCTGAGCTTCAGGGGCTTGAGGACATAGTCGACGGCGCCGCTGCGCATGGATTCCACCGCCGAGGCGATCGACCCTTCGCCGGTCATGATGACCCCGGACAGATAGGGGTCGCGCTCGTGGGCTCTCTGCAGCAGCTCGACGCCGGTGGTCGAGGGCATCTTCAAGTCGGTCAGCAGCACGTCGAAGGCGCCGGGCGTGATCGCCTCCAGCGCGTCGTCCGGATGGGTGAAACCGGTGACGTCGAAGCCCTGGCCGCCGAGCGTCACGCGCAGGGCCTGGAGGTTTGCCGCCTCGTCGTCCACGATCAGGATGCGCGTCCGCCGGATGTCGTCTTCCGCCGGATATTGGGATTCGGCCATGGGGCTGCTCATGTCGTGAAGCGGGCGAGGGCCGCGCGAAGTTCCCGCAGCTTGGGCGGCTTGCTCAGCACCAGGTCAACATGGGGCGGGAAGTCCTCCTCGGCGAGCAGTCCCTGGCCCCAGCCCGTCAGCAGGATCACCGGCGTCGTGGTTGACAGCCCCTTGATCGCGGCCGCCACGCGGCGACCGTCGACATAGGGCATGCCCAGATCGGTGAAGACGGCGTCGAAGCGGTCGCCGCCCTGGCTGGCCTCGAAGACTTCGATGCCCGCACCGCCGCCATTGGCGATGGTCACGACATGGCCGTCGCTCTCCAGGGCGTCGCTCAAGGCCTTGAGCAATACGGGATCGTCGTCCACCAGCAGCAGGCGCAACCGTCGCCGTGGAATGGCCGCCGGGGTGTTTGGAGCGGCGCGACCGTCCACCGCCCGGGCGAAGGTAAGCGAGACCGTCGCGCCGGCGCCGGGCGACGACTGGATGTCCAGTTCGGCGCCATGGCGTTGCGCGACCCCATAGACCATCGCCAGGCCAAGGCCTGTCCCGCGCTCGCCCTTGGTCGTGAAGAACGGTTCCAGACATCGCCGACGCGCCTCGGCGTCCATGCCGATCCCGTTGTCCGCGACGCTGACCCGTACGGCGTCGCCGGTGTCCGTGGCGACGCGGGCGGCGCTCACCGCCAGGACCCCGCCATCGGGCATGGCGTCCACGGCGTTGAACACCAGATTGACCAGCGCCTCGCGGATTTCGCTGGCCACGCCCATCACCGGCGGCAGATCGCCGGCCAGGGCGGTCTCGACCTTGATGACCACGCCGCGCTGCATGGCCATGTCGTTCCACCGCGCCCGGGTGAGCTCCAGGACCTGGCCGACCAGTTCGCTCAACTGGACGGGCTCGGTTTCGAGCTGGGTTTCCCGCAGCCTGTAGAACTCGCGCATCTTGCCGATGGTCTGGCCCACGTCCTCGACCGCGCGGCGGATGATCTCCAATTGGCCGCGTCCCGCGGGGCTGAGGCCCGGCTCGGTTTCCAGCATCGCTTCGGTATAGAGCGAGACGGGCGACAGGGCGTTGTTGATGTCGTGGGCGATGCCGCTGGCCATCTGGCCCAGGGCCTTCAGCCGTTCCTGCTGCAGGATCGCCTGTTGGGACTGGCGCAGGTCGTCATAGGCGGTCTGGAGCGCGCTGTGCAGTTGGGCCTGGTGGGCGGCGAGCGCCACGTGCTCGCTGAGCTGGCGCAGGAATTCGCATTCGGCGCTGACGAAGGCGTTCGGCTGGAAGCGGGCCACGATCAGCACGCCGAACACCTTGCTCTCGACCTGCAGGGGCGCGCAGACCATGGAGCCGAGCCCGCCGCCCGCGAGCCGGCGCGGGAAGGGGAAGGGAACCTCCGCAATGTCCGGCTCGTAGACCAGCCGCCCCTGGACGCACTGGGAGAGACCGTTCTCGTCGATGTCGACGCGGGCCCGCTCGGGCATGGCCAGTTCCAGGGCCAGGGCCTGGCTGTTCACGCCGACGGCGGCGACCGTCAGCGCCCGCTCCAGGTCATCATAGAGGCAGAGACAGGCGAAGTCGGCGGGCAGCTGGTCCTCGATGCTTCGCACGACCACCTGGAAGATGCTTTGGTTGTCCTGGCGCTGGCCGATGGCGCGGGTGATCTCGTCCAGCAGGCTGAGCCGCTGCAGCTGGGTGTGGAGCTTGGCTTCGGCGTCCTTGCGCTCGGTGATGTCGGTGGAGATGCCGAACACGGCGTAGACGTGGCCCGTTTCGTCGCGCAGGGGCGACTTCACCGAGATGTAGGCGTGGGGCCCGTCGTCGTGCGGGGCGCTCTCTTCCTCGGTCAGCGGCTGGTCGGCCGCGGCGACGCGCACGTCCATGGCGCGGAACGCGTCGGCGACCTCCACGGAGAAGATGTCGTGGTCCGTGCGCCCGATCATGGCGTCGCGGTCGATGTGGAAGATGTCGCCATAGCGGCGATTGACCATCAGGTAGCGGCCGTCGAGATCCTTGACGTAGATGACGGCGGGCGAGTTCTCGACCACGGCCTCCAGCAGGCGCTGTCCCTTCTGGCGTGCTTGCGTCTCGGCTTCGAGCTGCGCGGTCCGCTCGGCGACGCGCCGGTCCAACTCCGCGTTGAGCTTCGACAGGGCGGTCTCGACGTGGATGCGATCCCGCATGTCGCGCGAGGCCGTCTGGAACAGGAAGAACAGCAGGGTGAGCTCGCCGGCCATCTTGCCCAGGTGCGAGGCCATCGCGGGGGCGTCGGCGGGGGAGCGCGAATAGAGGATCAGGGCGTTGGCTAGCGCGAGGATGGCCGCGGTCATGGGCAGCGCCCTGACGATCCGGTCGCGGTCGGCCAGGCGCCACGCCACGAAGGCCGCCGCGACCCAGAGCACGGGCGCCGGGATCATCGCCGGGCGGGTGACGCCCAGAACGCCCGGCGGGAGATAGATCGGCAGCCGCTGATAGGCGGCCAGCAGCGCGACCGCCGCCGCCAGGAGCGCCAGGGCGAAGGCCGCGAGGCCCGGCCGGCCGCTCGTGGGCCAGATCAGCGCGCCGATCACGCCCAGCGGCAGTAGAAGGGAAGGGGGCGGCCAGGTCGACGGCCGCAACACCCCGCTGGAGGCGCTGATCGAGGCCAGGGGACCCGACCATTCGACCGTCACGAGGACGTGGACGATCTCCATGGCGCAGGTCGCCAGGAAGGCGAGGGCGAGGCGCCTGGCGATGTCGCCATGCTCCTGTTCGCCGGCCCCCCACAACTTCAGCGCCAGGATTCCCGAAAGAAGGCCGACGCACGTGTCGAGGATGGTGTGAAGGTTGGGATAGACCCTGTGCCCGCCCGTCAGCAGGACGCCGCCGGCCAAACCAAGGACGACCAGAACAACGACCGCGGGGCCGGAAGGTCGCGCCAGGTCGAAGGCGTTCGATCCCTGGAGTCCTGCCGGCGTGGGTTCGGCCAAGGCGCTCCCCCGAACTGAGCTACAGCGAGACCAATATTCGTATCTCAACTGCGGTCAATCGCAACCCAGCGATGAAAAAGGGCGCCGTCCTGGCCAGGACGGCGCGCCTTCCGGCCTTGAAGCCTATGCCGCGCGCCTCGCATAGAGGAACTCGATCACCGCCGCCCGGGCGTGGATGTAGGTCGGGTTCTCGGCGACGGCCAGGCGGTCGCGGGGACGCTCCAGGGCCACCTCCAGCACTTGGCCGATCGCGGCGCGGGGCCCGTTGGTCATCATCACGATCCGGTCCGACAGCAGGGCCGCCTCGTCGACGTCGTGGGTGACCATCAGCACGGTGTTGCGCAGGCTGGCGTGGATCTCCATGACGCTATCCTGCAGATGGGCGCGGGTCAGGGCGTCGAGCGCCCCGAACGGCTCGTCGAGCAGCAGGACCTTGGGCTCCATGGCCAGGGCGCGGGCGATGCCGACCCGCTGCTTCATGCCGCCCGAAATCTCGGACGGGCGCTTGTCCAGGGCGTGGCTCATCTTGACCAGCTCCAGATTGTGCAGGGTCCAGTCGCGGCGTTCGGCGGCGGTCTTGGAGCCGGCGAACACCTTGTCGACCGCCAGGCTGACGTTCTCGCGCACCGACAGCCAGGGCAGCAGCGAATGGTTCTGGAACACCACGGCCCGATCCGGGCCCGGCGCGTTGACCTCCTGCTTGTCGAGGATGACCGCGCCGGTGGTCACCGGCACGAGGCCGGCGACGACGTTCAGCAGGGTCGACTTGCCGCAGCCCGAGTGACCGATGATCGAGACGAACTCGCCCTTGTCGACCTTCAGGTCGACGCCGGTCAGCACCTCGGAGCGGGCGGCGCCCTTGGCGAAGGTGACGCCGACGCCTTCGATGGAGAGATAGGCCTTTGCCATGAGAGGTCTCCTTAGCTCGCCGCGTTGCCGCGCGAGACGATGCGGCCCGCCAGGGCCACCAGGCGATCGAGGAAGAAGCCGGTCAGGCCGACCCAGGCCAGGGCCACGACGATGTCGGAGATCCGTCCGGAATTGTACTGGTCCCAGATGAAGAACCCGACCCCGACGCCGCCCAGCAGCATCTCCGACGCGACGATGGCCAGCCAGCTCATGCCGATGCCGATCCGCAGGCCAGTGAAGATGTAGGGGGTGGTGGCCGGCAGCAGGATCTTGAAGAAGTACTCGGTCGGCGACAGCCGCAGCACCTTGGCCACGTTGACATAGTCGGTGGGGATGTTGCGAACGCCGACGGCGGTGTTGATGATGATCGGCCAGATCGAGGTGATGAAGATCACGAACAGGGCCGAGGGCTGGGCCTGCTGGAAGGCGGCCAGCGAGATCGGCAGCCAGGCCAGAGGCGGCACGGTGCGCAGCACCTGGAAGATCGGGTCCAGGCCGCGGTGCGCCCAGCGGTTGGCGCCGATCAGGACGCCCAGCATCACGCCGCAGACCGCCGACAGCGAGAAGCCGACCCCGACCCGGCTGAGGCTGGTCAGCACGTGCCAGAACAGGCCCTTGTCGACCCCGCCGCGGTCGAAGAACGGGTCGAGGATCAGGTCCTTGGATTCGGTCCAGATGCGCAGCGGCGACGGCACGCCGGTATAGGAATCGCCGGCCGCAACCTGCCAGAGTCCCAACAGGACCAGCAGGGTCAGGATCGGCGGGATCACCGCCGCCGCCGTTGCTCCGGCCCGGCGGCCGAGTTCCGACAGGCCCGAGGCGCGCGGCGCGGCCGCGGGCGGCGGCGGGGCCGCCGCCGCCGTGACCCCGCCCACGGCCCCCGCCAGGGGCTCGGCTGGTGAGAATGAGGGCTTGGGAAAGGTCATCGCCGCGCTCCTAGACCAGTTTCTTGATCGGCTGGCTGGCCAGGTAGGCGCCCGGATTGGCCGGGTCGAACACCTTGCCGTCGAAGAACCGCTCCACGCCCCGGCTGTCGCCGGCCGGCCCCGTCTGGCCGATGGTCTTGGCCGCCGCGCGCCAGATGTCCGAACGGTTGACCTTGTTGACCAGGGCCTGGGTGTTGGTCTTCTGGGGTAGCACGCCCCAGCGGATATCCTCGGTCAGGAACCACAGATCGTGCGACTTGAAGGGGAAGCTGGCGTTATCCGCCCAGAACTTCATCCGGTGCGGCGAGTTCTTCAGCGTCCGGCCGTCGCCGTAGTCCACCGTGCCCTGCAGGCGGGGCAGGATGTCGCCC
Source organism: Caulobacter sp. GW821-FHT09A05 (assembly GCF_059418465.1). NCBI lineage: Bacteria > Pseudomonadati > Pseudomonadota > Alphaproteobacteria > Caulobacterales > Caulobacteraceae > Caulobacter > Caulobacter sp. GW821-FHT09A05. Next base: position 7,415 of record NZ_JBWKPX010000016.1, read on the forward strand.
ATCGGTACGTTGATGTACTGGCGGCCCGACACGATCGAGCACATGGCCGGCAGGTTGGCGGCCTTGTCGCACCACATGGCCGCTTCCTGGACGGCGGCGGTGATGGCCTGGGCGGCGCGCGGATACTTGTCGACCCAGGCGGCCCGCATGCCCAGCGCCTTTTCCGGGTGGTTCATCCACAGTTCCGAGGTCAGGCAGGCCGTGTAGCCGACCTTCTGGTTGACCAGTTGGCCGTTCCAGGGCTCGCCGACGCAGAACACGTCCTGGGTGCCGGCCTTCATGTTGGCCACCATCTGGGGCGGCGGGATGACGATGGTCGAGATGTCGGTCTCGGGATTGATGCCGCCGGCCGCCAGCCAGTAGCGGACCCACAGGTCGTGGGTGCCGCCGCGGAAGGTCATGGCGACCTTGGCGATGTTGCCCGCCGCCCTCAGCTGCTGGAACTTGGCCTTGGCCCCGGCGCTGTTGAGGCCGACCTTCACGGCCTTCAGGTCGTTGCCGACCGAGATCGCCTGGCCGTTGGTGTTGAGGCGCGCCAGCACGTACATCGGCGTCGGCGCGCCGCCGGTGATCGCTCCGGTGGTCATCAGATAGGGCATGGGCGACAGGATGTGGGCCCCGTCGATGCCGCCGCGCTCGGAGCCCAGCACCAGGTTGTCGCGGGTGGCGCCCCACGAGGCCTGCTTGAGCACCTCGACGTCAGGCATGCCGTGCTTGGCGAACAGGCCGCGTTCCTTGGCGATGATCACCGGCGAGGAGTCGGTCAGGGCGATGAAGCCCAGCTTGGCCCTGGCGATCTCCGGTCCGGCGCCGGCGGCGTGGGCCCCCGCCGGGAAGGCCGCCTTGGCGGCCGCCACGGTGGCGGCGGCGCCCAGCAAGGCGTTGCGACGGGTCAGGCCGGCTTCGGGAGCGTCGGCGGTGGCGGTCTTGTCGATCTTGGTCATGATGTTCGGATCCCGCTGGGGTCAGAGCTTGTATTCGAGGGTGAACCAGGCCTTGGTCCGCGAGGCCGGCGGCGTCGCCGTGCCCGCGGGCACGGTCTTTTCGCGCTGGAAGTCGGCGTACTTCAGCTGGATCGAGAGTTTGGGCGTGATGGCGGCGGTGAACTGGACGTCCCACTCGTGGCCCAGGTCGGCGCCGGTCCGCTGGTCGTCGAAGTCGTGGTAGCGGACCAGGATGTCGGTGTTGAAGAAGTAGGTCCGTCGGAACCGGGGCTTGGCGTTGAAGCTGAGGTTGGCGTCCTCGATCCCGTCGACGAAGCCCTTGTTGCCGCCCGGCGAGACGAAGGCGTCGGCCCAGCCCTGAAAGGCGTGGACGGTGGCCAGGGGCGTGGTGAAGCCGCGCGTCCCGTTGCCTTCCAGCGACTCGTAGCTGGCCTTGACCGTGTAGATGTCGAACGTCGCGGCGACGTCGCCGCCGAAATAGTCCAGGTCGAAGTTCGGCGTATTGTGGTGGTAGTCCAACTGCTTGGCGTAGGTGGCGTTGTAGGCCAGTTGGTAGAGGCCGACCCAGGTCTTGCCCGAGGCCTTGACGCCCTTGGTCAGCGACGAGTTGACCGCCGAATTGCCGAAGTCCAGGGCGTAGACGAAGCCCTGCAGGCGCAGGGCCTCGGCCGGCGACCATGTGGCGTTCAGCAGGTGGCTGTCGCTGTCCCAGTCGCGCAGCTCGCCCAGGATGCGGTTGACGTGCGAGACGTAGGCGTAGGTCGCCTTGAAGCGGCCATGGGCGACGTCGGCGCGGACGGCGTCGAAGGTCTGCTCGTCCTGGCGCCAGCCGACATTGCCGACGAAGCGCTGGTCGTCGAGCAGGATACGCTGGCGGCCGGCCGTGACCTGCAGGGCCGCGCTGGGCGTCCAGGTCAGCTGGGCGCGGTTCAGCTCGGTGACGTCCGGGTCGTTGACGATCGGATACCTGGCCTTGTCGGCGCCGTTCAGCGGGGCGGTGGTCACGCCGGGGACGTTGACGGCGTAGTGTTCGGGACCAGCCTGGCGGACGTCCTCGAACTCGATCAGGCCCTTCACGCCGTGGAATTCGGCGGTTTCCCAGCCCAGGCGGGTGCGGATCGTGAAGGCCGAGGCGTCGTCCCTCAGGGTGGCGGTCTTGGTCTGGTCGACGCTCTCATAGCGCGCCCGGACTTCCAGGATCAGTTTTCCGGCGGCGACCTGGTCGCTGAAGGTCGGCGGCGGCGGCGCGGGGGGCGGCGGTTCGATGGCTTCGGCGGCTTCGGCCGCGGGTTCGGCGACCGCCGAAGCCGGTTCCGGCGCCGATTGCGCGTAGGCCGCGCCGCCCAGCATCAGGGCGCAGAAAGCCGTGCTGCAACGCAGCATTCCTCGCAGTCTTGTCATGGTCCATCCCCCAGAAGGCCAAAAAAAAACGCCCGGCGAAATCGCTTCAGCGATCTCTCCGGACGTCGTTGTCCAAACAGCACCATGCGGCTACATCGCCGCTCGGTCGCCCTTTCGGGCATCGCGGAACGTCGTTGTCCCGCGTGTTGAGACTAGGAGGGAGCCGGCGGCGCGGCGCGGCAATCCGAAAACTCCGCCATGTCGCATCGCAACATGAAATCGGGTCGATTTGCATAGCAGCGGTGCACGGACGATAGGGGCGTTGCCCGGATTTCGCGCGTTCGGGCCCCTTGAGTGGTCCGGCCCTCCGGTGTCCCGTTACCTAGTCCTTCGGCAGGAAGGGCGCCCAGGCCTCGACCAGCACGCCGGGGAAGGCGCTGGTCAGCGAGATGTGGCCGTTCACGAACTCCAGGCGAAGGCGCATGCCCGCCAGGCCGACGCCGGCGGTCGCCGAGGCGGCGTCCGGCAGGCCCACGCCGTAGTCGCGGATCGACAGCAGGACCATCTCGCCGGCCTGGCGCAGGCTCAGGGTGGCGCGGGGGCTGCCGGAATGGCGATGGACGTTGGCCAGGGCTTCCTGGGCGACGCGGTACAGGGCCACCTCGGTCGGTCGGGCCATCTTGGGAAAGTCGTCGGCGATGTCGATCTGCAGCGACAGTCCCGTACGGCGCGCGAAGCCTTCCGCCATCTGCCGAATGGCCGGGCCGAGGCCCATGTCCTCCAGGGCCGGAGGGTGCAGCACGTAGGAAAGGCTGCGAATCTCTTCCAGGGCGTTGACCAGCAGGGTCTCGATCTCGACTCGAACCTTTTCCGCGCGCCCCTCGACCTTCATCGCGCCCAGCATCAGCTTGGCGCCGGTGAGGTATTGGGCGGTGCCGTCGTGAAGCTCGCGCGCGATGCGGCGGCGTTCGTCGTCCTCGGCGTGCAGCAATGCGGCGGTGGCCCGTCCCAGGGCCGCCTGGGCGTGACGCTGGACGGTGATGTCCTCCTGCGCGACGATCACCAGGGTCCGGCCGTCGCTGGAAAGGCGGGTGGCGGTCATCCTGGCCCACAGCGGGCCGCTGGTCAGGTCCATCTGGTATTCGTGGCGGAACGGTCCCGGCTCTCCCGCCAGCAGGTCTCGCAGGCCGACGGCGGCTTCGGAGGCTCCGGACGCGCTGAGGCTGTCGCAGAACGCGATGTAGTTCAGGCCCAGCCCGTGGTTTTCCAGCGGCAGCGCGTTGAACTCGGCGAACCGGGCCCAGGCGTCGTTCACCGCGATGATCTCGCCCTCGGCGTTCAGGATCGCCACGTTCGCCGTCACGGAATCCAGGACGATTTCGTGCAAGCCGGACGCGAACCATTCGCTCATCTCGTGAGCCGTGTGCATTTCGGTGTGGAGCCTTACATTCTGGTCGTTCGTGTCGCGCGGTCGGTTATGCGGGATTCGCGGACGAGGAGCCCGACAAGGCCGCGCATATTTCACCGTCGCACGCCAGGGCCTCAAGTTCATAGCTCCAGACGCGAGGCTTGGACCACGCCTTTCCCGTGGTCCGTGGCCGCGCCCGGCTGCCGAGGGCGCGCCGCGGGTGAAAACTAGGGTTCGAGGCCGTTGTAGACGGCCGAACCGGGGCCGCCGGGTTGGCGCATCACCTGGCGGCGCAGCCTGGGGTCGAAGCTGATGTGCACGCAGCGACTCTTTTCGTAGATCAGCTGGTCGAACTTCAATCCGCTGTCGCGGACGCTTTTGGCGACCTCCAGGTCGCTCAGGCCGTCGACGTGGAAGTCGGCGGCGTGGCCCAGGGCGTGGGCCGAGGTCGGCACGCCGCCGACCGCGGCGTTGACCTGCGGGTTTCGGTAGGCGCTGGTGATCTCGATCGGCCGGTTGAACAGCGCGCGGACCGCCTCCATGCGCTCGGCCAGGCGCTTGAGATTTTCCAGATGCGCCGGAGTCGGGTCGTTCTTGACCCCCATCGACAGCGCCTTGCTGGAGAGGATGAATTCCTCAAGCGAAAAGTGCGCGCTGAGCTTCATGGCGGCCCCTCCTGGTGTCGTGAAAGGTTAGCCTTTCATCGTCGCAATCCAAGGGAGAATTTTCTGGTTCGGTGACGCCGTTGAGCGGCGCGCAAGCCTCGGTCCGTGATTGCCCAGGAGGGCGTGGCCGGGAGGCGCGACCTGCATCCGCCGAGATCACCCGGCGCGCCGTGGCGCCGCTCTCTGAATCCGGGCAGGGTAGGGGCGTGTCCGACCAGTTTTCCCTCTTCGACGCGCCGCCGATCACCGACCGGCTCTTCTTCGCGATCTTTCCCGATCCGGCGACGGCGACCGAGATCGCGCGGCGGGCCGACGCGCTGCGCGCCGCCCATCGATTGGACGGCCGGCCGCTGGCGCCCGAGCGGTTCCACATCACCCTGCACCACCTGGGCGACCACGCCGGGGTGCGGCGCGACATCGTGGCGATGGCCAGCGACGCGGCCGGGGCGATGGCGACGTCGCCGTTCGAGGTCGCCTTCGATCGCGCCGCCAGCTTCCATAATGGCGGCAACAATCCGTTCGTCCTGCAGGGCGGTGACGGTCTCGAGGCGCTGAAAGCCTTCCAGCGCGACCTGGGACTGGCGATGGCCCGGGCCGGTCTGGGCAAGCTGGTGGACCGGAGCTTCACGCCGCACGTGACGATGCTCTACGACAGGCGGCTGGTCGCCGAGCAGGCCGTTCCGCCGATCCGGTGGACCGTCGGCGGTTTCACCCTGGTCCACAGCCGGCTGGGGCGGACCGAACACATCCCGCTGGCGCGCTGGGCGTTCCGCTGAGGGCGCGAACCAATCGCCGCGTGGCGCATTGTCCAGCCACATCCCCCTTGATTTGAACCATCCCCGGAGCCGCGGGCTCCGGGGGTCTTGTCGTTTCAGACGATCGTGGGCGGTTTCAACAGGGCCGCGACATTGGTCAGGGCCGCGCGCAGCTGGGACGCCTTGGCGGGGCCGCCCAATGAGATGCGCAACCCGCTGGGCGCCTCGGCCGTGGTGGCGAAGGCGTCGGCCGTGACCAGCGCCAGGCCGCGCGAGGCGGCCAGGGCCCGAAGGGCGCCCTGGTCCAGGCCGGCCGGCGGCTCCAGCCAGACATGCAGGCCCTCGGGGTCGCCGCGCGCCCCGGGCAGGATCTCGCCGGCGATGACCCGGCGCGCCCGGGCCTCCAGCCGCACGCCGGCCAGGATTCGTTCGGCGGTCCCGTCGCGAATCCAGCGGATGGCGACGGCCGTGGTCAGGGGTGAGCCCATCAGGGCCGTGGCGTGCAGGGCGTCGGCGACCTGCACGGCCATCGCGGCGGTTGGCGCCGCCAGGAAGGCCGTGCGCAGACCGGGCGACAGGGTCTTGGACAGGGTGGCGATGTGGAAGGTCCGCTCCGGCGCCAGCGCGGCGAGGGCGGGCAGGGGGCTGTCGAACAGGCGGCTGTAGGGGTCGTCTTCGATCAGCCAGGTGTCGCCGGCGCCGACGACGGCCGCGACCTGGCGTCGCCGCGCCGGGCCCATGGTGGTGGCGACCGGGTTGCGGGTGGTCGGGACCAGATAGACGGCCGCCGGCCTGTGCTCGGCGCAGAGCCGGGCCAGGGCTTCGGGCAGGAAGCCCTCGGCGTCGACCGGACAGGCGATCAGGCGCAGGCCCAGGCGCGCGGCCAGGGCGATGATCCCCGGATAGGTCAGGGGCTCGACCACCAGGCCGGCGCCGGGACGGGTGATCGTGGTGAGAACGGCGGTCAGGGCCGACTGCGCTCCTGGAGCGACCACGATCCGTTCGGGCGCGATCTGGCCGAGCGTCGCCGCCAGCCAGGCCGCGCCCGCCGCGCGCTGGCCGGGCGCGCCCGGCCCGGCGTGATAGGCCATCAGGGTCGCCACCTCGGTGTGGTCGAGGATCGCCGCTGTGGTCTCCTTGAGCAGCGCCGCCAGCGATACGTCCCGGGGCGGCGGCGGCAGGTTCATGCTCAGGTCGACCAGGCTGGCCTCGTCGTCCGAGGCGCGGCGACGCACGAAGGTGCCGCGCCCCACCGCCCCCTCGATCAACCCCCGCGCGCGCGCGGCGCCATAGGCGCGGGTGACCGTGGTGAAATCGATGCCCAACTGGTCGGCCACGGCGCGCTGCGGCGGCAACTGGTCGCCCGGCTGCAACTCCCCCTCGCGCACGGCCGTTTCGAGGGCGTCGACCAGCGCCCGATAGATTGGCCGGCCGTCGCCAGCGCGGACATGCCGCAACCAGCCGGCGGTGGGTCGATCCCGGGTCATGGTTGCTTTCTCATGGAGCGATACATACATTTAGTCACAAATGTATGCAAGAAGGCGCGCATTGTATGGAACGGCCCCTCATCACCCATTTCGACAGCCCGACGAGCCTGCGGGCCGGGTTGCTGTGCCGTTGCCCGCGCTGCGGCGAGGGCAGGTTGTTCGGCGGCTTCCTGCGATTGGCCAAGCGCTGTGATCGCTGCGGGCTGGACTACGGCTTCGCCGATCCGGCGGACGGGCCGGCCTTCTTCGTCATGACCGGGGTAGGTATCCTGGTGATCGCGGTCTGGGCCTGGGCGGTGATCGCCTGGAGCCCACCGCTTTGGGCGCAGTTCGCGACCGTTTTCCCCGCCCTGCTGGTCGGCTGTCTTGGCGCGCTGCGGCCCGTGAAGGCCTGGCTGGTCGCCGAGCAGTACATCCACAACGCCAGCGAAGGCGGCGCTTCCAGCGTCCAGAAACGATAGGGCGAGGGGACGCCCGCGGCGGCGAGCGGCGCATCCGGACCAGCCGAACCTGCTGTGCCTGCCGGTCTTTCTTGTGAGGCGCTCAAGCGTCCGGCTTAAGGTGTCCGGGACGGCTCGCCGGAACACAATGGCGCGGCGACGACCTCGGCCAGCACGGTGCGGTCATGGGCCTGGGCGCGCTGGCGGTAGTGCTCCAGGTGCTGCGGCGCCAGGATCGCCAGGACCGTGGCCGAGCCGCCGGCGAGGATCGCCCCGGCCAGGCGCCCAGCAGGGCCCGCAGGCCGCGCGCCGAGGCGCCGGTCAGCAGGGCCAGCAGTCCCAGCGCGCAGCACAGCATGGCGAGCGCCTAGGCCGGGACCGCTTCGCCGTGGCAGGCCTTGGCCGGGGCGGCGTCTTCGTATTCGTCGTGCCGACGCATCCAGTCGCCCATGTTTCCGGACTCGTTGCGGCCGAGGGGCGCGCGATCGAGGATCATGTAGGTCCCGATCAGGTCCTCGCCGCCGCGACCGTAGCTGGAATAGGTGTGGAACACTTGGCCGGCTTCGTCCTTGTAGAAGACGCTCATGCCTGGCGACTCGCCGGCGTCCTCGCCGACGGGTTCGAAATTGTAGGTCGCCCCGGCCGCGATGGTCTGCGGGGTGAATGACACGCCGAAATCGTAGTTGAAGTCGCTCTCGAACGACGAGGCCCAGGGGAATTTCCAGCCCATCCGGGCCTTGTAGGCGTCGATCTTGGCCAGCGGCGCGCGAGACACGGCGATCAGGGTCACGTCGTGATGGTTCAGGTGGGGCAGGGTCCCGTCCAGATGATCGGCCAGAAACGAGCAGCCCGGGCAGCCGGCCTCCCATTCGGGCGGGAGCATGAAGTGGTAGACCATCAGCTGGCCGCGGCCGTCGAACAGCTCGGCCAGGGTCTTGCGGCCGCTCGGGGTGTCGAAGACGTAGGCCTTGTCGACCTTGACCCACGGCAGGGCCAGGCGCTCGGCGGCGTTGCGGTCGCGCAGCCGGGTCTCTTCCTTTTCATGGGCCAGCAGCGCCTTGCGCGCTTCAAGCCATTCCTCGCGCGACGCGACCTTGTGGTTGGGCATCGTTCTTCTCCCTGGTGCGTGAGCCCGCCAGCCGTTTGGCCTTGACAGAAAGGGTTGATATCAACATAATGGCGATGTGTCAAAACCGCTGGACGTTCCCTTCGCCGCCACCCTTCACGTGAGGGACACCTGCCTGTGCCTCCACGCCCAGCGCGCGGCGCGGGCCCTGGCGCGGCGGTTCGACCAGGCCCTGGCGCGGTTCGACATCACCAACGGCCAGTTCTCGCTGCTGATGTCGCTGAACCGGCCCGACCCGCCGACGATCGGCTCGGTGGCCGGCTTGCTGGCCATGGATCGCACCACCCTGACGGCCAACCTCAAGCCCCTGGAGCGGCGTGGTCTGCTGACCGTCAGCGTCGATCCGGGTGACCGGCGCAGCCGTCGCCTGGCGCTGACGCCCACCGGCATGGCCTTGTTGGCGCGGGCCCTGCCGGCTTGGACGCAGACCCACGCCGAGGTCGAGGCGGGCCTGCCCTCCGGCGGCGTCGACGCCCTCCGCGCCGGGCTTCTCGCCCTGGCCTGACCGCCTATCGGCGGATGGGGCGTCCACCCTAGCCTTTTTCCGTTTTGCCCGATGGCGCGCGAACTCTAGGCTGGTCAGACTCGGGAATCTGACGCGCACGGAGCAATCAGGCGTGACCACCACGATCTACGGCATCAAGGCCTGCGACACGATGAAGAAGGCGCGGGACTGGCTGGACGGTCACGCGGTCGCCTACGACTTCCACGACTACAAGACGGCCGGAATCGACCGTCCGCGCCTGGAGGCCTGGAGCCGGGCCGTCGGCTGGGAGACCTTGCTCAACAAGGCCGGGACGACCTTTCGCAAGCTGCCGGACGCCGACAAGCAGGGGATCGACGAGGCCAAGGCCATCGCGCTGATGCTGGCCCATCCGTCGATGATCAAGCGACCGGTGCTTGCGACGGGCGATCAACTGCTGGTCGGATTCAAGCCTGACGTGTATGGTCGCGCCTTGGGTTCAGGGGGCTGAATGGACGCCCAGATCGATCTGGTCATCTTCGACTTCGACGGCACGCTGGCCGACAGCACGGCCTGGGCGATCCGCGCCGTCAGGCCGCTGGCCGAACGCTTCAAGTTCAAGGCGGTCACCGAGGACGAGATCGCCATGCTGCGCGGCCGCTCCAGTCGCGAGATCATCGACTATCTGGGCCTGCCCCTGTGGAAGGTCCCGCTGGTGGCGGCCCACGGCAAGAAGATGATGGCGGCCGAGGCCCACGCCATCCCGCTGTTTTCGGGCACCGGCGACCTGCTGCGCGCCTTGTCGGCGGCCGGCCTGCGCCTGGCGATCGTCAGCTCCAATTCCGAAGCCACCATTCGCTCGATCCTGGGGCCTGACCTGGCCGGGCTGGTCGATCACTATGGCTGCGGGGCGGCGATCTTTGGCAAGGCCGCCAAGTTCAGGGCCGTGGTCAAGGCCGCGCGCATCGCCAAGGACCGCGTGCTGTGCATCGGCGACGAGACCCGCGACATCGAGGCGGCGCGTGAGGCGGGCCTGGCCTGCGGGGCGGTCGAATGGGGCTACGCCACCCGGCGCGCCCTGGCCGATCACGGCCCGACCATGATGTTCTCGGCCATGGACGAAATTATTTCGCGGGTCGCCGCATCCAATCAGCGGGTCGGCGCCGACTAGTCTTCAGAAACGGCGCGAAGGGTCGCGTCAATCTGGAGATTGAGACCGATGGAAGAGCTGTTCCGCTCCTATTGGTGGCTGGTGTTTCCCCTCGGCTGGATGGCGTTCGGCGGGTTCCAGGCCTGGCTGGCCTATCGCGCCCGCCGCGACGCCCTGAACGTGCTGCGCTTCTACGCCGAGGCCGGCCACGAACCGCCGCCGGCGCTATTGGCGCGCCTGAACACCCGCTGTTCCCACTGATCGTTCGAGACGCCCGAGGCGTCTCCGGAGACCAAGACCATGGAAGACCTTTTCCGACACTTCTGGTGGCTCATCTTCCCGCTGAGCTGGTTCGTGTTCGGCGCCTACCAAAGCTGGCTGTCCTACCGGGCCAACCGCGACACGCTGGACCTGATCAAGACCTACGCCCAGTCCGGGCGCGAGCCGCCGCCCGAATTGCTGGCCAAGCTCAACAGGCGCTGGAACGACGGCGACGACCTGGATGAGGCGGACGAGGCCGACGAGCGTCCGCGCCGTCGCCATTATCGCCGCTTTCGCCATCAACGCACCTGGTCGCGGGTGGCGCTGTTCGGTTGCCTCTGCGCCGGCTTCACCTATGCGGCGGTCACCGACCTCTACGAGGCGGGTCCGGCCTTCGTGATCGTGTCCTTCGTCATGGCCGCGCTAGCCGTGTCGGCGGCGGTGGGAATGCTGGTGGATCGCGGGCCCCGGGTCTGATGGACCGAGCGCTCGTCCGGGCGGCGCGGGATGGATCGCAGTCCGCCTTCGCCCGGCTCGTGGCGACGCACGAGCGGGCCCTGCGGGGATTCCTGCGCAAGAGCGGCTTTGGCGACGCCGACGACATCGCCCAGGAAGCCTTCCTGGCCGCCTGGTCCAGCCTGGGGCGGTTGCGCGACGACGAGGGCTTTCGCGCCTGGCTGTTCGGGATCGCCTGGCGCAAGGCCCTGGACCAAGGGCGGGCCGCCCGCCGCGCCGCGCGCCGCGACGAGGCCTGGCGCGAGGAACAGGCGGCGGACGCGCCCCGGGAGGTCGATCCGGCCGACCGCCTGGCGCTGGAGGCGGCTCTGGCCGGCCTGCCGCCGGACCAGCGGGCCTGCGTGGCCCTGTGCCTGGGCCAGGGTTGGTCGCACGGCGAGGCGGCGGAAACCTTGAACCTGCCCCTGGGCACGGTGAAGTCGCATGTGAACCGAGGACGTGAGAGACTGTTGGCCGTATTGGGAGACGCGTCATGAGCCCCGAAGATCGCCTGGCCGCCTTCCTGTCCGCCGACGTCGCCCCCGCGCGGCCGGCGGTGGACGCCGCGTTCGTCGCCGAGGTGATGCAGCGGGTGGCGCGCCGGGAGCTGCAGCTGAAGCTGGCCTCGGGCACCGTGACCGCCTTGGCCGCGGCCGCGGTGCTGTGGGCCTGCGCCCCGGCGTTGGACCTGGCGGTGCAGACCTTGGCACCCGTCCTGCTGCCCGCCGCTGGGGTCCTGACCCTGGTCGCCGCCACCGGCGTGCTGGGGAGCCAGATCCTGAGCCGACGCTAGGCCCTGGACGTCTCCGGATTCGTTCGAATCCTTCGGAAGGCCGTAGCCTTACGAAAGTTTCATCCGACCGGGCGCCTCCGATCGTCATGGCCCAGGTCTCTTACCTACAGAAGGCGAGGACGAAATGTCCCCGCCAAGCATTCGAGGGGACTTAAGGTCATGGACTTGGGAATTCTGGTTCCAATCGGCTTTTTCACGATGATCGCCGCGATCGTCATCGTTCCAAACTATCTGCGGGTGCGCGAGCGTCAGGAAATGCAGGCGACCGTTCGCGCCGCCATCGAGAAGGGCCAACCGTTGCCTCCCGAACTGGTCGATGCCCTGTCCAAGGACGTGCGCTCGCGTACGGTGTCCTCGGCGCATCGCGACATGCGGATCGGCGTCATCCTGCTGGCTGTCGCCGCAGGCATCGCCCTGACCGGCGTGGCCTTGGGCGGGATCAACGACAACGCCATGTTCGGCACCGTCAGCGGGGCCGCCATTCCCGGCATGATCGGCCTGGCCTTCATCATCCTCAGCTTCTTCAACCCCAACAAGCGTCCGCCGCAGGCTTGAGGGCGGACAAGGGGGAGAGGGGACAAAGCTCATGGGCACTGAACGCCCACCCACCGGCCACGACGTCGAACTGGCCGCCCTGGCGGCGACCGGCGACCGGCGGGCCTTCGGCGAGTTGGTGCGCCGCCACGGCTCGGCCGTGCGGGGCCTGCTGCGCCGGCTGGGGGCCGATCCGGCCACAGCCGACGACGTCGCCCAGGACGCCTTCCTGGTCGGCTACGAGCAGATCGCCGACTATCGCGGGGAAGGAGCCTTCGCGGGGTGGATCAAGAAGATCGCCGCGCGGCTCTATCTGCGCAAGGTCAAGCGGGAGGCGCGCTTCGTGCTGACCGAGGCCCCCGAGGAAGAGGCTCCGGCCGGACCGGACGGTCCCGCCGCCAGGGCCGACCGCCTCGACCTGGATGAGGCGCTCAAGTCCCTGTCCAAGGCCGAGCGCCTGTGTGTTTCACTTTGCTACGGGGCCGACTGGTCGCACGCCGAGGCGGCCGAGACCTTGAACATCCCCCTTGGGACGGTCAAATCCCATGTCAAACGTGGTCTGGATAAACTCAGAGTCCGGATGGCCCCGCCGTCCGAAAGCGCATCGAACGACTCCGCGAGGAGGGAAAACCGTGGCTGACCTGGATTTCGAAACCCAACTTGCGCGTCTTTACGGCCAGGCTCCGACGTTTCGCGACGCCGAGCTGTTCACGCAGCAGGTGACCCAGAAGCTGGATCGCGGCTGGGCCTTGCGCCGCGTGCTGATCGGCGCGACGGGCGTCGTGGCCGGCGTGGCCGCCGCCGTCCAGCTGGTCGGCGCGCGCTTCGCCAACGAGTTCTCCGAAATGTCGAAGGAGGGCGCGGACCAGCTGACCCAAGGCGTGGACAAGCTGACCCATCGCTACGACCAGATCTTCAGCCTGGGCGGTTCCGAAACCCTCTGGGTGGGCGCGGCCCTGGCCGTCCTGGCCCTGGCCTTCGCCGTGACCCGGCTGGTGGACGAGGTCTAGGCGGGGTTTCGCCGACTTTTCACTGATAATGTTGCGGCGCCGAACGATCTGGCGGAAAACGGCGGGCGTTTTCGCTGGAGTGCTGATCCTGTCCGCCCATCGTGAAGAGAAGGTCCGCCGCCTGGCGGCCCCCGACATCGCCGCGCGCAAGGGCGGCGAGCCCATCGTCTGCCTGACGGCCTACACCGCCCCGATCGCGGCGGCGCTGGACGAGTCGTGCGACGTGCTGCTGGTCGGCGACTCGCTGGGGATGGTGGTGCACGGCCTGCCCAACACCGTCGGCGTGACGCTGGAGATGATGATCCTGCACGGCCAGGCGGTGATGCGCGGCTCCCGCAAGGCCATGGTGGTGGTCGACATGCCGTTCGGCTCCTACGAGGGCGCGCCGGAGGAGGCCTACGCCAACGCCGTGCGGATCATGAAGGAGACGGGCTGCCAGGCGGTGAAGGTCGAGAGCGGCCCCACCGTGCCCGCCACCATCGCCTATCTCGTGCAGCGCGGCATTCCGGTCATGGGCCATGTCGGCCTGCGGCCCCAGGCGGTGCTGGTCGACGGCGGCTTCAAGGCCAAGGGCAAGGACGAGGCCGGCCGGCTGAAGGTGCTGGAGGAAGCGCGCGCCACCGCCGAGGCCGGCGCCTTCGCCGTCGTGGTCGAGGGCGTGGCCGAGGGCCTGGCGCGCGACGTGACCGCCGCCATCTCCGTCCCGACCATCGGCATCGGCGCCTCGGCCGGCTGCGACGGCCAGATCCTGGTGGTCGACGACATGCTGGGCCTGTTCGACTGGGCGCCGAAGTTCGTGCGCCGCTATGCGGACCTGAAGGGCGAGATCGAACGCGCCGCCGCCGACTACGCCCGCGACGTCAAGGCCCGCACCTTCCCGGGCGAGGCCGAGACCTACTACGCCAGGAAGAACTAGGATCAAGAAGGGGCGGGGTCCCGGTCCCGCCCCGTTGCGGCTGGCCCGGACACGCTATAGGTTCGCCGCCTCGGTGGGTCCGCTCACCATGGTTTTCATTTCGGGTGTCGATTTCGGAGCGATCCGGCCTCGACGCCCCAGGGCGTTGTTTCGCCCCCTATCGGAGCCTCGTTCGTGGTCGATGTGTTTGACGAGGTCGAAGAGCAACTGCGCTCCGACCGCTACAAGTCCCTCGCGCTGAAGTCGCTGCCCTGGGTGGGCGCGCTGGCCGCGGTGGCGATTCTGGGCGCGGGCGGCTGGATGGGCTGGACCAGCTACCAGCAGAATCAGACCAACAAGGCCACCGAAGCCTATCAGGCGGCCCTGACCACCGGCCAGAAGTCCGGCCCGGTCGCGGCCTTCCCGGCGTTCGAGGCGATCTCCAAGACCGGCACCCCCGTGTACAAGGCCCTGGCCCTGCTGCAGATGGGCGGCGTCCGCCTGGAGCAGAACAAGACCGCCGAGGCGGTGGCCTATTTCGACCGGGCGGCCAAGCTTTCGCCCAATCCGGTGCTGGCCGACCTCGCCGGCCTCAATTCCGCCTTGGCGCTCATCGACACGGCTCCTTACAAGGACGTCGAGGCGAGGCTGACCCCGTTGATGGGCGAGAAGAGTCCCTACCGCGTGCAGGCGAAGGAAGCGCTGGCCTTCGCCAAGCTGCGGGCCGGCGACCTGGCCGGCGCGCGCGGTGACTTCCTCGTGCTGTCCAGCTCGCTCGACAATTCGTCCGACGAAATCCGCGAGCGGGCCCGAGGGGCCATGGCCATGATCGATTCCGGCTCGGCCAAGGACCTGCCGGCCGTGGTCAAGGCCGCCATGGCCCTGCCGCCGTCCGCCGCGCTGTCTCTTCCGACCGGCCCGCAGGCCGACGTCGCCCCCAATACCGCCCAATGAGCCGACGCCCCATGACGACCAAGCGCTATCTGCTTCTCACCGCGATGATGACCGCCGCGGTGTCGGTGGCGGGCTGTTCGACGATCTCCAAGCTCAACCCCTTCGACAAGAAGGAAGCCAACAAGACCCTGGCCACCCAGGGGCAGCGGATCTCGGTCATCGCCTTCGACCAGAAGGTCGAGCCGGCCGAAGCGCTGAAGGGCGCCGACTTCTTCCTGCCCGAGCCGGCCGTCCAGGCCGACTGGCCGCTGCCGGGCGGCAACGCCGAGCAGTCGGTCGAGCACGTGGCGGCCGCCGCCAATTTCGACGTCGCCTGGCGCAAGGGCTTCGGCCAGAAGGCCAACCGCAAGTACCACGTCACCGCCCCGCCGGTGGCCGCCGACGGCAAGATCTTTGTGATGGACGGCGAGGCCACCGTCAGCGCCATTGACGCCAGGAGCGGCTCGACGATCTGGCGCAAGGACCTGCGTCCCGCCAAGGCCCCCGGCAAGAAGCGCGGCTTTTTCGGCATCGGCGGCAGCGCGGCCGACCGCACGGGCTTCGGCGGCGGCGTCGCCTACGCCAACGGCAAGCTCTATGTCGCCTCGGGCTTCCGGTTCGTGGCCCAGCTGGACGCCGCCACCGGCGCGGAAGCCTGGCGCCAGCAAACCAGCACGCCGGTCCACTCGGCGCCCACCGTCGCCGACGGTCGGGTGTTCGTGATCTCGACCGACAACGAACTGCTCAGCTTCAACGCCGCCGACGGCGCGCCGGGCTGGAACTACCAGGCCCTCATCGAGCCGGCTCGCATCCTGGCGGCCACCAGCCCCGCGGTCAGCGGCGACACCGTCGTGGCCGGCTTCGCCTCGGGCGAACTGGTCGCCCTGCGCGCCAGCAACGGCAACGACCTGTGGAGCGAGGCCCTCAGCCGCGCCAGCCGCACCAACGCCCTGTCGGAGATCCGCGACATCGCCGGCCGTCCGGTGATCTTCAAGGGCGACGTCTTCGCCGTCAGCCACTCGGGCGTCTTCGCCGCCACCGACCTGCGCACGGGCCAGGCCCGCTGGAGCCTGCCGGTCACCGCCATCACCAGCCCATGGGCGGCCGGCGACGTGGTCTTCGTGGTCGACAAGGCCGGCCAGGTGATCTGCGTCTCGCGCGAGGCCGGTCAGGTCTACTGGATCCGCGACCTCAACAACACCGACAAGCTGAGCAAGAAGCAGAAGAAGAAGCGCGCCAAGCACCCGGTGATCTGGTCGACCCCGATCCTGGCCTCGAACCGCCTGATCACCGTGTCCAGCGAAGGCCAGGCCGTGGCGCTGAACCCCAAGACCGGCGAAACGCTGAAGACCCTGAAAATCGGCCAGCCGGTCCTGCTGGGCCCGATCGCCATGGGCGACACGGTCTATGTGGCCACCGACGAGGCGGACCTGATCGCCCTCCGCTAGCGCCCTCCGGGCCTCGCCCGAACCCACAATTCAAGCGTCGCGAACCCGGGCTGGTCCTTACCAGTCCGGGTTTGTCGCTTTTGTCCTCGAAATCGACTAATCACAGCCCATGCCTTTGAAACTCGCCATCGTCGGCCGCCCCAATGTGGGCAAGTCGACCCTGTTCAACCGTCTGGCCGGCCGCAGGCTGGCCCTGGTCGACGACCAGCCCGGCGTCACCCGCGACCGCCGGTTCGCCCACGGCCGCCTGGGCGACCTGGACCTGGAGCTGATCGACACCGCCGGCTTCGAAGACGTCACCGACGAGAGCCTGGAGGCGCGGATGCGCGCCCAAACCGAACTGGCGATCGACGAGGCCGACGTCTCCCTGCTGGTGTTCGACGCTCGCGAGGGCCTGACGCCGCTGGACCGGATCTTCGCCGAGATCCTGCGCAAGCGGAACAAGCCGGTGCTGGTGGCGGCCAACAAGTCCGAAGGCAAGGCCGGCGACCATGGCGCGGCCGAGGCCAATGTCCTGGGCCTGGGCGAGCCCATCCAGATCAGCGGCGAGCATGGCGAGGGCATGGCCGAACTCTACGCCGCCCTGCTGTCCGTCGCGCCGGAAGAGCTGCAGACCGACCACGACGAGCTTGACGACGACAAGCCGATCAAGATCGCCATCGTTGGCCGTCCCAACGCCGGCAAGTCGACCCTGATCAACCGCCTGATCGGCGAGCAGCGCCTGCTGACCGGCCCGGAAGCCGGCATCACCCGCGACTCCATCTCGGTCGACTGGGACTGGGACGGGCGCAAGGTGCGGCTGGTCGACACCGCCGGCCTGCGCAAGAAGGCCAAGGTCAACGAAAAGCTGGAGAAGCTCTCGACCCAGGACACCATCCGCTCGCTGACCTTCGCCGAGGTGGTGCTGCTGGTGATGGACGCCACCCATCCGTTCGAGACCCAGGATCTACAGATCGCCGACCTGGCCGAGCGGGAAGGGCGCTGCGTGATCTTCGTCCTGGCCAAGTGGGATCTGATCGAAGATCCGGGCCAGATCCTGAAGGCGTTCAACGAGCACGCCGAACGCATGCTGCCCCAGCTGCGCGGCGCGCCCGTGGTCGCGCTGTCCGGTGAGACCGGCCGCGGCGTCGAGCGGCTGATGCCGGCCGTGCTCAAGAGCCACAAGGACTGGTCGACCAAGGTCAAGACCCGCGACCTGAACGACTGGCTGCAGATGGCCATGCAGCGCCACCCGCCGCCCAGCGTCGGCGGCAAGCGCATCAAGCCCAAGTACATGGCCCAGACCAAGGCCCGCCCGCCGACCTTCGTGCTGTTCTCCAGCCGAGCCGACCAGATGCCCGAGCAGTATCGGCGCTACCTGATCAACAGCCTGCGCGAAAGCTTCGACCTGCCGGGTGTGCCGCTGCGCATCACCCTGAAGTCGGGGGCGAACCCCTATGCCGAGGGCGAGGCCAAGGGCCACTCGGGCAAGGGCAAGCGGGAGTTCGAACGCAAGGAGCGCGAAAAGGAGCGGATCCGCGCCTCGCGCAACACCGTCAAGAAGTCGGTGCGCGTGGCTGAAGCCGCGGCGGCGGCGGCGGCGGAGGCGGAGGCCGCGGGCCTGCCCGCGCCCGCCAAGAGCCCCGGCAAGCCTGTCTCGAAGGCCTCCAAGGCGCCCAAGCCGGCCGAGATCGCCGCGACGCCCGCCGCCGAGTCCGGCAAGGCGGCGGTCAAGTCGGTCAAGAAGCAAGGCCCCAGGGTTCAGAAGAAGTCGACCACGCCCAGCTATAAGGTCGGCTTCAAGGCGGCGGGCGGCAAGGCGGCCGGCTCCAAGACCGCGCCGCGACGCCCGGTGGCCGGCGCCCGCACCGTTCGCGGCAACAAGGCGCCGCCGAAGGGGCGCTGAGCCACGCTCGGCTTACTCTGGCCGGCGAAGCGCGCTCGGTCTGGGAGCACGGCATCCCGCCGATCGAGACGCTGCGCTTTCGCACCTTGGCATGAGGCGCTGGCTCCCACACCGGCGCCGCGGTCAGCCGAGGCTGGCCGACTCCTGGCCGCGCTCCTTGAACCGCACCACGCCCTTGGGCGGCTCGCGATCGGGGCGCGACAGGTCGACGATCAGCGGGGCGATGGTGTCGGGGGCGGGGACGGTCTGGGGATCCTCGCCGGGGAAGGCGCCGGCCCGCATCCGGGTGCGCATGGCCCCGGGATCGACGCAGACGGCGCGTACCGTGGTGTTCTCCATCTCGTCGTCATAGCAGGCGACGACAGCCTCCAGCCCCGCCTTGGAGGCCGCGTAGCCGCCCCAGAAGGCGCGGTGGGTCTTGGCCAGGCTGCTGGTCAGGAAGATGGCCCGGCCGGCCTCGGCGCGGCGCAGCAGCGGGTCCATGGCCCGGATCAGCCGCCAGTTGGCCGTCAGGTTGGTGGCCATGATCATGTCCCAACCTTTGGGATCCAGATGGCCCACCGGCGTCAGGGCGCCCAGCACGCCGGCGGCGCCGACCAGGATGTCCAGCTTGCCGTAGCGCTCGTAGAGGGCCGCCCCCAGCTGGTCCAGGCCGTCGGCTTCGCGCAGGTCCAGGGGGACCAGGGTGGCGTGTTCTCCGGTGGCGGCCAGGATCGCGTCATCGAGCGCTTCCAGGGCGCCCTGGGTGCGGCCCACGGCGACGACGTGGGCGCCGGCCTTCGCCAGGCCCAGGGCGATGGCCTCGCCGATCCCCCGGGTGGCGCCGGTGACGAGGGCGATGCGGCCGGCCAGCGGCTTTTCGGAGTCGGAAGTCATGGGCGGGTTCTAAACAGAACCGTTTGGCGTTGAAACGAAATCCGTTGGTGGGATCAACAAAACGCTGTGGTGAAGCCAACGGATTGCGTTGGCGTCAGGCCTCGTCCGCCGGCCGCGCGCCGTAGCGTTGGGCGATCACCGAACAGGCCATCAACTGGATCTGGTGGAACAGCATCAACGGCAGGACCAGGATGCCCGCCGTGGCCCCGGGGAAGAGGATACCGGCCATCGGCACGCCGGTGGCCAGGCTCTTCTTGGAGCCGCAGAACACGATGGCCACCTCGTCGGGCTTGGAGAAGCCCAGGGCGCGCGCGCCGAACACCGTGGCGGCCATGACCACGGCCAGCAGCGCCATGCAGGCCGCCAGCAGCAGGAAGAGTTCGGGAATCGAGACGATCTTCCAGATGCCGCCGACCACGGCGGCGCTGAACGCCGAATAGACCACCAGCAGGATCGAGCCGCGGTCCACCTGGCCGACCAGGGCCTTGTGCTTCTCGATCCATGGACCGACCCAAGGCCGCAGGAGCTGTCCGGCGACGAACGGGACCAGCAGCTGAATGACGATCGACCGGATCGAATCCCAGCCGCCGACGTCGCCATGAGCCTGCATCAGCACGCCCACCAGCACCGGCGTCAGGAAGATGCCCAGCAGGTTCGACGCCGAGGCCGCGCAGACGGCGGCGGCCACGTTGCCCCGGCCGATCGAGGTAAAGGCGATCGACGACTGCACGGTCGAGGGCAGGCAGCACAGGAACAGCATGCCGCTCGACAGGGTGGGCGACAGCACGCCCGACTTGCTGATCGCCAGGCCCAGGGCCGGGAACAGCAGGAAGGTGAAGGCCAGGATCGTCAGGTGCAGGCGCCAGTGGGTCAGGCCCGCGACCACCGCCTGGCGCGACAGCTTGGCGCCATGCAGGAAGAACAGCAGGGCGATGGCGATCTTGACCACCCAGCCGACGATCGTCGCGGCCTCGCCGCGCACCGGCAGGATCGAGGCCAGCACGACCATGCCGAACAGGGCCAGGATGTAGCCGTCGATCTTCAGCTTGGCGAGGAGGGTGGAAACGGGATTGGCCACAGGCGCCTTTCAATACCTCATCCCCCAACAAGCCGGGGGATGACGCGGGTCGAGAAGGGACGGAACGGGAGGGTTAGGCGCTGACCAGCAGCGACAGCTGCTTCTCGGCCTGGTCGTTGCGGCCTTCGGCGATCTCGCGGTCGGTCAGGCGGGTGGGATAGTCGCCGGTGAAGTAGTGGTCGGTGAACTGCGGGCGGGCCGGGTCGCGGGGACCGGCCTCCAGGGCCTGGTACAGGCCGTCGACCGACAGGAAGCCCAGGCTGTCGACCTCCAGGAACTTGGCCATCTCTTCCAGCGACTTGGTGGCCGCCAGCAGCTGTTCGCGCTCGGGCATGTCGATGCCGTAGAAGTCGGGCCATTTGATCGGCGGGCTGGCCGAGCGGAGGTGGACCTCCTTGGCGCCGGCCTCGCGGACCATGCGGACGATCTTCAGCGAGGTGGTGCCGCGCACGATCGAGTCGTCGATCAGGATTACACGCTTGCCTTCCAGCACCGCGCGGTTGGGGCTGTGCTTCATGCGCACGCCCAGTTCGCGCACGCCCTGGGTCGGCTGGATGAAGGTGCGGCCCACATAGTGGTTGCGGATGATGCCCAGGTCGAAGGGCAGCCCGCTGGCCTGGGCGTAGCCGATGGCGGCCGGCACGCCGCTGTCGGGCACGGGGACCACGACGTCGGCCTCGACGCCGGTCTCCTGGGCCAGGCGCTGGCCCATGCGCTTGCGCACGTCATAGACGGAACGGCCGTTCACGACGCTGTCGGGGCGGGCGAAGTAGACGTATTCGAACACGCAGGGGCGGGCGGCGACGTTCTGGAACGGACGCAGTGACTTCACGCCGGTCTCGGAAATCACCACCATCTCGCCGTGTTCGACGTCGCGCACGAAGCGGGCGCCGATCATGTCCAGGGCGCAGGTCTCGGAGGCCAGGATCGGCTGGCCGTCCAGGTCGCCCAGCACCAGCGGACGGATGCCCAGCGGATCACGCAGGCCGATCATCTTCTTGTTGGTGATGGCCACGATCGCGTAGCCGCCTTCGATCTGGCCGACGGCGTCGATGAAGCGGTCGACGATCCGCGCCTTCCGCGAGCGGGCGATCAGGTGGAGGATCACCTCGCTGTCCGAGGTCGACTGGAAGATCGCGCCTTCCTGCACCAGGCGCTCGCGCAGGGTCAGGAAGTTGGTCAGATTGCCGTTGTGGGCGATGGCCACGCCGCCGGTTTCCAGATCGGCGAACATCGGCTGGACGTTGCGGATGCCGCTGCCGCCGGCCGTCGAATAGCGGGTGTGGCCGATGGCCATGCCGCCGGGCAGGCGCTGGACCAGGTCGTTGCCGGTGAAGGCGTCGCCGACATGGCCCATGTGGCGTTCGGTGTGGAAGCGCTGGCCGTCGAAGGCGGCGATGCCGCAGGCTTCCTGGCCGCGATGCTGCAGGGCGTGCAAGCCCAGGGCCGTGACGGCGGCGGCGTCGCGCACGCCGTAGACCCCGAAGACGCCGCATTCGAGGCGAAGGGTGTCGTCTTCCGGGTCACGCCAGGGCTTGGACGAGAAGCGGTCGGTCGACTGGCCGAAGGACGTCATCGCGATTTCTCCACCAGATCGTCGACGGGACGACGCTGGTCCTTATCATAACCTGCTTCGCCCGGCTTGCGGCCGGACGGTTTGTCGCTGGCGCCGTCGTGCACGGCGTCCTCGATGGCGGGGGCCAGCTTGCCGGCCAGGCCGGCGCCCTTGGGGGCGAACACCTTCAGCACCCGGCCGGCGGCGTTGGACAGCGGGTATAGCGCGGACTTCGACATCCAGCTGGGGACGCGATCGGGCGGGGTGGCCATGTGGAACACCAGGCTGAACACGCCCAGCACCACCAAGCCGCGCAACAGGCCGAACGCCAGGCCCATCAGCCGATCCAACGTGCCCAGGGCGCCATCGGCGTGCAGCGTCTTGGTGACCTGGGCGCCGATCAGGCGCAGCAGGACGAAGATGATCACGAAGGTGACCAGGATGGCGGCGGCCGTGGCCGCCCAGTCGGGGTCCATCAGGCCCCGGAACAGCGGACCGGTGACCCTCAGGGCCAGCAGGGAGAGCAGGGCGGCGATGATGAACGACAGGGCCGAGGTCAGCTCTCGCGACGCGCCGCGCGCGAAGCCGACCAGGGCCGAGACCAGCAGGATCAGGCCGAAGATGATGTCAAACGGCGTCACGTCAGTTGGCCCCAGATCTCGTCGCCGATGCGGCGCACGGCGTCGGCCAGGCGCGCGACACCCGCCACGGGCAGGGCTCCGCCGCCTTCGGGCAGGCCCGACAGCGGTCCCAGAGCTCGACCAAAGCCGAGTTTCGCGGCCTCTTTCAAACGTGTCTCCATACGGCTCACGGGCCGCACTTCACCCGACAGGCTGACCTCGCCGAACACGACGCAGTCCTGCGGCAGGGCGATGTCGAGGGCCGATGAGGCCAGGGCCGCCGCCGCCGCCAAGTCCGCCGCCGGCTCGGTGATCCGCAGGCCGCCAGCGACGTTCAGATAGACGTCCTTGTTGCCAAAACCAAGGCCGCAACGTGATTCAAGCACGGCCAGGACCATGGCCAGGCGCCCCGAATCCCACCCGACCACGGCGCGCCTGGGCGTTCCGTACGCGGAGGGCGCGACCAGGGCCTGGAACTCGACCAGGACGGGTCGAGAGCCTTCAATGCCGGCGAACACCGCCGCGCCGGCCGCGCGCTCGCCGCCCTCGTTCAGGAACAGGGCCGAGGGGTTCTTCACCTCGCGCAGGCCGGCATCGCCCATTTCGAACACCCCGATCTCGTCGGTGGCGCCAAACCGGTTCTTGGCGCCGCGCAGCACCCGGAACGGGTAGCCGCGCTCGCCCTCGAAGCTGAGCACCGCGTCGACCAGGTGCTCGACCACCCGGGGGCCGGCGATCTGGCCGTCCTTGGTGACGTGGCCGACCATCAGGATGGCCACACCCTGCTTCTTGGCCAGGCGCACCAGCTCGCTGGCGCAGGCGCGGACCTGGGTCACCGTGCCGGGGCCGGCCTCGTGGGCGTCGCTCCACAGGGTCTGGATCGAGTCGATGACGACCAGATCGAACTTCTCGCGCTTCAGGCCGTCGAGGATGTCGCGCAGGCTGCTCTCGGCGGCCAGCTTCACGGGGGCCTGGGCGAAGCCCATGCGGTCGGCCCGGCCGCGGATCTGGGCCACGGCCTCCTCGCCCGAGATGTAGGCGCAGTTGACGCCGCTCAGCGACGCCTTGGCCATCACCTCCAGGAGCAGGGTCGACTTGCCCACGCCCGGATCGCCGCCGATCAGGATGGCCGAGCCGGGCACCACGCCGCCGCCGCAGACCCGGTCGAACTCGTCGACGCCGGTGATGATACGGGGCGGGGCGGGGGTGTCGCTCTCCAGGCCGGTGAACTGCAGGCCGCGCACGCGGGTGGCCTTGGTGCTGGACAGCGCGCCGGGCGCGCGCGTCCCGACCTCCTCGACCAGGCTGTTCCAGCTCTGGCAGGCCGAACACTGCCCCGACCACTTGGTCGAGACCGCGCCGCAGGACTGGCAGGCGTAGACGGCGCCGTCGCGGGCCATGGATGCTCCTGATTCGAAGTGACTGGAGACTACAGCCTGGCGGGTCCCTGCGCCAAAGACGGACGCAGGCCTGACACCGTCCGGTTGCGCCCTTGTGGCGGAACGATGTTCTCAATGTCGCCAAGTCATGGCAGATAGGGCGCGCGTCGGGGGACGTTCAGGATTCGCCAAGGAGGGCGCATGTCTGTCATTGAACCCGGGTCGACCTCGTCCGATCTGGTCGGTCGCGTCAAGCGCCTGCTGCTCTCACCCTCGACCGAGTGGGACCGCATCGACGCCGAGCCGGCGACGATCAAGGGGCTGTATGTCGGCTATGTCTGCATCCTGGCCGCGATCCCGCCGGTCGCCGGCCTGATCGGCGGGCAGGTGTTCGGGATCGGCGGCTTCGGCTTCCACATGAAGCCGCCGCTGGTGTCCTCGATCATCAGCGCCGTGGTCGCCTATGGGCTGAGCCTGCTGTCGGTGTTCCTGGTGGCCCTAATCATCGACGCCCTGGCGCCCAGCTTCGATGGCCAGAAGGACCGGATCCAGGCGTTCAAGGTCGCGGCTTACAGCTACACCGCCGCCTGGGTGTTCGGGATCCTGGGGATCTTTCCGCCGCTCGGGCTCATCGCCGCCCTGGCTAGCCTATACGGCTTCTACCTGCTCTATCTGGGCCTGCCCAAGCTGATGAAGGCGCCGAAGGAAAAGGCCCTGGGCTACACCGCCGTCACCATCCTCTGCGCGATCGTGCTGTCCATCGTCATCGGGGCCATCACCGGCGCCGTGGCTGGGGCGGCGATGCTCGGCTCCGGGCTGGCCGGCCACGCCGCCAACACCGGGACCATGTCCGGCACGATGGAGGTCAATGGCGCCAAGGTCGATCTGGGCAAGCTGGAGGCGGCCAGCAAGAAGATGGAGGCCGCGGCCGCCAGGATGGAAGCCGGCAAGGATGTCCCGTCCGTCCCGGCCGAGACCCTGAAGGGCCTGCTCCCTGGCGCCGTCGCCGGTTTCGAGCGCACGGGCCTGGAGACCAATTCGGGCGGCGCCGGCGGCATGTCGATGGCCGTTGCGACCGGCGACTACCAGAAGGACGGCGCCAGCTTCCGCCTGGCGGTCACCGACCTGGGCGCGATGGCCGGCATGGCCGCCATGGCCAGCGCCGTCAACGCCCAGTCCACGAAGGAAACCCAGACCGGCTACGAGAAGTCGGGCACGATTGACGGCCGGCTGACGACCGAGGAATGGGACCGCGAGGCCAAGTCCGGCCGCTACAGCATCCTGGTCGGCGACCGCTTCACGGTCGAGGCCAACGGCAACGCCGACAGCGTCGACGTGCTGAAGCAGGCCGTGGCTTCGGTGGACGCGGGGCGCCTGGAAGGGCTGGCGCGCTAGCTCACCCGCCCTTGACCACCCGCCGCGCCCGGGGGGCGATCCGCGTCAGCAGTTCATAGGCCGTCGTCCCCGCCGCGGCGGCGGCGTCGTCGACCGGCAGGTCGGGGCCGATGATCTGCATCGTGGCGCCGGGGCGGGCGGCGTCGCAGTCGGTGATGTCGACGGCGATCAGGTCCATCGACACCCGGCCCAGCATCGGCCGCCGGGCGCCGTCGAACCACACCGCGCCGCGCGGATGGGCGGCGCGCGGCACGCCGTCTGCGTAGCCGGCCGCCAAGATGGCCACGCGCGTCGTGTCCTGGGCGGTGAAGGCCGCGCCGTAGCCGATGCTCTCGCCGCGCGGCACGACCCGGGCCTGGAGGATCGGCGCCTCCAGTGTCGCCACGGCCTTGATCCGGTTGTCGGGAATGTCGCGCGGGCCGCCGCCATAGAGGCTGATCCCCGGACGGCACTGGTCGAAGCGAAAGGCCTCGCCCAGGAAGATCCCGCCCGAATTGGCGAGGCTGCGGCGGGCGTTCGGGAACAGGGCGGCGGCTTCGACGAAGCGGGCCAACTGGCGGGCGTTCAGCGCGTGGTCCGGCTCGCTGGCGCAGGCCAGGTGGCTGATCACCAGGGTGATGTTCAGGAACTTCAGCCGGTCCATGGCCCCGGTCAGGACCACGGCCTCCTCGGGGCGCAGGCCCAGGCGGTTCATGCCGGTGTCGATGTGCAGGGCGGCGTCCAGCACGCGGCCGCGCGCATGGCTGTTCCAGGCCTCGATCTGCGGCAGGCTGTTGAGCACGGGCGTCAGGCCGGCCGCCTCGATGGCCGGGGCCGAACCCGGCGTGACGCCGTCCAGCAGGTAGATCGTCGCCTTGCGGTCGCCCAGCGCCCGGCGCAGGGCCACGCCCTCCGACAGGCGGGCGACATAGAAGCCGCGCGCGCCTTCGTCCCACAGCCGTCCGGCGACCAGGGCCGCGCCCAGGCCATAGCCGTCGGCCTTGACCGCCGGCGCGATCTCGGCCCCGCCGGCGGCGGCCTTGAGCACGGCGTGGTTGGACGCCAGGGCGTCGAGGTCGAGGGTGAGGCGGCTGGTTTCGGTCACGGCGCAGGGCGTAGCCGAGCCCGGCGGCCATGGCCAGTGGAGATGCGGTGCAGGGTCAGCGGCGGGCCAGGAAGTCCATGGCCAGGCTCTCGACGCCGCTGGCCAGGATCTGCACGCCGATGCACAGCAGCAGGAAGGCGACCAGCCGCGACATGACCCGCGCGCCCGAGACGCCGAGCAGGGCCATGACCCGGTCCGACGCCCGGTACAGCCCCCAGATCGATAGGGCGACCGCGACGGCCGCCAGGCTGGCGCCGAGGAAGAACGGGATCACCGTATGCCCGCCCGCCGGCCGCTGGGACGACAGGGCGATGGCCACCGCGATCGAGCCCGGACCGGTCGTGAACGGCATGGTCAGCGGGAAGAAGGCGATGTCGTCGGTCTTGCGCTCGGCGGGCGAGGCCGCGTCGCTCTTGCGGTCCTCGTGGGCCTCGGGCTCCATCAGGAGACCCCAGGCGCGGATCGCCACCACCAGGCCGCCGGCCACGCGCAGCGCGCCCAGGCTGACCCCGAAGAAGTTGAGGATGTATCCGCCCAGCAGCAGCGATCCCAGCAGGATCAGCAGGGCGTTGATCGCGATTCGCAGGGCCAGCCGCCGCCGCTCGCGCGGCGTGCGATCGGCCAGGACCTGATGGAAGATCAGCGAGGCCCCGACCGGGTTGACGATCGAGAACAGCGCCGGGAAGGCCAGCAGGAACGCGCCGATCACCGTGGAGGTCGGCAGGGGATTGAAGTCCATTGGCGGCCTCGTTCAGCGGGTGCGGGCACCGTGGCCGAGTCCCGCCGTCCACGTCAAACCCGCGGCCGCTATTCGTCCGAGCCGCTGCGCATCTGGTGGAAATAGTGGTCGCGGGCCAGGTTGCCAAAGCGGGTGGTGTCGCTGTTGAACGACAGGCGCACCGTGCCGATGGGGCCGTGGCGCTGCTTGGCGATGATCACCTCGGCCAAGCCCTGCAGGCGGTCCATGTCCTCCTGCCATTGCAGGTGCTCGGGCGTGCCCTCGCGCGGTTCGGAGCGGCCGACATAGTAGCTTTCGCGATAGACGAACCAGACCATGTCGGCGTCCTGCTCGATCGAGCCGGATTCACGAAGGTCGGACAGCTGCGGGCGCTTGTCCTCGCGCTGCTCGACCTGGCGCGACAGCTGCGACAGGGCGATGACCGGGCAGGCCAGTTCCTTGGCCAGGGCCTTGAGGCCCATGGTGATCTGCGAGACTTCCTGCACACGGTTGGCGTTGGAGCCCAGGTCCGAACCGGTGACCAGCTGCAGGTAGTCGACGACGATCAGATCGAGGCCCACCTGACGCTTCAGGCGCCGGGCTCGGGCGGTCAGCTTGGCGATCGAGATGCCGCCGGTGGCGTCGATATAGAGCGGGGCCTCCTGCAGCTCGATGGCCGCGTCGCGCACCCGGCCGAACTCCGAAGCATCGATCTCGCCCTTGCGGAGCTTGTCGCCCGACACCCCCGAGGCGTCGGCCAGCATCCGCAGGGCCAGCTGTTCGGCGCTCATTTCCAGTGAATAGAAGGCCACCACGCCGCCGCTGACGGTCTTCTTGGTGCCGTCCGGCTGGGGCTCCCAGGCGTATTTCTTGGCGACGTTGAAGGCGATGTTGGTGGCCAGGGCGGTCTTGCCCATCGACGGACGGCCGGCCAGCACGATCAGGTCGGAGGGGTGCAGGCCGCCGATCTTGGTGTCCAGGTCGATCAGGTCGGTGGCCAGGCCCGACATGCCGCCGTCGCGGCTGTAGGCCTCGGCGGTCATCTCGACGGCGCCGCGCAGCGCGTCGCCGAAACTGACGAAGCCGGAGCTGGCCGTGCCGCTTTCGGCCAGGGTGTAGAGCTGTTGCTCGGCCGCCTCGATCTGGTCGCGGGCCGGCAGCTTGACGTCGTCCTTGCCGACGCCGCCGTGGGCGGTGGAGGCGATCTCGCCGCCGATGCGGATCAGGTCGCGGCGCAGGGCCAGGTCGAACACCGCGCGGGCGTAGTCGCCGACATTGGCGGCGGGCGGAGCCCGGTCGACCAGGTCTGCCAGGTAGCGCAGGCCGCCCAGCTCCTCGAACGCCGGATCGTGCTTGAACTCGTCAGCCAGCAGGATCGGCTCGGCCAGCTGTCCCTTGCGGATGTGGGTCTCGATCGACTGGAACAGCCGCTGGTGGAAGGGTTCATAGAAATGACGGCCCTGCAGGCTGTCGGTCAGGCGTTCATAGGCGGCGTTGTCGTACAGCAGCACGCCCAGCAGCGCCTGTTCAGCTTCCAGGTTGTGCGGCGCAACGGCGACGACGATGTCGCCCATCGGCGACGGTGGGCGGAGGTCGAGGGCAGGGACGAGAGACATCGCCACAGGTTAACGCCAAGCGGGTTGTTTCGCGCGGACGCAGCGGGGCGCCGGCGAAGATGAACGGGGATATTCTGTGTATGTTCTGACAGCTCGCTCCGTCGGAATCGGACGCATGAAGACGGCGCGGGAATCGCTTCCCGCGCCGTTTCGATTCATCCCCGGGAGCGCTCTACCAGTTGTAGCTGACCCGGGCGTACAGGAACCGACCGTTGAAGCCGAACGGCGAATAGCTGGGGAAGCCGATCGAGCCGCTGGGGCTGTTGATCAGGGCCGGGGTCTCGCGCGGGTACTGGTCGAACAGGTTGTTGACCCCCAGGGCCAGACCCGCCGGACCGAGCTTGTAGCGGCCCTCCAGGTCGACGATCGTGCGATGGCCGGTCTCGTAATCCAGCGTCGGGTTGTTGTTGGGCACCAGGACGCTGTCGTAGTAGGTCGCCTTGGCCGTGACGCCGAAGTCGCCCAGGCTCCAGTCGGTGTTGAACACGAACTTCTGGTTCGGCGTGCCTTCTTCGTAGGTCAGGACGTTGCCGCGGTCGAACAGGAACGGCGGCTGGCTGACATTGGTGATGGTCGGCAGGCTTGGGGTCTTTCGCACATCGGTGCCGTTGAAGTTGGCGGCGAGCGTGAAGTCGTAACGGCCGGCCGTTTCCGTCTCCAGCTTGTAGCGCCCGACGATGTCGACGCCCCGAGTGCGGGTCTCCACGCCGTTGAGGAAGAAGCGCGCGGCGCTGACGCCGTAGCTGGACAGCAGGTTGGTGATCACCGCCGCCGTCGCCGCTGGCGTCGAGGGGTTGGGCAGGTTCTCCGACAGCACGATGCGATCGTCGATGTCGATCTGGTAGGCGTCGATGGTCAGCTCGAACGGGCCGGTGTGGAAGACGATGCCGGCCGAGTAGTTCATCGACTCCTCGGCCTTCAGCGGCTTGGCGCCCAGGGCCACGGCGATCGGGCTGTCGACCGTGAAGGTGCCCGACTCCACCAGGATCGAGCCGGTCGGGGTGGCGACGTTGTTGGTGGCGGTGTAGCTGAAGTACTGCTGCTGCAGGGCCGGCGCCTTGACGCCGCTGGAGATCGCCGCCCGGACGGCCAGGGCGTCGTCGACGTCGAAGCGGGCCGCCAGCTTGCCGGTGACCTTCGAGCCGAAGTCCGAATAGTCCTCGTAGCGCGCGGCGGCGTCGAACGACAGCCGCTCGGTCAGCTTGCCTTCCAGGTCGACATAGGCGCTGACGTTGTGGCGGGTCTTGTCGACGACGTTGGACGGGCGGAAGCCGCCGAAGCCTTGCGACACGGGCGCGCCGGCCAGCGGGCCCTTGGTGTAGGAAGCCGGTTCGCCCTGGTGAACCGAAAAGCCCTCCTCGCGGTACTCCAGGCCGAAGCCCAGGTTGGTCGGCTCGACGAGGCCCAGGTCGAAGCCCTTGCTCATGTTCAGATTGACCAGGAACTGATCGTAGTCGAGCCCGCCGGCTTTGAAGGTGCGGGGCGAGGCCGCGCCGTAGGTCGAATTGATGGTGTTCTTGATCGTGTATTCGAGCTTGTTCTTGCCGTAGCTGACGCCCAGGTCGGTCGCGAAGCCGCCCAGGTCGCCCTTGATGCCGCCAGCGATGTTGTAGTCGTCGATCTCGGTGGCGATGATCGGCAGGAAGCCGCCTGGATAGACAGCCGGAACGTTGTTGGAATTGTTGTAGGTCCGCGCCGTCGCGGCGGCCTCGGTGTCGCGGTGCTGGTAGCCGCCGTAGCCGTACAGCGACCAGGTCTCGTTCACCGGCAGGCCGGCGTTCAGATAGATCGCGCTGCTTTCCAGCTTGGGATCGCCGTAACGGCCCAGCACGATCGGGCGGGCATAGTCGGGGGCCGAAGCCAGGTTGACATAGTCCGACCGGTTGGTGGGGTGGCGGTTCACATATTCGCCCATCACGGTCAGGAAGCCGTCCTTGCCCAGGGGCAGGCCCTGCCACAGCGACACGGACTGGGTCAGGCCGTCGTGGGCCTTGCGGCTGCCTCGGGCGGTGTCGACGTCTGTGTCGTAGATCCCATAGTTGTAGGTCGCGCCGCCGCCCGAGCGCGCCTCGCGCAGGCGCAGGTTGATGACGCCGGCGATGGCGTCGGCGCCGTACTGGGCTGAGGCGCCGTCGCGCAGCACTTCCACCCGTTCGACCGCGACGGTCGGGATCGAGTTGAGGTCGAAGGCGGTCGAACCGCGGCCGATCGAGCCGTTGATGTTGACCAGGGCCCCCACATGGCCGCGCATGCCGTTGATCAGGACCAGGGTCTGGTCGGGCGCCAGGCCCCGCAGGGTGGCTGGACGCACGTGGTCGGTGCCGTCGGTGATGGCCGGACGGGGGAAGTCGATGGCCGGGGTCAGGTTCGAGAGCGCCTGGGCCAGTTCGGCGCCGCTGCCCTGACGCGCCAGGGCCTGGCCGCCGATCACGTCGACCGGCGCGATGGTGTCCAGCCGCGTGCGGCCCGGCGTGCGGGTGCCGGTGACGACCAGTTCCTCGACCTCGGTGGCGGCGGCGCCGGGGTCCTGGGTCTGGGCGGTCGCGAAGGCCGGGAGTTGCAAGAGCGCCCCGGCCGAGACGGCGGCCAGCAGAAGGTGACGACTGCGCATATGGTCCATTCCCCTACGTTTTACGCGCTGCGTTTTCGCTTTGTGCGCGAGTGACCCGTGCAGGAAAGCGCCCATTCGCACCTGTCGTAAACGAGTAATTTTCTGGGGATGGCCAAAGAAAAACGGCGCGGATCGCTCCGCGCCGTTTCCGATAGTTCAGGCTACTGAAGCGTTTAGGCTTCGTAGTGGTCGCCTTCGAACGAACCGGCGCCGCCTTCGGCCATGTCTTGGGCGGCTTCGGCGTCAGCGGCGCGGTCTTCCTCGAACTGAGCGGCGATGACGTTCTCGCCGCGCGCTTGGCGATCGGCTTCGTCCTGGCTGCGCGCGATGTTGAGGGTGACCGTGACGGTCACTTCCGCGTGCAGCTTCACCTTCACTTCGTGGACGCCCAGCGTCTTGATCGGCTTGTCGAGGACGATCATCGAGCGATCGACCTTGCCGCCTTCGGCCTTGATGGCGTCGGCGACGTCGCGGCCCGCGACCGAACCGTACAGCTGGCCGCTTTCGCCGGCTTGACGGATCATCACGTACTGCTTGCCGTCGAGGCCTTCACCGGCCTTGCCGGCGTTCTCGCGGTTCTTGACGTTGCGAGCTTCGATCTCAGCGCGCTGAGCTTCGAAGGTCTTCAGGTTGGCCGAGTTGGCGCGCAGGGCCTTGGCGCGCGGCAACAGGAAGTTACGGGCGAAGCCGTCCTTCACGGTGACCACGTCGCCGAGGACGCCGGTGCCTTCGACGCGTTCGAGCAGAATGACTTTCATCGTGGTGTCTCCCTTACTTCACGACGTAGGGGAGCAGAGCCAGGAAGCGGGCGCGCTTGATGGCCTTGGCCAGTTCGCGTTGCTTCTTGGCCGACACCGCGGTGATGCGCGACGGCACGATCTTGCCGCGCTCGGAGACGTAGCGCTGCAGCAGCTTCACGTCCTTGTAGTCGATCTTCGGCGCGTTGGCGCCCGAGAACGGGCAGACCTTGCGGCGACGGAAGAACGGACGGCGGGCGCCGCCGCCAGCGGCGGGCGCGCCGGCTTCGGGAGCAGTGGTATCGGTCATGATCTCTCTTCTCCCTTACGCTTGCGGCGCGAAATCGTCGCGCGGGCGCTCGGTGCGCTCGCCACGTTCGCGGTCGCGACGGGCCAGAACCGGCGACAGTTCCAGGTCCAGCTCTTCGACGCGGATGGTCATGAAGCGCAGGACGTCTTCATTGATCAGCAGCTGACGCTCCATCTCCTTCACGGCCGCGGCCGGGGCGTCGATGGCGAGCAGGGAGTAGTGGCCCTTGCGGTTCTTCTTGATGCGATAGGTGAGGTTGCGCAGGCCCCAGTATTCGATCTTGGCGATGTGACCGCCATTTTCTTCCAGGAGAGCCTTGAGTTGCTCGTTCAGAGCTTCGGCCTGTTGCGGCGAGATGTCCTGCCGCGCGATGACCACGTGTTCGTAGAACGCCATGTTTTCCTTCTTCCGGCTTGGAGGGCGGCGCGGGCGACGGCGGAAGTCCGTCGACCACGATGGATCCTGCATGCCGAGCGGGAAATCCCGACCCATAGGGCTGCGTGCAAGACCGCCATCCGTGAGAGGGCGCGCTAATACAGGAAAGGGACCGCCAGCACAAGTCGCGGCGCAGGCTTGCATCCTCAGGTGGTTCCAGGCGAGGTTGAGGCTTGACCGTCAGGGGCTCGCCATCATGAAACGTCTCGCCATCCTCGTCGTCGCCGCGGCCCTGTGCCTGACAGGCGGCGCGGCTCAAGCCCGGCAAGCCTCGCCGCCGGCGGCCGCTTCCAAGGCCACGCCCGAGACCCGGGCCCTGGCGGTGCGCTATTTCGACGCGATCCATTACGACAAGCTTCTGGGCCAAATGATGGACCAGATGGTTCCGATGATGATGGAGTCGGTGCGCAAGCAGGCGCCGTCGATGACGGACGAGCAGGGCCGCCTGCTTAGCGAGACCGTCGTCGAGATCACGGGCGAAATGACCGGCAAGATGAAGGCGCCGATGATCGACGCCATGGCCGAGGTCTTCACCGAACAGGAACTGCGCGATCTGGTGGCCTTCTACGAAGGACCGTCGGGCCGTGCCCTGATCGCCAAGACGCCCGAGCTCACCCAGAGGATGATGGCGCAGATGCCGGGCATGATGGCCGAGATGCAGGTCAAGATGCGGGAGAGGCTGTGCGCCAAGATCGGCTGCGAGAAAACCGCCGCGCCATCGAAGCCCTGATGACGCCTGGAAATCAGGCGAACGAACAACTGTCATACAAATTTGACGGCGCGAGGCTTCAGCCCATCGCCGCCTTGTGCTATCGGGCGGTCATGGGGTGCAGGACGACCTTCCTGATCGCGGCCTTGCTGACCGCCGCCGCCGCGCCGGCGACGGCGGGCGATATCGTGCGCAAGCCGGACCTGGCGGTCTGGGGCGCCGACGGCCATTTCCAGGGCTATTCCGCCGCCCAGACGCTGGACCTGTCGACCGACGCCGAGAAGGCGACCTTCACCGCCAAGGTGGCTGGAGGGCTAGACGACCCGACCTACAATCTCGACCTCAACCTGAACCAGAAGCCTGACGAGCACGTCGCGGCCAATCGGGCGGTCGGGGTGGGCGCGTCCTGGAACGCCCGCGAGGCGGCGATCCGCTCGTCCCTGGCACGCTCGTTCGGCTTTGGCCTGCTGCCCAAGGCCAACTATGTGCGGCTGTCGATGGACATGAACGCCTCCCAGCCGATCTATCTGCGTGGCCGCCCCCCCATCACCCGGGCCAATGTGCGGTCGGAGCTGACGCTGGACGGCCGTCCGGTCGCCTCGATCGCGGTCGGCGGCGGCACCATGGGCGAAGAGGGTGTCGATTTCAGCCTGACCCGGCCGTTCGACATCCCCGCCGAGTTCACCGTCAGCCTGCGGGCCGCCGATGAGCGGGTCCAGGACGGCCGGCTGATGGTCAAGCTGGTCCGCACCACCTGGTAGGTCAGGCTGCGTCGGCCACCGACGCCGCGACCGCCGGCCCACGGCGGCGCACGGCCTGGGCGAACCGCTCCAGGTAGCGCGGGTTCTCGGTGCCCATCAGTCTGTCCCACCAGGTGAAGTAGAGCCCGTAGTTCCAGCCGGCCTGGGCGTGATGCAGGTCGTGATGGGTCACGGTCGTCAGCCAGGGCAGCAGCGGCCGACCGTCGCGCGTGGCCGGGAACAGCTCGTAGCCGCTGTGGCCCAGGGTGTTGCGGACGATCTGGTGCAGCATGAACAGGCCGGCGACCG
Source organism: Caulobacter sp. GW821-FHT09A05 (assembly GCF_059418465.1). Taxonomy (NCBI): domain Bacteria; kingdom Pseudomonadati; phylum Pseudomonadota; class Alphaproteobacteria; order Caulobacterales; family Caulobacteraceae; genus Caulobacter; species Caulobacter sp. GW821-FHT09A05. Next base: position 41,620 of record NZ_JBWKPX010000016.1, read on the forward strand.
GCCACTGGGTGGGCACGATCAGCATCCACAGCGGCACGAACAGCGCATTGATCGCCGCCTCGCCCAGGTCGAAGCTGTAGGCGGTGAACGGCGAGGGGCTGTTGGACCGGTGATGGCGGCGATGGAAGGTCCGGAACAGCCGCCGGTCGTGAATCAGCCGGTGGGTCCAGTAGAACCAGGCGTCGTGGGCGACGATCATCAGGACCAGGCTGGTCCAGAACCAGACCGGTCCCAGGGCGCGGGCGATATGGGGCCCGGGCATCAGGCCGGCGCGGAACAGGCCGAAGCTCAGCAGGCCGATCGTCGAGAACACCATGATCGAGCGGATCGAGCAGGCGAACTCGATCAGCAATTGGCGCGCCGGCGGGCGGCCCTCGCGGATCTTGCGGCCGGCCAGCGGGACCGCCAGCACGACCCACAGGGCCAGCCAGACGCCGACCGCGAAGACCACGTAGCGGCTGACGTCGGTGAACGTGGCGTGCAGCCAGTTTTCGGCGAAGGGAAGAAGGAACGACATCGGGCTTTCCTCGGATGAATGACGTCCCGAGCAAGGCGCGGCGGCCGCGGCCCTGTCGCGCCGATCGCGAAATCAGGCGCTTTTGTCGGCTTTCGACGAAGGATCGGCGGTTTCGACCAGCCTCAGCCGCGCGGGGGCGGGGGTATTGGCGACCCGCCACTCGGTCGGGGTGACGCCGGTGGCGGCCCGGAAGGCGCGGTTGAACGGGCCCAGGGAGGCGAACCCCAGGTCATAGGCGATGGTCGAGATCGACTTCAGGGCCAGGTCCGGAGCGGCCAGGGCGGCCTTGGCCGCCTCGATGCGCCGGCCGTTGACGTAGTCGGCGAAATTGCGGTGGCCCAGGACGCCGTTGATCAGCCGCCGCAGGCGGTGTTCGGGCGCCCCGACCAGGGCCGCCAGGGCGCTGATCGACAGGTCCTCGCCGCGCCAGACCTCGTCGTCGTCCATGGCCGTGGTGAGTCGGGCCAGCACGAGGCGGTCGGCGGGGGTGAGATCCGAGACCGTCGCCGGCGAGGGCGGCGCGGCCTCGCCGGCGACTGGAAGCACGACCAGCAGCGGCTCGGCGCGCAGCAGGGCGGCCGAGGCCGCCGCCGCCAGGGCGGCCAGGGCCAGGGCCTGCATCAGGCTAGAGGCGGGCAGTCCCGGTAGTCCGCCGATCCAGACCATGTCCCGGGCGCTGAGCAGCAGGATATAGCCGGCCGCGGCGATCATCACCGGGCCGCGAAGCCGGCGGCGCTGGTCCACCAGGTCGCCGCGCCAGCCCCGCCAGATCACCATCAGGGCGTGCGTGACCAGGGCGATCGAGGCCAGGTTGAAGGCCAGCCAGAACGGCTTGCAGACGGCCGGCGGCATCGAGCGGGCCAGGGTCCATAGCGCCACGAGTCCGACGGCGGGCCAGAGGCGATGCAGCGAGAAGCGCCGCTCGTCGGTGAACAAGGCGTAGGCCAGGGCCCAGAACAGGCCGGTGGTGGCCACCGACAGGGCGCAGACGACGGCGGAGGCCGCGGCCACGCCGCCCGGCCGGTAGCCCTCGATCACGTGGGCGATGGCGCAGGCGAAGAACAGGCCCCCGACCCAGCGGGCCGGCGTCACGCGCCGATCCAGGACCAGGGCCAGGCCCGTGACCGCGAAGCCGCCGATGGCGGCGCCGCGCGCCAGGGTCTCCAGAAGGATCGTATCGACCATGGCCGTGATCCTAGACGTCGCGCGCGCGGACCGCCGCGGTCGGCGCGCGCCGATTTCGCAAGAGGCTGGCCGAAACCGGAACTATTTCTTCTTTCCGGCCTTGTAGGCCTTCACCGCGTCCATCGTCTGGGTGACATGGCCCTGGAAGTTCAGGTCGCTGTAGGCCAGCAGGATCTTGCCGCCGGGCGCGATCACGTAGGAGGTGCGGTTGGACAGGTTGTCCTTCATCGGCAGCACCACGTCGTACGTCTTGATCAGGTCGGCGTTGGCGGCTGCCACGGCGAACTTGTCGCGGCAGTGCTCCTTGGAGAAGTCCTTGATGCGGTCGACATTGCCGCCGGTGACGCCGATCACCGTCGCGCCCAGCTTCTCGAAAGCAGGCGTGGCCTCGGCGAATTCGTGGGCCTCGGCCGTGCAGCCCGAGGTGTAGGCGGCGGGGAAGAAGTACAGCACCACCGGACCCTTCTTCAGCGCCTTGGACAGGGTGAAGCTGAAGTCCTTGCCAGCCAGGGCGGCCGGGGCGGTGAAGTCGGGCGCCTTGTCGCCGACCTTGAGGGCGGCCAGGGCGGGGGAGGACGCCACGAGGGCGGCGCAGAGAGCTAGACCGGTGAGCAGGCGTTGCATGCGTGGGCTCCAGGGAAAGGCGAAGGGCGCAGCCAGCTGCGTCGCGATTTCAATAACGCCATTCTTCCGGCTTCCAAACGGCTAGCTGCGCCCTAAGGTCCCACCGCTGAAACGGGGAGGCGGCCATGGCGCTCGGCGAGACGGAAATTCCAACCCTGGCGGCCTGGGCGGGCGGGCCCGAACGCTTCCGGGCGCTGTTCGAGGCCTTCTACGCCGCCGTGCCCGACCATCCGGTGCTGGCGCCGGTGTTCGCCGGCATGAACCCGCGCCACGCCGAGCACGTGGCCGCCTTCGTCACCGAGGTGTTCGGCGGTCCCAAGGCCTATACCGAGGCCGGCGGCGGCCATGCCGCGATGATCGGCCATCACCTGGGCCGCCACCTGACCGAGGACCAGCGCCGCGCCTGGGTCTCGCTGATGCTGGACACCGCCGACGCCGTCGGCCTGCCGGCGGATCCGGAGTTCCGCGCCGCCTTCGTCGGCTATCTCGAATGGGGCACGCGACTGGCGGTGATCAACTCCGGGCCGGGCGTCGAGGCGCCCACCGACGATCCACCGATGCCGGTCTGGGGCTGGGGGCCGCCGGGCGGTCCGTGGCTGGGGTGAAGCCCGGTCGACCATCGCGCCCGGTTTCACGCCATGGTAGAAACCAGGGTAGGCAGGCGGAGGCGGCTCGAATGCGCAACGCGATTCTTTCCACGACGGTTCTGGCCATGGCGCTGTTGACGGCGACCGTGGCGGCCGCCGAGGCGCCGACGATCCGTAGCTTTCGGCCGCCGCCCTCGCGGGTCGCGATCCCGTTCACGCCGCGTCCGGCGCCGCCGCCTTCGATGACGTCGCGGCCGGTCGCCGTCGCCGCCCGGACGCCGCATTGCCCGAAGCCGCCGGTTTCGGTCAGCATTCCCAAGCCGGACTACAACAAGCGGACCATGAGGCTGGTGCAGCAGAACATCGCCATGATGGCCGCCATGCGCGCCGCCGAGACGCCCCGCCGCTGCGATCCGTCCTGGAGCGCCAGGAAGCTGGCGCGCAGGGGCTGTCCGCCGGCCGCGCAGCCGTCCGACCCGGTATTGGACCTGGCGGCGGCGCCGCCGCTCGCCTCGGGAACAGTCGTGGCGACGACTGCGGAGGCCGCGGCCGGCCAAAACTGATCCTTGCCCGTGGCGCGGCGATCCCATAACCCTCCCGCCCTTGGATTTGTAACGACGGAGCGGGCCCATGAGCATCGCCTTCATCTTCCCAGGGCAGGGCAGCCAGACGGTCGGCATGGGCGCCGACCTGGCCCTGGCCTTCGCCGCCGCCCGCGAGGTGTTCCAGGAGGTTGACGACGCCCTGGGCCAGAAGCTGTTCAAGCTTATGAGCGAGGGACCCGAGGGCGATCTGACCCTGACCGAGAACGCCCAACCGGCCCTGATGGCCGTCAGCCTGGCCGTGACCCGGGTCCTGGAAAAGGAATTCGGCGTCGGGATCGACAGGGCCGCCTTCGTGGCCGGCCACTCGCTGGGCGAATACAGCGCCCTGGCCGCCGCCGGCGCGATTACCCTGGCCGACACCGCGCGCCTGCTGAAGCTGCGCGGCCAGGCCATGCAGCGCGCCGTGCCGGTGGGGGAAGGGGCCATGGCCTCGCTGATCGGCCCCAAGACCGACCTGGCCCTGGCCGAAGCCGCCGCGGCGGCCGGTTCCGAGGTCGGGATCTGCGTCGTGGCCAACGACAACAACAACGGCAACGTGGTGATCTCCGGCGCCAAGGCCGCCGTCGACAAGGCCATCGAGAAGGCCAAGGAACTGGGCGCGCGGGCCATTCCGCTGAACGTCTCGGCCCCGTTCCACTGCCCTCTCATGCAGCCGGCCGCCGACGAGATGGAAGAGGCTCTGGCCCGCACGACCATCGTCGCCCCCCGCGCCCCGCTGGTGGCCAATGTCACCGCCGCCCCGGTCCATGATCCGGACGTCATCCGCAGGCTGCTGGTCGAGCAGGTCACCGGCCGCGTCCGTTGGCGCGAAAGCATGACCTGGCTGGCCCATGAAGGCGGCGTCACCCGCTTCGCCGAGGCCGGCGCGGGCAAGGTGCTGTCGGGCATGGCCAAGCGGATCGCCCCGGACGCCGAGGCCGTTCCCCTGAACAGCCCGGCCGACCTCGAAGCGTTTGCGAAGTCGCTTTAAGTTCCAGCGCAGTGCGACGTCCTCGTCCTTCGACAAGCTCAGGATGAGGACGATTGCGCAGGCGGTTCGTTTGAAACCCTCATCCTGAGCCTGTCGAAGGACGAGGGTTTCACCCACCATCCTCCGGACGGAGAAACCAAATGTTCGATCTCACCGGCAAGACCGCCCTCGTCACCGGCGCCACGGGCGGCATCGGCGGGGCCATCGCCAAGGCCCTGCACGGGCAGGGCGCCCATGTCGTGCTCTCGGGCACCCGCGAATCGGCCCTGTCCGAGTTGGCCGCCCAGTTCGGCGAGCGCGTCTCGTTCGTGGCGGCGAATCTGTCGGACGCCGCGGCCGTCGATGGCCTGGTCGCCAAGGCCGAGGAGGCCGCGGGCGCGCCGCTGGACATCGTGATCGCCAATGCCGGCATCACCCGCGACGGCCTGATCGTCCGCATGAAGGACGAGGACTGGGACACCGTGATCAAGGTGAACCTGGAAGGCTATTTCCGCCTGTCGCGCGCCGCCGCCAAGGGCATGATGAAGCGCCGCTCGGGCCGGATCATCGGCATCACCTCGATCGTCGGCGTCACCGGCAATCCGGGCCAGACCAACTACGCGGCCTCCAAGGCCGGGATGATCGGCTTCTCCAAGGCCCTGGCCCAGGAGCTGGCCAGCCGCAACGTCACGGTCAACTGCGTGGCCCCCGGCTTCATCGCCAGCCCGATGACCGACGCCCTGAACGAGCAGCAGCGGGCCGGCATCCTGTCGACCATCCCCGCCGGCCGCCTGGGCGAAGGGAGCGATATCGCCGCCGCGTGCGTTTACCTCGCCAGTGACCAGGGCGGCTATGTCACGGGTCAGACCTTGCACGTCAACGGCGGCATGGCCATGATCTGACGTACCGTCTTTTCCTGGGCTGGACGCGTTTCTGCTTGGAAAGACGAAAGCCCACATTTCTAACCGGACGTGCCGCTAGTCACTCGAAAAAGAACGTGATAGGCGGTGGCCCGACAATTCCCGTGGGTGGTGAAGGTTCGCCCCCGTCGCCTGCGGAACTGCAAGATTCAAAACGAGGGACTAACAGAATGTCCGACATTCTCGAGCGCGTGCGTAAGATCGTCATCGAGCACCTGGACGCCGATCCGGAAAAGGTCACCGAAAAGGCCAGCTTCATCGACGACCTGGGCGCCGACAGCCTCGACAACGTCGAGCTGGTCATGGCGTTCGAAGAAGAATTCGACATCGAAATTCCGGATGACGCCGCCGAGCACATCCAGACCGTCGGTGACGCCGTGAAGTTCATCACGGAAAAGACCGGCGCCTAAGGCGTCGGGTTCGCGCCATTTTCGCGAACAGGACTATCAGCCGCCGCGTCGCACGGGCTCTTGCCATCGTGCGCGCGGCGGTTTTCGTATGTGGCCGAGATTCGAGGTCGGGGGGCTGTCCGAGTCGCCAGCATCCCCATATGTCCGCGATGCGAAGGTTGGGAGTGATCCATGCGTAGAGTCGTTATTACCGGGCTTGGCCTCCTGACCCCCCTGGGTCAGGGCGTCGATGTCACCTGGAAGAACATCCTGGCCGGCAAGTCCGGCGCGAACCGGATCTCGTCCTTCGACCCGACCGACTATGCCTGCCAGGTGGCCTGCGAAGTGCCGCGCGTCGATGGGCGCGGCGGCGGCGGCCCGGATGTCGAGGGCGCCTTCAATCCCGACCTGACCATGAGCCCGCGCGACCAGAAGCGCGTCGACGACTTCATCCTGTACGGCATCGCCGCCGCGGACGAGGCGGTGAAGGATTCGGGCTGGGTCCCGGAAACTGAAGAAGACAAGTACCGGACCGGGGTGATTCTGGGCTCGGGCATCGGCGGCCTGTCGACGATCGCCGACACCGCCCTGGAGCTGGAAGCCAAGGGCCCGCGCCGGGTCAGCCCGTTCTTCATCTCCTCGGCCCTGATCAACCTGATCTCGGGCCAGGTATCGATCCGCTACGGCTTCAAGGGCCCCAACCACGCCGTGGTCACCGCCTGCGCCACCGGCGCCCACGCCATCGGCGACGCCACCCGGCTGATCAAGTACGGCGACGCCGACGTGATGATCGCCGGCGGCGCCGAAGCGGCCGTCTGCAAGGTCGGCATGGCCGGCTTCATCGCCTGCCGCGCCGTGGCCACCGCCTTCAACGACACGCCGGAAAAGGCCTCGCGCCCCTACGACAAGGACCGTGACGGCTTTGTGATGGGCGAGGGCGCTGGCGTCGTCGTCCTGGAAGAGTACGAGCACGCCAAGGCGCGCGGCGCCAAGATCTACGCCGAAGTCATCGGCTACGGCCTGTCGGGCGACGCCTATCACATCACCGCACCGTCGGAGGACGGCGACGGCGGCTTCCGGGCCCTGTCGGCGGCGGTCAAGGACGCGGGCATCGCCCCGTCGGAGATCGACTATGTCAACGCCCACGGCACCTCGACCATGGCTGACGGCATCGAGGCCGGGGCCGTCGAGCGCTTCCTGGGCGATCACGCCAAGAACGTGGTGATGTCGTCGACCAAGTCGATGACCGGCCACCTGCTGGGCGCGGCCGGCGCGATCGAGGCGATCTTCTCGGTCCTGGCCATCCGCGACCAGATCGCCCCGCCGACCATCAACCTGGACAATCCGGACGTGAACGTCGCCATGAACCTGGCGCCGAACAAGGCCGTGCCGCACAAGATCGATGTGGCCGTGTCCAACAGCTTCGGCTTCGGCGGCACCAACGCCTCCGTCGTGTTCCGCAAAGTCTCGTGAGCCGCAAGCCCCCTCAGCAACGCCGGACGACCCGTCCGGCTCCGAAGACGGGGGCCCCCCGCAAGGCCAATCCGCGCCGGCGCGAGACCGCGCCGGTCGGACGCCGCATCGCGGCCATGGGCGGGGGCTTGCTGACCATGCTGGGCCTGGCCGCCGTGCTGGTGGTGCTGGGCGCGGTGTGGATCTACCAGGGGCCGGGCCCGGCCGCACGGTCGGGTGACCAGACCACCGTCGTCCTGCGGCGCGGGGCCAGCCTGCCCGAGATCGCCTCCAGCCTGGAGCAGGCGGGGGTGATCCGTTCGTCCTCGCTGTTCCTGACCGCCGCCCAGGCCACCGGCGCGGCGCGCAGGCTGAAGGCCGGCGAATACGAGTTCGCCTCGCGCGCCTCGCTGCGCCAGGTGCTGGCCAAGATCCGCGACGGCAAGATCGTCCGCCACCAGGTGACCATCGCCGAGGGCCTGACCTCGGAGATGGTGGTCGACATCCTGATGCGGGCGCCCGAACTGACGGGCACCGCGCCGATCCCGCCGGAAGGCTCGATCCTGCCGGAAACCTACCAGGTCCAGCGCGGCGAGGACCGGGCGGCGGTGCTGCAGCGGATGATGGACGCCCGCGACGAGGTTCTCGACCGTCTGTGGGCCGCCCGCCAGCCGGGCCTGCCGTTCGAGACCAAGGACCAGGCCGTGACCCTGGCCTCGATCGTCGAGAAGGAGACGGGCCTGGCCCGCGAGCGCCCGCACGTGGCGGCGGTGTTCATCAACCGCCTGCGCCAGGGCGTGCGCCTGGGCAGCGATCCGACGATCATCTACGGCCTGACCCGCGGGCGTCCGCTAGGCCGGGGCATCCTGCAGTCGGAACTGCAGCGCCAGACGCCCTACAACACCTATCTGATCGAAGGCCTCCCGCCGACCCCGATCGCCAATCCCGGCAAGGCCGCCCTGGGGGCCGTGCTCAATCCGATGAAGAGCGACGACCTCTACTTCGTCGCCGACGGCACCGGCGGCCACGTCTTCGCCTCGACCTACGAGGCGCACGAGCGCAATGTCGCCAAGTGGCGGCAGGTCGAGCGATCGAAGGCGGCGGCCCAGGCCGGCGTTGCGGGGCCTGGGAGAAGCCCGCCGCAAGCGCCATCGGGCGCCGGAGGCTAGGATGGCGCTGTCAGGCATGACCGGCTTCGCCCGCGTCGAGGGCTCGCACGGGGCCTGGTCGTGGGCGGTGGAGGCGCGTAGCGTCAACGGCCGAAACCTCGAGACCCGTTTTCGCGGCCCGCCGGGCTTCGACGGCCTGGACCGCGCCGCGCGCGACGGCGCCCAGGCCCGCTTCCAGCGCGGCCAGCTGACGGTCAACCTGCAGGCCAAGCGGGCCGAAGCCCTGGCGGCCGTCCAGGTCAATGTCGAGGTGATGGAGCGCTACCTCAAGGCCGGCGCGCCCTATGTCGCCACCGGCATGGTCGGCAAGCCCAGCCTGGACGGCCTGCTGGCCCTGCGCGGCGTGATTGACGCCCGCGAGGACGAGGACGCCGCCGAGGACCGCGCCGAGGTGGAGGCCGCCATGGCCGCCACGATCGGCCAGGCCCTGGACGGGCTGAAGGCGGCGCGGCTGGAGGAAGGGGCGGCCCTGGCGCCGATCCTGACCGGCGCCGTCGACCGTATCGAGGTGCTGACGCAACTGGCGTCGCGGGAAGCCGCCGGCCAGCCGGCCGTGCTCAGGGACCGCTACGCCCGCAAGCTGACCGAGCTGATCGGCGAGGCGGCGTCGGAAGAGCGCATCGTGCAGGAAGCCGCCGCCATGGCCGTCAAGGCCGATGTCCGCGAGGAGCTGGACCGGCTGTCCAGCCACGTGGCCGCGGCCCGCGCCCTGCTGGCCGCCGACGCGGCCGCCGGACGGCGCCTGGACTTCCTCAGCCAGGAGTTCATGCGCGAGGCCAACACCCTTTGCAGCAAGTCGGCGCTGACCGCCCTGACCGCGCACGGCCTGGATCTGAAGGCCACGATCGAGCAATTCCGGGAACAGGTTCAGAATGTCGAATAATCCGCATGGACGCACCCGCGGCCTGCTGCTGATGGTCGTGGCCCCGTCGGGCGTGGGCAAGACCTCGCTGACCCGCCGCCTGGTGGCCGACCACGGCGACCTGCACCTGTCGATCAGCGCCACCACCCGCGCCCCGCGCCCGGGCGAGCACGACGGCCGCGACTACCATTTCGTCAGCCACGACAGGTTCCAGACGATGATCCAGGAGGACGCCTTCCTGGAATGGGCCGAGGTCTACGGCAACCATTATGGCAGCCCGCGCGCGCCGATCATGGAGGCGCTGGACCGCGGCGAGAGCGTGCTGTTCGACATCGACTTCCAGGGCGCGATGAAGGTGCACAGGCAGGCCGGCGAGGACAGCGTCCTGGTCTACATCCTGCCGCCGTCCCTGGCCGAGATGAGCCGCCGCCTGCATGCCCGCAGCCAGGACAGCGAAGAGGTCATCCATCGCCGCCTGGCCCGCGCCAAGGACGAGGTCGCGGCCTGGGAGCAGTTCGACTACGTCATCCTCAACGACGACTTCGACAAGGCCTATTCGGACCTGGCCCACATCTACCACGCCGAGCGCCAGAAGCGGGCCCGCAACCCGTGGATCGGCAACCTGGTGCAGGATTTGCTGAAGGAAGAGATCTAGGCCTTACCACCGTCCGTCACGCGCCGGTCCCACATCAGCGCGCTCGTCGAAACTGCTGGGGCGTGAGGCCCGTCGTCGCCTTGAACGTTCTGTTGAACGGACCGATCGAACCAAATCCGCAGTCGAAGGCGATCGTGAGAATGGGAAGGTGGTCGTAGGCGGAGGCGGCCAGTTGGCGCTTGGCTTCCTCGATGCGGAAGTGGTTGGCCATCTGGTTGAAGTTGCGGAAGCCCAATGATCCCGTGACGCACTGGGTCACCTTGTAGTCGGGCTCGCCCAGGCGACGCGCGAGGTCGGCGACCTTCAGGCTGTGCCGCGTATAGATCGCTTCCTCGCGCATCAGGCGCTGAAGGCGCTCGGCCAAGTCGCCGGCTTCGACAGCCTGTGCTCGACGGCGGCTTCGGCTGGCGTCCGCCAGCGGATGGCCGCGGCGGTACCAGATGGCCAGCGCCATCCCGAGCAGGGCCAGCAGCGCGCAAGTGGATTTGATCGCCATCCCGCCCTGGGCCGCCACCCCGCCGGCCGGCGCGCCATTCACCCAAACGACGGCGATGACCAGCAGCGCCGCGTATCCGGCCGCGAAAGCCAGGCGAAACCGCCGCTCGTTCCTGGACGTCTCGGACGCCAGACCCCTCAGCGGCTCGATCATCGCGAGCAGGAGAAGCGCCGAACTGATCAGCCCGCTCAGGTTGCCGACCATGCGCGGCAAGGTCGCGGCGCTTTCTCCCGCCAAGCGCAGGAAGGCGCCGCTGGCCACGAGGACCAGCACCAGCGCGAGGGGCCAGGCCGCCCGTCGGGTTGCAGCGGGTCGAAACAGGGCCCGCACCAACAGCCATGACCAGCCGCAGGTCGCGTCGCCGGCGATGGCGATCATGTCGGAGGCCAGGCCAAGGCGGTGGCCCATCCATTGCGCCAGGCAGAACGCAGCGACGGCCCCAGCGAAGAGGCCGCCGTAAAGTTGGATGTCGGCGAGTCGCCCGCCGGTGCGGGGCGTCGCGGCCAGGCCATCAGCGCTCATGACGCCCCAATCTCCCTCTCCACCTTGGCCCTCTTACGGTCAGGGATCGAGAATCCATAGCCGATTTCCAAATCGGCGAGATCGCCTTCGACAAACATCGCATCGGCTTGGGTCCCAATCATGGACCAAGGCGCGAGGCGGCATGACGATCAAGAGGCCAGCAAACCAACCGGACAGGATTTCAAGCGAAGGGCGTTTGCTGCGCCGTTCCGGCCTAGCGTGGTTTGTCGTCGCCACGGTCGGTCAGACCGCTTTCATCTGGATGATCGTCGCGCACTATGGCCGCAAGTCCCTGGCCGGAGATCCGGCCGGCTGGAACGACAAGCCCCTCATCAAGGGCTACGTTCCCGGTGACGCTCCGGGCAACCTGATGTTCGCCGTTCACGTCCTGCTGGCCGCGGTCGTGACGCTGGGCGGACTGCTTCAACTCGTCCCCGCCATCCGTCGGCGGGCGCCAGCCTTGCATCGCTGGAACGGCAGGCTTTTCTTCGTCACGGCCTATGTGATGGCCCTGGGCGGTCTGTGGCTCACCTGGGCCAGGCCTACCTATCTTTCGCTGATCTCCGCCATCTCGGTGTCCATCAACGGCGCGCTGATCCTGATCTTCGCCACCCTGGCATGGCGCATGGCCGTCGCCGGCAAGCTGGACGCACATCGCCGGTGGGCCATGCGGGCCTTCCTGGTGGTGAACGGGGTCTGGTTCCTGCGGGTCCTCATCATGGCCTGGGTCCTGGTTTCGGGCGGCGGCCTGGGCATGAACCGCACGCTGTCCGGCCCGGCCGACGTGGTGCTCCAGTTCGGATCCTATCTTCTGCCGTTGGCGGTGTTGGAGGCCTATCTCCGGGCGCGAGACGCCGGCGTCGCCATGCGGCGGGTGACCATCGGCCTGATGGTCGTCGCGACCCTGCTGACCGCCGTCGGCGTTCTCGGCGCCGTGATCTTCATGTGGGAGCCCTACATGACCTGAATCAGGCCTGGCCCATCACCGCCCGCGCCAGCGCCTGGAACCCCGCCACGCCGATGGTCTCGGCCCTGGCGTCGGGATCGATCCCGGCCTTCTCGCACAGCGCGCCGCCGCCCAGGCCCTTGAGGCTGGAGCGCAGCATCTTGCGGCGCTGGCCGAAGGCGGCGGCGGTGACCTTCTCCAGGGCCGCGACCAGCGCCTTGTCCGGCGCGGGCTCCAGCGGGACCAGGCGCACCACGGCCGAGGCCACCTTGGGCGGCGGTGTGAAGGCGCGGGCCGGCAGGTCCATGACCACCTTGGCGCTGCAGACGGTCTGGGAGACCACGGCCAGGCGGCCGTAAGCGTCGTCGTCCACATCGGCGGCGATGCGGTCGGCGACCTCCTTCTGGAACATCAGGGTCATCGACAGCGGCCGGAACGGACCGGTCAGCCAGTTGATCAGCAGCGGCGTGCCGACATTGTAGGGCAGGTTGCTGACCATGTGGGCCGGTCCGCCGGCGATGGCGGCCATGTCGACCTTGAGGGCGTCGCCCTGAATGATCGTCAGCCGGCCGTCGGCGGCGGCGGACAGCTCCTCCAGCAGGGGGATGAAGCGCCGGTCCATCTCCACCGCCACGACCCGCGCGCCGGTCTCCAGCAGGGCCCGGGTCAGGCCGCCGGGGCCGGGGCCGACCTCGATCACCACGTCGCCCTCGCCGACCTCGGACAGGCGGGCGATCTTGCGGGTGATGTTCAGGTCCAGCAGGAAGTGCTGGCCGAAGCTCTTGTTGGCCAGCAGGTCGTGCTCGGCGAGAACCTCGCGAAGCGGCGGCAGGTCGGCGAGGCTCATGGTCTCTCGAAAGGTTCAGGCGCCCAGGTCAGGCGATGGCGCGACGGTCGGCGATCTCGGCCGCCAGGCGGATGGCGGCGATCAGGCTGTCGGCCCGGGCCAGGCCCCGGCCGGCGATGTCGAAACCCGTACCATGATCGGGCGAGGTGCGCACGATCGGCAGGCCCAGGGTGACGTTCACCCCGGCCCAGAAGTCCAGCATCTTGACCGGGATCAGCGCCTGGTCGTGATACATGCACAGCACCGCGTCGTAGGTGGCCCGGGCCTCGGCGTGGAACAGGCTGTCGGCCGGGGCTGGGCCTTTGACCTCGACGCCCATGTCCCGAAGGATCCGGACAGCGGGCTCGATGATCGCCATCTCCTCGCCGCCCAGGGCGCCGGCTTCGCCCGCATGCGGATTCAGGGCCGCCACCGCCAGGCGCGGAACGGCGATGCCGAAGTCCTTGCGCAGGGCCTCGGCGGTGACCAGGCCGGCGTTGACGATCGCCTCGATCGACAGGGCGGCGGGCACGGCCGACAGCGGGGTGTGGATGGTCACCAGGGTGGCGCGCAGGTCGCGGGCCGCCAGCATCATGACCGGGCCGTGCGGCGGCTGGCGCTCGCCAACATGGGTCAGTTCGGCCAGGAATTCCGTGTGGCCGGGAAAGGCGAAGCCGGCGTCGTACAGGGGGGCCTTGGCGATGGGGGCGGTGACCAGGCCGGCCACGGCGCCCGACAGGGCCAGGCCCGCCCCGGTCTCGATCCAGCGGATCACCTGGGGCGCGTAGGCGCTGGACGGCTTGCCGGCCACTACGGGGGCCTGCAGCGGGATGTCCAGCACGGGCAGGGCCTGGCCGAACACCTTGATCGCCTCGACCGGCCCGGTGACGGCGCGGACCTTCACCCCGCCGCCGGCCGAGGCCAGCAGCTGGGCGTCGCCCACCACCATGAAGCTCGGCCCCTCGGCGCGCAGCACCGACCAGGCCTTGGCGATGATCTCCGGTCCGATTCCGGCCGGATCGCCTGCGCTCAGGGCGAGAGCTGTCGTCTTCACCGGGTCTCGATGGTCGCCGAGTTGCGCAGGTCTCTCAGATAACGTTTGGAGATCAGCGCAAGCTGTTGTCCACGCAGGCGATTTTCGATCTGATCATGCGTCGGCGCCTGGGCTCCGGACTGCCGCTTGCCGCAGACGGCGATCAGGTGCAGGCCGGCGTCGGTGCGGATCGGGTCGGAGACCTGGCCGACCTTGAGGGTGTTCGCGGCTTCCTGGAAGGCCGGGGCCAGGTCGGTGATCTCGGCCTCGCCCAGATCACCGGCCACCACGCCCTCGACCTTGCCGGCCGTGGCCTCGAGGGTCTCGCAGCTGGTGATCCTGGGCTTGAGGTCGACGAGCAGCTTCTGGGCGGCGTCGACCTGGGCCTGCGGGGCGTCCTTGGGCAGGGCCACGGCGACCTGCTTGAGATCGACCAGGGCCGTCTTCGCGCCCGACCGCTTCTCGCGCAGATAGATGATGTAGACGCCGTCGCGCACCGGGATCGGGGCCGACAGCTGGCCGGGACGCAGTTGCTCGAGCGCGGCGTCGACCTCGGGAGGCATTTCCCCGGGGCTGACCCAGCCGGCGTCGCCGCCGTTGGCCGCTGTCGGCGAGGCCGAGAACTGGCGGGCCACGGCCGGGAAGGGCGCGCCCTGTTGCATCTGGGCGACCAGCTGCTTGGCGCCGTTCTGGGCCACTTCCATGCCGCCGACACGCGCGGCGTCGATGAACACTTCGCTGACCTGGTATTGCGGCTTGCTGGCCGCCTCGGCCTGCCGGCGCTCGAAGGCCTTGATCTGGTCGTCGCCGATCCGCAGCCGCGAGCCGTAGCGACCGCTGATCCAGGCCTGCCAGCTGCTGTCGGCGCGGATCTGGGCCTTCCAGGTGTCGATGCCGACGCCCTGGGCCTGCAACTGCTGGGTCAGCTGCGCCCCAGTCATGTTGTTGCCCTTGGCGATGTCTTCGATCTGCTCGTCGACTTCCTTGTCGGTCGAGATGATCGTGATCTTCTGGGCCTTCTCGACCCGACGCAGCTCCTGCATCTGGACGTGCTCGTCGATCAGCGACCGAAGAGCCTCCTGCTCCAGCTGGGGCAGGTTCTCCTGGGTCGGCTGCAGGCCCGAGGTGACCATCAGCAGGCGCATGCGCTGCATCAGGTCATAGCTGGAGATGATGTCGTCGTTGACGACCGCGGCGACGCTTTCCGACAGCGGATTGGCGCGCGCCGCGGCGGCGGCCGGCGCCGCCGGCGCGTCCACAATTGGGGGCGCCGCGGGAGCGGCCTCCTGAGCCAAAGCCGGCAGGCCGAGGCTCGCCACGGTCAAGGCGAGGATGGAAGCGGTGCAGGCCGCCAGTTTCGTCACGCTACGCGCAGACCGCATCGGTATTGTCGTTCCTCTAGACGCGTCCAAAGGAAGGCGCGCGCTTAATCGCGCGTCCCCCGACGCGGTGACATTCTAATCGGTGTACAGTGTGTCGCCCAATGTGGCGAGCGTTAGGCGCATCACCACCGACTCATTGGACTTCAACTTCAGGCCGTTCGCGGTTTGTGTGTAGCGGTCTTCGTTTTGATAGATCACGTCCAGTCGGACGCAGTCGTCCTTATAGTAGACGCCGAGGTCGCGGCGGGTCCAGGACCACTTGCTGTCGCTGGCCGGCAGGCCGAAGGTCCGGGCGTCCTGGTACGACAGGCGCCCCAGGGCGGTCACGCCCCAGTTCTCGCGGATCTTGTAGTCGCCGACGAAGTCCAGGTTCTCCTGGCGGAAGCCGGTCGTGTCCTTGTTGTCCTTCAGGTAGCGCAGGGAGCCGAAACCACGGGCGACCGAGGCGTCGAGGCCGGCCTCCAGGCGGTTGAGCTTGCTGGTGTCGTTGTCGAAGCGTGCGCGGGTGAAGGCGGTGATCCCACGGATCGGCGTGACCGTGGCCGCCACGACCCAGTCGGAGGCCTTCTGGTCGAGCCCGGCCCGGGTCGGCATCAGCGGATCGACCTTGGTGCGCAGGCTCCGGCCCAGCAGGACGCTGCCGCCCCGGCCGTCGGCGAACTTCACCGTCGCGCGGCCGCCCACGTTCATGCGCGTGCCGCCTTCGTAGAGGTCGAAGCCGGGCGACTTGTTGACGTCGAACAGGTTGGTCTCGTCCAGTTCGAAGTTGGTGCTGTCTTCGTTGAAGTAGATCGGATTGCCGGCGGGATCGCGGGCCACGACGATCGGCACCCGCGAGCTGTCGGACCCGGTGGCCAGCTGGACCAGGGGCTCGAGCACCACGCTGCCGCCGCCCTGCAGCGGCTTGAAGAAGGGCATGCTCAGGTCGACCCCGGCGACGCCCAGTCCGCGCGAATAGTTGATGTTGGTGGTCGTGTCGCCCGCGACCGTGGCGGCGAGCGGCAGGAAGACGTCGCTGACGCGATAGGTGTCGCCGCGCGCCTGGGCGAACGGCTCGACGCGCAAGCCCGAGCCCAGGGTCAGGCTGCCGCGCCAGTCGGCCTTGATCGAGCCGCGGACGGAGTCCACGCCGTCCTGGCCCTTGTAGGCGGCGTAGGCGTAGGGCGGTTCGCCGAACTGGGATTCCGAGCGGGTCAGGACCACGCCGGACCCCTGGACGCGAAGACGGCCGCCCAGGATGGGCGATTCCGGTTCCCAGCGTCCCTCGACCATCGGGCCGATCAGCGGGAAGGCGCCGCTGTTCTCGAACCGGTTCGCCAGGCCGGCGGAATTGACCTGCACGACCCGCAGGCCTTGCACCGAGATCATCGAGGCCGACAGATAGGATCGATCCGATTGCCGGGTCGCGTAGATCTGCGACATCAGGCGATGGTCGTCGGCGGTGAACTGGCCGCGCTGGGCGTAGACGTCGCTGATGTCGTAGTCGTCGAAGATCAGCGCCTGGGACGCCCGCTCGGCGCTGAAGCCCCACTTCCACTTCTCGTCGATGTCGAACAGGCCCTTGGCCAGGATGTAGCTCTTGGCCGTCGCCTCGCCGAAGCGGTCGCCGTGGTTGTCGAAGTCCTTGTCGTAGGTGAGCCCGACCCGCGCCTCGACATAGCCCGAATAGAACCGCTTGCGGTACTGGGCCTTCAGGAACGGGTTAACTTTCGTGTTGAATTGAGGGGTTACCACCAGATCCTGAGACGGCGACAGCACGAACAGATAGGGCTGCTCATAGACCAGGCCGCGCTTCTTGGAGACGCTGATCTTGGGCACCAGGAAGCCGGAGCGGCGTTCGGTCTGCGGATCCGGATGCCAGAACACCGGCAGGTACATCAGCGGCGCGCCAAACACCCGGATGGTCGCGCCATGGTAGTAGACCAGGTGGTTGTTCTTGTCCTGGACCACCTTGTCGGCCTGGATGCTCCAGGTCGGCTTGGGTTTCTCGGCGCACACCTCGCAAGGGGTGTAAATCGCCTTGTTCAGTTCGGTGATCTGCTCGTTGCGGCGCACGGCGCTGTCGGCGGCGATCTTGATGTTTTTGTCCAGGCGGGCCGAGAAGCCGCGGGCAAAGCCGGCCTTCAGGTCCTTGTCCATGGTCATGTCGTTGGCGAACTCGGCGGTGCCGTCGGCGTTGATCAGCGTCACGTGGCCGTGGGCGGTGACCACCTCGGTCTTGGTGTCGTAGACCACCTCGTCGGCGCGCAGGGTGCGGCCCTGGTATCGGGCCTCGACGTCGCCTCGCGCGATCATCTTCTGATTGGCGTCGTCGCGGATCAGAAGATCGGACTCGAGATAGTAGCCCGTATCGCCCAGGCCGTCGTCGACGGCCGGGGCGGGCGCGGGGGCGGCGGGGATCGTGGCGAGCGGCTGCTGCGCCTGCGCCGAGGCGGCGAGGGCGAGCCAGGCCGCTCCGGCCAGCAGGACCGCGCGGCCCTTCTCTTTCGCCCCCCAGCGAAGCTCCATCATCAAAGTCCTCGATCCCGGCGACACAGACTCAACCATCCTCGGTATAGCAAAGCAGCGTCAGACCCGCCAAAAGCGCCACGATGGGCGGGGTCCAGGCCGCCATGGCCGGCGTCAGCACATCGGCCTTGCCCAGTGCGCCACACAGCTCGTTAAAGAAGAAGAAACCAAAGCCCAAGGTTACGCCCGCGCCGGCCAGGCCCGCCAGCCCGCCCAGCCGCATCAGGCGCAACGAGAACGCGGCGGCCAGCACCGACATGGCCGCGAACAGCAGCGGCGTGGCCAGGACCTGCTGCAGCCGCAGGCGGAACGGGATCGACGAGAACCCCGCCGCCTCGGTGCGCCTGATGGTCTCGGGCAGCAGCCAGACGGCGATGGCCTGGGGGTTGTTGAACCGTTCCGACGCCGTACGGTCGTCGAGGTTGGACGGCATGGTGTAGGTCTCGGAGCGGATCGCCCCGGCCCCCGGCATGGCCACGCGCACGCCCGACAGTCGCCAGAAGCCGGGTTCCAGCCGGGCCTCGTCGGCCTCGATCCGCTGCGCGAACTGCAGCGAGCCGTCGGGCTGGACCGCATAGACGAACAGCGACACGCCGCGCAGGCGGACGGCGCCTTCCACCTGATCGCGCGCCCGGGCGCGAATGACCACCTGGGTTTTCTCGTCGCCCTGGCGCAGCCACAGGCCCTTGGGCGCCGACTTCAGATAGCTTTCCATCAGGGCGTCGCGCGAGGTTTCGAACTGGGCGCTCATCGCCGAGGTCAGCGGATTGAGCAGGGTCAGGGTCAGCACGCCCATGATGAAGGCGGCGATCGCCGCCGGCATGATGAAGCGCCAGGCCGAAACGCCGGCCGCCCGCATGGCGATCAGTTCGCTGCGCCGGTTCAGCCCGACGAAGGCCCCCAGGGTTCCGAACAGGAAGATGAAGGGCGTCAGCACCAGGATGGTGGCGGGCGCCTGCAGCACGGTCAGGAACAGCAGTTGGCCGAAACCGACGTCGGCCCGGGTGCCGACGTTCTTGGAAATATCGACGAAGGCGATCAGCATGACCAGCACGGCGACGACGGCCAGGGCGGCAGCCAGGCCGGCCAGGGTCTTCCTGAGCACATAGCGCTCGATCATGCCGACGCCGATCATTGGACGCCCAGCGGCTGGAGGGCGTCGTGCGAGCCGATGGCGATGTGGCGGGTGACCTTCTGGCGGAAGATCTGCCGCAGGCCCCACCAGATCGCCGCCAGCGGCACAGCGTATTGCAGCGGATTGAGCCAGACGTCGTTGTCGCAGGCGGCCTTGACGCCGAAGCCCACGATCTGAACCAGGGCGGCGGCGGCCCCGACGATCGCGATCCGTCGGCCGTAGCCCATTCGGCTGAATGATCCACCGATCACCGCCGCCACCGCCATCGACATCATGGCCAGATTGTAGAGCGGACTGGCCAGGCGCCAGTGGCCTTCGGACAGCAGCTTCTCGCGGTTCTGCTGTTCCCACTCCTGGGTCAGGTCGGGGAAGAACAATTCGTGCGGGTAGCGGTCGCCGATCTTGTAGTGCAGCAGTTCGTCGCTCTGGAACAGCGAGCTGAGGTCGAAGGTGTATTCGTCCCACGACAGGTACTGCAGCACGCCGGAGCTGGAGAACTCCTGGTTGGAGCCCTTTCGCAGCACCAGCACCGGCAGGCCCTTGCGTTCGGCGATGACGCCTTCGCGGGCGGTGTAGGTGATGGCGCCGCCGTCGGCCTTTTCCTGGTGGATGAAAAGGTTGTGGATGATCTGGTCGCGGTCGATCGTCTGGGCGTAGACCGTCAGGCCCGGCCCTGGCTCGGTGAACTCGCCCGGACGCACCAGGGTCGAGGCCAGATCGGACTTGATGTCGAAGAACGTCTCGCGAATCGCCCGCGAGCTCCATGGCGCGACCCAAAGGCTCATGACCAGGGACAGCAGCGTAGCGAACACGGCCAGGCGCATGGCCGGCGAGATCACGCGCCAGCGGCTCATTCCGCCGGCGAAACAGACCACGATCTCCTGTTCCGTATGCAGCCGGTTCAAGGCCACGAGCGTGGCCACGAACAGGGCGATCGGCAGAATCATGCTCAGCAGCTGGGGCAGGGCCAGGGCGATGATCTTCAGGAAGACCATCGCGCTCTGGCGCTGTTCGATCAGGACGTCGAACTCCGACAGGCTGCGCGCCAGCAGGGCGAGCGCCACCAGCGCCAACGTCGCCAACAGCGTCGGGCCCAGCAGCTGGCGGAAAAGATAGCGTTCGATCAGGCGCATCGACGTGGGGACGGGGACCGAGGGGACGGGAATAAGGCGGAGTCGCGCGGCGCGCCCCCAGGGAAGGGTCCCTTCTACACGGCGTGTTCGCGTACGCACAACCGCTCAAGTCAGGCGTAAAAGCGGCGTTCGTCCCCGCCGCGCCGAGGGGCCCGACGATTGGTGCTTTTCTTCGGTCCGGGTTTGGGTCAATCCAACGGGTCGAAGGTCCCGCCAGGGCTCCACCGGTTATCAGGAGCGCGTCATGCGTATCGAGTTCGTCACCGCCGACGCCCAGGCCGGCGCCAACGCCGCCCTGGCCGTCCTGGCCTATGAAGCCGCCGCCCTGTCGCCGGAGGCCAAGGCGGTCAACGAGGCGACCGGCGGGGCGCTGGCCCGGGCCGTCGCGGGCGGCCGCTTTACGGGCGCCAAGGGCCAGACGCTGGACCTGATCGCGCCCGCCGGCCTGGAGGCCGCCCGCGTGCTGCTGGTCGGCGTCGACGGCGACGGCGCCTTCGAGCCCGAGGCCGTCGAACTCGCCGCCGGCCACGCCTTCCAGGCGCTGAAGGCTTCGGGCGTCACCGAACTGGTGCTGAAGCTGGGCGGCGACGCCGAGACCGCCGCGCGGGCGGCCTTCGGCGTCAAGTTGGCCGCCTATCGATTCGACCGGTACCGCACCACCGAGAAGGCCGAGAAGAAGCCCTCGGTGAGCGTGGTCAAGGTGGCCGCCGCCGACCCGGCCAAGGCGCGCAAGGCCTTCGCCGCGCTGGAGCCGGTCGCCGACGCGATTCTGTTCAGCCGCGACCTGGTTTCCGAGCCGGCCAACATCCTGCATCCCGAGGAATTCGCCGCCCGCGTGAAGGGGCTGGAGGCGCTGGGCCTGGAGATCGAGATCCTGGGCGAGGCCGACATGGCCAAGCTGGGCATGGGCAGCCTGCTGGGCGTGGGGCAGGGCAGCGTCCGCGAGAGCCAGCTGGTGGTGATGAAGTGGCTGGGCGCGCCCGACAGGTCGGCCCAGCCGGTCGCCTTCGTCGGCAAGGGCGTCTGCTTCGACACCGGCGGCATCTCGATCAAGCCGGCCGACGGCATGGAGGACATGAAGTGGGACATGGGCGGCGCGGCCGCCGTGGCCGGCGTCATGCACGCCCTGGCCGGTCGCAAGGCCAAGGTCAACGCCATTGGCGTGCTGGGCCTGGTCGAAAACATGCCCGACGGGAACGCCCAGCGCCCCGGCGACGTGGTCACCTCGATGTCGGGCCAGACCATCGAGGTCATCAACACCGACGCCGAAGGCCGCCTCGTCCTGGCCGACGCCCTCTGGTACTGTCAGGATCGCTTCAAGCCCAAGTTCATGGTCGACCTGGCCACCCTGACCGGCGCCATCATCATCTCCCTGGGTCATGACCTGGGTGGTTTGTTCAGCAATAACGACGGCTTGTCGGAAAAACTTCTCGCCGCCGGCAAGGCCGAACGCGAGCCGCTGTGGCGCATGCCGATGCCGGCGTCCTACGAGAAGCAGATCGAAAGCCCGATCGCCGACATGAAGAACATCGGCGGCCGCCCCGCCGGCTCGATCACCGCGGCGCTGTTCCTGCAGAAGTTCGTCAACGGCGTGCCGTGGGCCCACCTGGACATCGCCTCGGTGGCCTGGAAGAAGCCCTCGACCGACCCGACCGTCCCGGACGGCGCGGTCGGCTTCGGCGTGCGGCTGCTCAATCGCCTCGTGGCCGACGCCTACGAAGGCTGACCTTGACCGCCGCGCCCTGCGACATCTGGTTCTACCACCTCGAGCGCAGCCCCTTGGAAGAGGTGCTGCCCGGGCTGCTGGAAAAGACCCTGGGGCGCGGCTGGCGGGCCCTGGTGCGCGGCGGCGATCCGGCCCGCCTGCGGGCGCTGGACGCCCATCTGTGGACCTGGCGCGACGACAGCTTCCTGCCGCACGGCCTGGATGACGAGCCGATGGCCGACCGCCAGCCGGTGCTGCTCACCGACCGGCTGGACAACCCGAACGGCGGCCAGGCGTTGTTCCTGCTCGACGGGGCCGAGCCAGGCGACCTTTCGGCGTTCGAACGCTGCATCCTTTTGTTCGACGGCCGCGACGAGGAGGCCCTGCGCCTGGCGCGGGGCCGATGGAAGGCCTTCAAGGGCGCGGGCCATCCCGTGTCCTACTGGCGCCAGGGCGCCGAACGGGGATGGGAGAAACAGGCATGAAGCGGTTCGTATTGGCTGGCGTGGCGCTGCTGCTGGTCTCCTGCTCCAGCGGCGCGCCGCCGGCGCCCGCTCCCATGCCGCCGCCGACCACCCCGACCGCGCCGCCGGCCGTCGCCTTGCCCGCCAAGCCGCCTGTGGCGGAGAAGGACCAGTGCGGGTTGAAGGACGCCCAGGCGTTCGTCGGCAAGAACCGCACCGACCTGCCGGCCCCGGTGGATCCCTCGCGCTGGCGGGTGGCCTGCACGACCTGCCCGGTGACCATGGACTACCGTCCCGACCGGCTGAACATCCTGTTCAACCCCGACACCGGGGTCGTCCAGCAGGTGAAATGCGGGTAGGGCGTATGCCGACCTGATCGCTTCAGGTCGCGCTTCCGATATGGGTTTCGGGCCTTCTTCGTCACGTGCTCATCGGGAAGCGGCGATCGTACGCCAGCAGTTCAGGTGGACCAACACCAGGTGAGGTACGACCGATTTTGACGTTCCTGAGAGCGAGGATCTTAAGGTCGCGACACGTTCGCGACCATTTTGAACCTCCTACTCTCAGGGCATCTTTTTATGACTGTTCCCTCTCTGCCGATTAGCGGCACAATCGTGGTCAGCACCAGCGAAACCTGGCCAGCGGACCTCATCTATACTTTTGCGCCAGGCGCGAAGATTCAGGTCACCTCCGGCGCCGTGCTAACCATTCGCGGTCGGGTCGAGGCCGGCCGGGCGAAGATTTTCGAGACCATCGGCGCCGGCAGCAAGGTCGTCGGCGTCTCGGAGGTCATTCCCGAATGGTGGGGCGCAACCGGCGATGAGTTAAATAACGACGCGCCCGCCCTCCAGGCGGCGGTCGACTGCGTCAGCGCGGCCGAAAAATCGGCTTCAGCCGGCGGCCGGGCGCGGGTGGTTCTCCAGAGCTATGGGCGCTATCGTTGCGACAGCACTATAGAATTGAAACCTTCGCCGGGCGTGGCGCTGTCGATCATCGGCGCGGGCACGGTTCTGGACGGGTCTCGCCTGATCGCTGGCTCGACCAGCACGACCGGTCCGCTGCTAAAGATTTCGCCGGTGACCCTCCCGGAAATCGGCTCAGTCATCGACGTGGAACTAGCCAATTTCGCCCTGGTTCGAGGGGCCTCGGCCATGGAAACGGGTCTACTCGTCGGTGGTCAAGGCGATCCGCAAGCCTATTGCCGCGTCAACAATCTAATGATCGATGATTTCAAGATTGGCCTGAACCTGACCAAAACCCGGCTCTGGCACATCTCTGACTGCTTGATCTCGTCACGCGAGGAAGCCGGGGCCCGGGCCTGCTTGATCGAGGACGGCGGTGGTCGCTGCGGGGATCTGCAGTTTACGAGCACTATCCTACAGGTGAAGGGCGCCTCCACGCCGGCCGGTTCGAGCACTGTCAGAATCCAGAACACGACGGCTGGCACGGAATTGAAAGGCATCCGCTTCAGCGACTGCGTGTTCTACGGCGGCGCTGTGGGCCTAGACCTCTACAGCACGCGGGAGCTCGGTGACATTTATGTCTCGACGGGCTGCCAGTTCGACTACGAGGCTCCCGGTACACGAGTGTTGGCGACCGCTGACGGCTCCGGCGTGATCGACAACGTCCAAATCACCGGCGTCGATTTTCGCGGCGCCAACGCTCAAATCATTCCCGTGCGTTTCGAGAAAGCCCAGATCACAGCAATCGTTCGGGACATCTCGATCACGGAATGCCGGTTCACCGGCTTTGAGCGGGCGGTTCATATGTACGGGGTCACAGGCGCGGTGGTTTCCAACAACAGATTGTATGCCATCGGAGGTTTCTTCGCGGGGGCCAACATCGACTGGGCCATCGCCTTTTCCGATTGCAACTGCTTCTCGGCGATCGGCAACATCGGCCACAACTCATCCAGCTACGTCCTGCAACATGGCGTGATGGTGGTAGGGACCTCGGACGACTTTACCGTGATCGGTAACGCCTTCAGCGGACTGACGACGAACACCGCTGTGATCAATGGAGCTTCCGGAGTTCACAAGCAGGTCGCTTTGAATACGCCGTAGGCCTCCTTCGGGGTGTGGGAGGTTATCGCCGGCCCACGCCCGGGAACAGCGCCGGCTCGCCGTCGAAGACGCCCAGATAGCCCAGCTCGCCCAGCAGGGGGGTCAGGGTGTCGGCGTAGTCGTCGGCGTGCTGGTGCTGGTGCAGGGGCGCGGGCCGGCCGGCCTGGTCCTGCAGGCGATAGACGGTCCACATCTTGCCCTGCGGGGCCGGGGCGCCGGGCTGCAGGTAGCGGTGCTCCCAGCCCACCAGGGGCGGCACGCGGCCGATTTCGACGTCGAACGGCCGGTCGCGAAAGGCCAGGTCCATGTCCAGCCGCATGGCCTCGGCCAGGCGCTGATCCAGCCAGTCGCCGAACGCGGCGAGCACCACCGTGGCCGACAGGCCTTCGGGATTGGCGACGATGTGATTTCGGGACGTGGTTCCTGAACTCATGCGAGCAGGAATACGCGTTGCGGGTCACGTAAAGGATAAGAGACGTGGTTTAGGCGCATTTACCATGCCGATCTATTCGATCGATCGGCCGAATGCTCGAGCCGCGCCGGTCAAAACCCGCCGTTTCCGGTATTCGCCAAGCCATGGTCAAGCTTAGACGTGGTCGAGGCGATCGAAAAAGCGACATCGACTGTTGCCAAGCTGAAGACCGGCCTTCAGCATCATGCCACCTCAGGGAGAGCGACGAATGAGCGATCAGGCGACGGCCTTGGCGTCCGTGGATTTCGACAAGGCGCGGTTCGCCGCCACGCTGAAGACCCGCGCCCTGCCGCCCTATGGCGCCGGCCAGTGCGCCAAGTACGTGCGAATCGCCCTCGAGGCCGCCGGCATGGCCACCGGGCCCAATCCGCGCCTCGCCAAGGACTACGGGCCCTATCTGGAGGCGCGGGGCTTCACCGCCGTGGCGCGCTTCGTCTCCGGCGACGCCGTCAGCAAGGGCGTCGATTCGGCCGGGTTCAAGCTGGAGGTCGGCGACGTGGCGGTGATCCAGAACCCCAGCAGCAGCACCGCCGGGCATATCCAGGGCTATGATGGCGCCAACTGGATCTCTGACTTCGTCCAGGACGCGTTCTGGCCGGGACCGGCCTATCGCGGCGAGAAGCCCAGCTACGTCATCTACAGGCGCTGAGATGAGGATCGCGATCCTCGCCCTGCTGGCCGGCCTCGCCGCCGGCCCGGTCGCGGCCGGGCCGGCGTCCCAACCGATCGTCGACCCGCTGCTGGGCCTGAAGCTGCCGGCCGGGGCGCGGTTCACGGCCGCGGCCGCCGACCTGGTCCAGGCCTGTCCGGCCCTGGCCAACGCCCGCTGGGACCGGCGGATGTGGATCTTCGCCCAGGCCGGCAACGCCAGCACGGCGGCGGGCGAGGTCCTGGTGGTCGGCGGCGAACTGGTCGAGCGGGCCGGCGACAGGCCGGCCGTCGAGGTCGACAGGGTCGGGGTGCTGCTGTCGCGCGCGCCTGGCGCCTGCCGGCTGATCGGCCCGCCGCGCGAGGTGTTCGACTATGGCGAGGACGGCGTGACGCCGGCGACGCTTGAGGCCCTGGCCCAGGACGCCGCGCGCCGCTACGCCCAGGGCCTGGGCGGCCAGGCCGCGCTGCGCAAGACGTTGAAGCGCCAGCGTATCCAGGCGGACCAGGTCAAGTCCGCCGCCCTGCGCCGGGCCTTCTTCGACCGCAAGTAGGCCTCAGGCCTCCGCCGCCGCCAACTCCTCGGCCAGGCTCATCCAGGTCGCCTCGGCCTCGTCCAGCTTGGCCTTGGCGTTGTCGCGGCGCTTGGTCAGTTCGGCGACCTTGGCGGGGTTCTTGTAGAGCTGCGGATCGGCCAGCTGGGCGTCCAGCTCCGCGACCTGGCGGGTCTGGCGGGTGACCACCTGCTCGGCGGCCTCGATCTTGCGCTTCAGCGGCTCGATGGCGACGGTCTTCTTCGGCGCGGCGGCGGGCTCGGCCTTGGCCGGCTCGCGCGCCACCTGGGTCGGTTTGACGGCCTGCTTGGCGCGGTCGAGCACGAACTTGGCGTACTCGTCCATGTCGCCGTCGAAGGGCTTGACCGTGCCGTCTGCGGCCAGCCACAGGCGGTCGGCGACCAGCTCCATCAGCGAGCGGTCGTGAGTGATCAGGATCACCGCACCCTCGTAGTCGTTCAGGGCGTCCAGCAGGGCGCGGCGCGAGTCGATGTCCAGGTGGTTGGTCGGCTCATCCAGGATCAGCATGTGCGGGGCGTCCATCGCCACCAGGTTCAGCAGCAGGCGCGCGCGCTCGCCGCCCGACAGGCTCTCGACCTTGGTCTCCTGCTTCTCGAAGCCCAGGCCGAACTGGGCCAGGCGCGAGCGGCGCGAGCTTTCCGAGGCGTCCGGCATGGCCCGGCGGATGATCTCCAGCGGGGTGTCCTCGGGATCCATCGCCTCGATCTGGTGCTGGTGGAACCAGCCGACCTTCATCTTGCGGTCACGGTGGAACTCGCCCGACTGCACGCCCAGGGCCCCGGCGATCATCTTGGCGAAGGTCGACTTGCCCGCCCCGTTGACGCCCAGCAGGCCGATGCGATCGTCCAAGTCCATGCGCAGGTTGAGGTTCTTGAGGATCGCGCGGCCGGGCTCGTAGCCGACATAGGCCTTTTCCAGCCGGATCAACGGCGGCGGCAGCGGGCGAGGCGGCGAGGGCAGGGTGAAGGGCGCGACGCGCTCCTCGATCGTGGTGGCCACCGGCTCCATCTTGGCCAGGCGCTTCATGCGGGACTGCGCTTGCGCCGCTTTGGAGGCCTTGGCCTTGAAGCGGTCGACGAAGGCCTGCAGGTGGGCGCGCTCGGCGTCCTGCTTGGCCTTGGCCGACAGCTGCAGGCGGGCCTTCTCGGCGCGGCGCTTCTCGAAGTCGTCGTAGCCGCCGGTGTAGAGTTCCAGCTTGCCGCCGGCCAGGTGCAGCATGTGGGTGCAGCTGTTGTTGAGCAGCTCGCGGTCGTGGCTGACGATCAGGGCGGTGTGCGGGTACTTCTGGAGCCTGGCCTCCAGCCACAGCGCGCCTTCCAGGTCCAGATAGTTGGTCGGTTCGTCCAGCAGCAGCATGTCCGGCTCGGCGAACAGGGCCGCGGCCAGGGCCACGCGCATGCGCCAGCCGCCCGAGAACTCGGCCATCGGCCGGCCGAGGTCCTCCTGGGTGAAGCCCAGGCCGACCAGGATTTCCGACGCCTTGGCCGGGGCGGCGTCGGCGTCGATCTCGATCAGCCGGGCCCAGATCTCGCCCATGTCCTCGGGCGCGGCCGTGTCCAGGCTGGTCAGCAGGCGGTGGCGCTCCTCGTCGGCCTCCAGCACGGTCTCCAGCAGGGTGAAGGGCGTGGCCGGATGCTCCTGGTCCACCGAGCCGATCCGCGCGCTCTTGGGCAGGCTGATCTCGTCGTCGCCGGCGTGCAACTGGCCCAGGATCAGCTTGAACAGGGTGGACTTGCCCACGCCGTTGCGGCCGATCAGCCCGACCTTGGCGCCGGGCGGCAGACTCACGCTGGCGTGGTCGAAAAACCGCCGACCCCAGGCGTCGAAGGTCAGGTCGTTGATCTGAAGCATTTGATTTTAAGGTTACGCGGCGGGTTGGCGGGGAGGAGGCGCCCGGCTATAAGCCCGCAACCTCCCAATCGACAAACTTTCTCTGTGAGATTTTCGGATCATGACCGAACGCACCTTCTCGATCATCAAGCCTGACGCCACGCGTCGTAACCTGACCGGCAAGATCAACGCCGTGATCGAGGACGCCGGCCTGCGCATCGTGGCCCAGCGCCGCGTGAAGCTGACCGAGGCGCAAGCCAAGAAGTTCTACGAAGTCCACGCCGAGCGTCCGTTCTACGGCGAGCTGGTCGCCCAGATGACCGCCGAGCCGGTCGTCGTCCAGGTGCTGGAAGGCGACAACGCCGTGGCCAAGTACCGCGAAGTCATGGGCGCCACCAACCCGGACAACGCCGACGAAGGCACGATCCGCAAGCTGTTCGCCCTGTCGATCGGCGAGAACTCGGTCCACGGTTCCGACAGCCTGGAGAACGCGGCCATCGAGATCGCCCAGTTCTTCAAGGACGAAGAGATCGTCGGCTAAGGCTTCCGCCTTACCGATCCGAGGAGGCCGGCGGAGCGATCCGCCGGCCTTTTTGTTTGCGCGGGCCGCCCCGTATCGGTGACGATCGATCGCATCGAAGCTGGGGAGCCGCCATGAAGGACTATCGCCGCCGCGACGTCGCCCTGGCCGCCGGGCTGTCGGGCGTGGCCGGCTATGTCGACGCCATCGGCTTCCTGAAGCTGGGCGGCTTCTTCGTCTCGTTCATGAGCGGCAACTCCACGCGGCTGGGCGTCGGGCTCGCCACCGGCCAGTGGGCGATGGTCCGCACGGCCCTGGCGTTGATCGGCCTGTTCGTCGCCGGCGTGGTGCTGGGCGCGCTCGTGGCGCGCCGGGCCGGCGAGGGGCGGCGTTCCGTGATCCTGGCGTTGGAGGCGGCGCTGCTGGCCGCCGCCGCCGCCCTGATCTCCCTCGGTTTCGACACGGCCGGCGTCGCGGCCATGGTCCTGGCCATGGGCGCGGAGAACGCGGTGTTCCAGCGCAACGGCGACGTCGGGGTGGGGCTGACCTACATGACCGGCGCCCTGGTCAAGATCGGCCAGCGGATCGCCGCGGCCCTGACGGGCGGCGATCGCTGGGCCTGGGGGCCCTACGCGCTGCTGTGGGCCGGCCTGAGCCTGGGTGGGGCCCTGGGCGCGGCGGCCTATCTGCGGGTCGGCGTCCTGGCCCTGTGGGCGGCGGCCGGGGTGGTGGCGACCCTAGCGGCGGTCAAGGCCTGGCGGGAGCGGCGGGCGGTTTAGGCTTGTGAGCTCGATCCGCCCCTTGCGGTTGTCATCCCGGAAGCCTCACAGGGGCTGTTCGGGACCCAGGGGCCGGCGCAATGCGGTGGTCCTGGGTCCCGGGTCTTCGCTGCGCTTCGCCCGGAATGACAACGGGAGGGGCTAAATCGCCGCGCGCCTCTCACCCCGCCGGCGCCTTGGCCGCCTCGGCCGCGCGCAGCAGGCGCAGGACGTTGCCGCTCCAGATCTTCTCCAGGTCGGCCTTGGTGTAGCCCTCGGCCAGCAGGGCCTGGGAGATCTTCCAGTAGTCCGACGCGTCCTCCAGGCCGGTGACCCCGCCGCCGCCGTCGAAGTCGATGCCGATGCCCACGTGGTCGACCCCGGCCACCTTCAGGACGTGGTTGAGGT
The DNA here is from genome assembly GCF_059418465.1 of Caulobacter sp. GW821-FHT09A05. NCBI lineage: Bacteria > Pseudomonadati > Pseudomonadota > Alphaproteobacteria > Caulobacterales > Caulobacteraceae > Caulobacter > Caulobacter sp. GW821-FHT09A05. The sequence goes on from NZ_JBWKPX010000016.1 coordinate 70,958, forward strand.
GGTTCATGAAGTCGTCGAAGGTGGCCTTCCTGACCGGCCACTTGGCGTCGATGGCGTTGCGCTCGGCCATGAAGGCGGCGCGGTCCGTCTCGCTCATCTTCGACCGCGCCCCGACCTTGGCCATCAGGGCCGCCATCGCCGCCTCGCGCTCGGGGTTCTTGGGCGCGTCGATCATGTAGCTGGAAAAGGCCTCGACCTGGATCACCCCGCCGCTGGCGGCCAGGGCCTTGAGCCGGGCGTCGTCGACGTTGCGCGGATGGTCGAACACCGCCTTGCAGCCCGAGTGGGTCAGGATCACCGGGGTCTTGGACAGGGCGATCAGCTGGTCCAGCACCTCGTCGGACGAGTGCGAGCCGTCCAGCACCACGCCCAGCCGGTTGGCCTCGGCGACGAACTGTTTCCCCTGGGGCGACAGACCATGCCACTCGGACTTGTCGGTCGAGCTGTCGGCCATGTCGTTGTTCTTGAAGTGGGCCAGGCCGCTGATGCGAACGCCCAGCGCGTAGAAGGTCGACAGCAGGCTGACGTCGCCGTCGATCGGATAGCTGTTCTCGATGCTGACGAACACCACGCGCTTGCCCTGGGCGGCGATGGCCGCGGCGTCGTCGGCCTTCAGCGCCAGGGCGAACTTGTCGCCGTGCTTGGCCACCATCTCGCGGATCTCGACGCCGCGGATCAGGGCCGCGTCACGGGCGGCGCGGGTAGCCTCGGGCGTGCGCGGGCCCTGGGGCGTGTAGATGGCGAAAAAGCCGCCATCCAGCCCGCCCTCGACCATGCGCGGATAGTCGATCTGCGAACCGTCCTTGGCCGCGTCGTGGCGGTCGAGGATGTCCCAGCCCGGCCTGCCGAAATTGGCCGGGGTGTCCAGGTGGGTGTCGAGGGTCAGCAGGCTCTCGTGGATCTTGCGGGCCGAGGCGGCGGTTTCGGCGGCGTGGGAGGGAGCGGCGGCCAGGAGTAGGGCCGCGACGGCAGTCGTCAGGAACAGGGAGCGGGTCATGGAAGCACTCGAACGCTGTCCGGCCGGTCTCGCGAAAGACCGGCCGGAACGTGGGCCTAGAAGTCGGCGGAGAGGGTGAACTGGATCGTCCGGTGCGAACCGGGGCGGAAGCTGGCCGGGGTGCTCACCGTGGTGTTGATCGTGCCCAGGTACTTCTTGTCGAAGATGTTATCGACATTGACCCGCGCCTTGACCTGTTCGAACGGCCCGGCCCCGAAGCCATCGCCCAGGTCGAGATAGGCGTTGACGATCGTATAGCCCTTGGTGGTCTCGCTGTTGGTGAAGTTGGTGTAGCGGTCGTCGATGTGGCGGGCCGAGACGTTGAACACCACCCCGTCGGTCGGCTCCACCGTCACCCCGCCCTGGAACAGCCATTTGGGGAAGTCGGGCACCGCGTTGCCGGCGATCTTGAGCGCCGCCGGCGTCGGCGTCAGGGTGAAGTTGGCGATGTCGTCCTGGAATTCCGACTTGTTGTACGAGGCGTTGGCGTTGAAATAGATCTTGCCGCCCAGCAGGTCCGGCTTCCACTGGCCGCTGAACTCGGCGCCCGACGCCTTCACCGCCCCGACGTTCTGGTAGAAGGTCTCGGTCGTGCCGCCGCCGCCCGGCACCAGGGCCGCGAAGGCCTGCAGGCGGTTCTTGAACTGCGTCTTGTAGACCACCACCGAGGCGTTGAAGGTCGGCCGGTTGGCGCGGTAGCCCAGTTCCAGGTTGGTCGAGGTCTCGGGCTTGGGGCCGGTCACCGCCGGGCTGGCGGCCGAGAACACGTCGTCGGCGCCGCGGGGCAGGGCCATGTTCTCCGAATAGGACGAGAAGATCTGGTCGCGGCTGTTGAGGTTGTAGACCACGCCGACCTGCGGCAGGAAATCGTCCTTCCAGTTGGCCTTCAGGGTCGGCTGGCGGCTGTTGATGTAGTCGGCCGGATTGCGATAGCCGCTGATCTTGTAGTCGATGTCGGTGGCCTTGAAGCCCAGCTCGACCTTCAGCTTGTCGTCGACCAGGCTCAGGGTGTCCTTCAGGAAGAACTGCGTGGTCTGGCGGGTCGAGACGTAGTTGCGCTGCCGGTGGACGGGCTCGTTGAACAGCGGCGCGCCGTCGGGGTTGCCGTCCTGCACGTTGTAGCGCGCCTGGGTGCGGTGATAGTCGTCGTCCTCGAGCCATAGGCCCGCCTCGAGCTTGTTGAAGCCCGCGCGCCAGGCGATCTTGCTCGTGACGCCCTTGCGGGTGCCGTCGATGCCCGACAGGCCGTATTGCAGGCCCCTGGGCGCGGTCAGGCCCGGCACGATCAGCCGCTCGGCGTTGTAGCTGCTCAGCGAGGTGGCGTAGGCCTCGGGCGAGACGCCGTAGCCTTCCTTGTCCTCGTAATAGCCGGTGGCGGTGACGTCGATGGCGTCGGTGATCGGGGTGTTCAGGGTCAGGCCGTACAGGTGGTCCTGCCGGCTGTTGACCGCGAACTTGTAGTACTGGGCGTAGTTGCTGTTGGAATAGGGCACGCCGGCCGTGGTCTGCGGCAGGCTGGAGTCGGTGGCCGCCGTGCCGAACGGCGTCGAGAGCGGCACGTGGCCCAGGTAGGCGAAGCCGCGCCCCTTGCGGCCGAACACGTCGCCCGCGGTCCCGGCGTACTGGGCCTTGGTGATCGACGGGCTGTCGTAGTCGAAATAGTCGTTGTGCACGGTCTGGAAGCTGATGTTCCCGCCGTTTGGCAGGGCGTAGTTGATCTTGCCCTCGTAGTGCTTGCGGTCGATCGTGCCGGGGCCGCGCCACAGGTCGCCCTTGATGATCGAGGCGCTGGCGTAGGCCGACCAACCGGCGTGCTCGCCGGTCTCCAGGCGCAGGAAGGTGCGGCGCAGGCTGTCGCTGCCCAGGGTCAGGCTGGCCGAGCCGCCGGCGTCCTCGGACGGCTTCTGGGTGAAGTAGTCGACGATCGGTCCCAGCGAGGCGTAGCTGGGCAGGCTGACGTCGCCGGCCCCGGCCGAGGCGGTGACGCGCGAAAGGTTCTCGTTGTCGACATAGCGGTAGATCGGGCTGCCGCCGAACTGGTCGCTGCGGCCCATCGGGATGTTGTCCAGCAGGAAGCCGATCTGCTGGAAGTTGAAGGCCCGCACCGAGACCGAATTGCCGAACTCGTACATGCCCAGGGCGTCGTTGGCCTGGACGTTGAAGCCGGGCAGGGACTCCAGCATCTTCAGGCCGGTGACGCCGGCCGGGGCCGACAGCAGGGCCTCGCGGGTTATCGACACCGTGGCGGTGGCGTGGTCGGTGCCGATGGCGACGCTGGCCTCGGACACCCGGGCCCCGGTGACGACCAGTTCGTCGACGGTCGAGGCCTTGTCGGCCTCCTGGGCCAGGGCCGGCGTCGCGCCGCCCAGGACCGAAGCGGCCAGCAGCAGGGCCCGGAAGTGGCGCGAGGCCGGCGAAAGGCGCGTGTTCGTCATGACTATCCCCAATCTTTTGACGGGGGCTAAGCTCGACGGTCTGTCTATCTCGGTAAATTCAGAAAAGCTGCTCGCGGCGATAATATAAAATCAGGTCCAAGCGTCGCGCACTCATGTATAAATTATGAACAATAGAAATGATTCTTATTGTATCCGCAAATGAGTATCTCACGAAAACCGCACAGGTTATCGTGTCGAGGTCGGTCGGGTTTTTGAAATCGGGTCAGAACTGGGAGTCAGGTCATCGGCAGCCAGGAGGTGTCGCGACGGACCGTCATGGCCCGTCTTCCGCACCCCCGCTGTCCTTGGCGCCTGAGAGATTCAGCGACGCCGCCGTCCCGGCGGGGATCGCCTTGCTCCTTCGGCGAGGGCGCACGCAGACGCGCCCTGCTTTCCAGCGTTCCGAGGCCGTCGCGGTCCTTCTGCTTGAGCGTTTCCGGGGCGGTTTCGCCTTCAGCGCCGGGCCGGGGCCCGATCTCTCCCGCGAGAGCGCCTACAGAAGGTTCCGTAACCGAGGCGGCGTCAATTCAGGGCGACGCCAGCGCGCTGGGCAAGACGCCGGGCGCCGTTTTGAAACGCAACCCGCGCCGCTTTTCGCGGCGTCCTGTCGAGCGGAAGTTCGCCCTCGTGCAAGTCGGGGCGCTCAGAGGCCGCGCACGAACGCCGCCAGGGTCGCCGGATAGAGCCTGTGCTCCTGCTCCAGCACGCGGTCGCTGAGCATGGGCTCGGTGTCGCCGGGCAGGATCGGTACGCGGGCCTGGCCCAGGATCGGGCCTTCGTCGACGCCGGCGGTGACCAGGTGGACGGTGCAGCCGGCCTCGACCTCGCCGGCCCCCAGGGCGCGGCCGTGGGTGTCCAAACCCGGATAGGCCGGCAGCAGCGACGGATGGATGTTCAGCATCCGGCCTTCCCAGGCGTTCACCAGGTACGGGGTCAGGATGCGCATGTAGCCGGCCAGGGCCACGACCTGGATCCCGCGCGCGCGCAGGGCCGCGTCGATGGCCCGCTCATGGGCCTCGCGATCCTTGCCGTAGGGCTTCTGGTCGACGGCCAGGGTCTCGACGCCCGCGGCAGCGGCGGCGGCCAAGCCGCCGGCCTCGGGCCTGTTCGACAGCACCAGGGCGATCTCGAACGGGCAGGCGGGGTCCTGGGCGGCCCGGACCAGGGCCTCCATGTTGGAGCCCCGGCCGGAGATCAGGACGGCGACCTTGGTCTTCATGCCTCTAGGCCTGGACCAGCTGCCCGCAGATGAACGCGTCCTCGTCGGCGTTCAGCAGGGCCGCCAGCACAGGCTCGGCGTCGCTGGCGGCGACCACCAGGATGAAGCCGACGCCGCAGTTGAACGTGCGGCGCAGCTCGTGGTCGCTGATGCCGCCCTCGCGCTGCAGCCAGTCGAAGACCGGGGGCAGGGGCCAGGCGTTCCAGTCGAACTCGGCCTTGAGGCCCTCGGCGATGCAACGCGGCGGGTTCTCGATCAGGCCGCCGCCGGTGATGTGGGCGCCGCCCTTGACCCGGCCCGACTGCAGCAGGGGCAGGATCGACTTCACATAGATGCGGGTCGGGGCCATCAGGGCCTGCGCCAAGGTCTTGCCTTCCGCGAAGGGCGCCGGGGCGTCCCAGGCCAGGCCCGAGCGCTCGACCACGCGGCGCACCAGGCTGTAGCCGTTGGAGTGCGGGCCCGACGAGCCGACGCCGATGATGATGTCGCCGGCCCGCTGCCTGTCCAGCTTGGGCAGCACGCCGTCGCGCTCGACCGCCCCGACCGAGAAGCCGGCCAGGTCGTACTCGCCGTCGCCGTACATGCCGGGCATCTCGGCGGTCTCGCCGCCCACCAGGGCCGCGCCGGCCAGCTTGCAACCGTCGGCGATGCCGGCCACCACGCTGGTGGCGGTGGCGACGTCGAGCTTGCCGGTGGCGAAATAGTCGAGGAACAGCAGCGGCTCGGCACCCTGGGCCAGCAGGTCGTTGACGCACATGGCCACCAGGTCGATCCCGACCGTGGCGTGCATGCCGGTGTCGATGGCGATGCGCAGCTTGGTGCCGACGCCGTCGGTGGTGGAGACCAGCAGCGGGTCGTCGTAGCCGGCCGCCTTCAGGTCGAACAGGGCCCCGAAGCCGCCCAGGCCCGCCTCGGCGCCGGGACGCCGTGTGGCCTTGGCCAGGGGCTTGATCGCCTCGACCAGGGCGTTGCCCGCATCGATATCGACGCCGGCCTGGGCGTAGGTGAGGCCGTTCTGGGGGTCGCTCATGCGCTTGCTCTGGCTCGAAGACGGCCCAATGGGCCGTTTTTGAAAGGAAACTTGCCGCTCCCCCCAAGCTTGTGCTTGCAGACTCGGGGGTGCGCGAGGCTATTAGCAGCCGATGACGACGATCACCACTACCGCTGAGCTGGCGGCGTTCTGTAATGAGCTGAAGGGTCAGCCCTTCATCGCCGTGGACACCGAGTTCATGCGCGAAACCACCTACTGGCCCAAGCTGTGCCTGATCCAGGTGGCTTCGCCGGACACCGAAGCCTGTATCGACCCGCTGGCCGAAGGCATCGACCTGGCGCCGCTGCTGGACGTGCTGCGCGATCCCTCGGTCCTGAAGGTGTTCCACGCCGCCCGCCAGGACGTCGAGATCTTCAACAATCTCGACGCCATGCCCACGCCGCTGTTCGACACCCAGGTCGCAGGCATGGCCGCCGGGTTCGGCGAGCAGATCGCGTACGACGCCCTGGTCCGCCAGATGCTGAAGATCGAGCTGGACAAGTCCAGCCGCTTCACCGACTGGGCCCGCCGCCCGCTGAGCGACAACCAGCTGACCTACGCCATCGCCGACGTCACCCACCTGGCCACCCTGTTCCCCATCCTGCGCGACCGCCTGGACAAGGCCGGCCGCCTGGCCTGGGTGGAAGAGGAGATGAAGGCGCTCAACGATCCGGCCGCCTACGACGTCGATCCGGAAAAGGCCTGGCGCCGCCTGCGTCCGCGCAAGACCGCCGCCAAGTACCTGGCGGTGTTCAAGGCCGTGGCCGCCTGGCGCGAGCGCACGGCCCAGAGCCGCGACCAGCCGCGCGGCCGTATCCTGAAGGACGAGGCCATCGACGAGCTGGCCACCCAGGCCCCGACCTCGCTGGAGGGGCTCAACACCCTGCGCAGCGTGCCCAAGGGCTTCGGCGGCTCCAAGTTCGGCCCCGACCTGCTGGCCGCGATCAAGGCCGCCCTGGCCGATCCGGAGGGCTACGCGCCGGTGCTGGAGAAATCCGGCCCACCGCCGCCCGCCTCGGCGGGCGCCGTGGTCGAGCTGCTGAAGGTGCTGCTCAAGGCCCGCGCCGAGGAGGCTGGCGTGGCGTCCAAGCTGATCGCCACCGTCTCGGACCTGGAGAAGATCGCCGCCGACGACGAGGCCAACACGCCCGCCCTGCAGGGTTGGCGGCTGGAGGCCTTCGGTTCGGACGCCCTGAAGATCAAGCGCGGCGAGCTGGCCCTGGTCCTGGACGGAGCCCGCGTGCGGGTCGTCGAGGTCCGCCGCGCGGCGCCCAAGGCGGGCTAGAACTTCGCCTTCGCCGGTGGCTCGGCCACCGGATGCAGGGCCTCACAGCAAGGCGCCGCGGCGGTCTTTCGACTGTCGCGGCGTCTTTGTTCCTGAGCTCTGTTTCCCCTGGTCGGGCGCCTACGCCCTATCGCGCGATGTGCGGAAGGAGGTCGCTGGCCGCCACGACCAGCGATCCCAGCACCACGCCGTGGAACACGCAGCCGACGATCACGGTGCGCTTCACCGACCAGCCGGCGTCGGCCGCGAAGGCGCGGGCCAGGTCGTTCTGCAGGCGGCGGGCCGGGCCGACGACCGATACGTCGCTGGCGTCGGCGAGCCGCAAGGCGGGCCGCGCGCGCGGCGCCGGAAAGGCGGTGATGTGGTCTTCGACCTGTTGGACTTCGACGATCCGCTGCTTCTGCATGGATGCTCTCCCCGTTTATGAGGTGGAGCTTGCGATGCCTGTGGATAATAAACCGTACTCGCCGACCGGTGTTCGGGCGCGGCGGGGTGTCGCGGCGGACGGCCAAAAGAAAGGGCCGGCTCCTCGCGGAACCGGCCCCGTCCATCTTTCCAGACGAAGCGTTTAGTAGGTGAAGCGCACGCCCAGCTTGAAGGTCCGGCCGATCAGGCCGGGATAGTGGAAGGTGGTCAGGAAGTTCGGGGCGCTGGCATAGGCGCCCGGCGCGACCGGGGCCTTCTCGTCGAACAGGTTGCCGACATGGCCGTAGACCTGGACCGAGTCGGTGATCTGGGCCGTGCCGTTCAGGTCGACGTTGACGAACTTCTTGATGTAGCAGAACCGCTGGCCCAGGGCCGTGTTGCCGGTCGCATACTGGTTGGCGGTGACGCAGTCGGTGCTGGTCCGCTGGTCAGCGGCCACCGATTTGATCTTGCCGACATAGTAGGCGGTGGCCGACAGGCTGTAGCGGCCCCACTCGACCGTGTTCTGCCAGTTGCCGCGCCAGTCCGGCGTGCCGTTGCCCGAGGACAGCTGGTACGGACCCAGCGTGCCGGCGTACTTCTGCACGCCGTTGGACGTGTGCAGGTCGGACTTCAGGACGTGGGTGACCTCGACGCGGCTGGTCAGCTTGGCGTCGAAGGGCAGGTTCGCCTTGGCCGTGGCCGAGAAGTCGACGCCCGAGGTCTTGGAGAAGTCGGCGTTCACGAACGGCGCGTTGATGATCAGCACGCGGGGCAGGGCGTTCGGGAACAGTGGATCGATGGCGTCGACCAGGTTGCACGAATAGCCCGGACCCACGGCCGCCACGGCGGCGCAGGCGCTGGTGACGTTGGTGCCGGTATAATAGGCGTTGCGGGCGTTCGCCAGCAGCGGGCCGGCCACGATCAGATCGGACTTCTTCACGTCGTAGTAGTCGACCGTCAGGCTGAGCCACGGGGTCGGCTCGGCGATCACGCCCAGGGTGAAGCTGCGCGACTTTTCCGGCTTCAGGTCCGGATTGCCGACATAGCCGCCGCCCAGCGAGTAGGCCTGGGCGTAGGGGTTGGTGTTGCCGCCCGAGGTGAGACCGCCGTGGGCGTTCTGGAAGCTCGGCGGCGGGGTGAAGGTCGAGAAGCCGGCGTACTGGCTGCGCGCGCCCGATTCGGCGAAGGTCGGAGCCCGGAAGCCCTGCGAGTACGTGCCGCGGAACGCCAGTTGGCGCAGCGGCGTGTACTTGGCGCCGATCTTCGGGGAGAAGTGGCTGAAACCTTCCGAATAGTGGTCGTAGCGGCCCGAGGCGTTGATCTCGAGCTGATCCAGGACCGGCGCCAGCACTTCGAAATAGCCGGCCGTGACGGTGTGCTTGCCGAACGCCGACGAGGTGGTCAGCGAATAGGTGTCCAGCTTGGCGTTCTGGTTGTTGTTGACCAGTTCTTCCTTGCGGACCTGGCCGCCGACGGCCAGCTGCATGGTCCCGCCCGGCAGCTCCCACAGCTCCTTGGTGATCGAGGCGTCCAGCGAGTACATCGTCGAGTGCGACGGCGTGGTCACGGTCGGCGAGATGAAATCGCGGACCGCCTGGGTGTTGTTGCCCGGGTTCACGAAGTCGTAGCTGCCGGTGTTGATCGACTTCAGCAGGTTGGCGATGTTCAGGAAGCCGTACTGCTCGATCTTCAGGTTGTCGCGGGCGGCGACGGCGTCGATTCGCCAGTTCCAGTCGCCCCCGAAGTCGCCCTTCAGGCCCGCGGTGCCACGGTAGACCTCGTTCGTGCGGTCGCTGCCGGCCGGGATGTCGCCGAACAGATAATAGGTGCGCGCCGCGCCGTTGGAGGGATCGTTGGCGAAGGCGGTCGCATAGGGGTTGTTCGGGTTCAGGCGACGGCCGGCCGCGGCCGGATCGGCGCAGTTGACGCCGGAGGTGCAGATCCAGACCGGCAGGACGATGCCGGGATTGGTCGAGGCCAGGGACGGCGATCCCCCGAACGGCTGGGTGTTGCGCAGGGCGCGCGGCTGGTTCTTGATGCTGACGAAGTCGTAGGAGTAGCTGCCGGTGACGTAGCCCTCGACATTCTCGCCCAGCTTGAAGCTCAGGCGACCGTTCAGCGCGTAGCGCTCCTGCTTCGGCTGGATCTGGTTGTAGAGGTCGACCAGATCGTACTTGCAGCCCGTGCCGCGCGCGGCGCCGGTCGTCACGGTATAGGTGCCGGCCAGGCAGGTGCCCAGGCCCAGCGCCGTGTACTCGCTATAGGCCGACGAGCCCGTGCCGATGGTGAAGGGCGTGAGGCCGCCGGTCAGCGGGTTGTTCAGGTCGCTTTGGGTGGTGCGCACGACGACGGCGGTCGGGGTGGCGGTCGTCAGCGTGCTGTCGGCGGTGTTGTTGTCCAGGCCGCCGATCGGGCGCAGGTCCTGGGTGTTGTAGGGGAAGCCGCGGCTGTGGCTGGTGACGCGGCCGTCCTTTTGGTACTCGCCGTTGACGTAGAAGTTCCAGCCCTTCTCGGCGTAGTCGCCGTAGCCGAGGGTCAGATCGAAGCGCTGGTGGCGCGCGTCGCGTTCCTGGCTCTGGCCGAATTCGGCGCTGCCGGAAACGCCTTCGAACTGCCTCTTCAGGATCAGGTTGACGACGCCGCCGATGGCGTCGGCGCCGTAGCTCGACGAGGCGCCGTCCTTGAGGACTTCGATACGGTCGATCAGGCTGAACGGAATGCTGTTGAGGTCGACATAGGCGTTATGGCCGTCGTCGTTGATCGGGAAGTTGGCCGAGCGCAGGCCGTCGATCAGCACCAGGGTGGAGGAAACGCCCAGGCCGCGCAGCGAGACGGCCGAGCCGCCGGCGCTGAAGCCGCTCTGGAAACCGGTGCCGATCGAACCGGCGCCGTCGGCCGAGACCGACCGGATCGCGTCCGTGGCCGTCGTCATGCCGGCGCGCTGCAGGGTCTGCGAGGTCATCACCGTGACCGGCGAGGGCGTCTCGGTGTCGGTGCGGCGGAACAGCGAACCGGTGACGACGATTTCCTCGACCTCGGTCTGGTCGGCCGGGGCGGCGGTCTGGGCGGCGGCCTGACCGGAGCCGAATGCGGCGATGGCGGCGCCGCAGATCATCGTCGTGGCCATCAGCCGCGCGCGCGTGGGTTTAGTTCTCAAGTCGGTGACCCCCAAATATGCAAGGCGCGGTTCGTCGCGCCGCGATGACCTACGGCTTAGCTTTCCTAAGCGTGGTTGCAGCAGGGCTACCGATGATTGGGATGATCGGTCAATAGTTGTCGCATTAATGAAATGGAACGTGGTTTTTTTGACACAAAGAGGCACGACTTGACCCGCAATGTTGCAGGATCGAAATGCTCATTTTCAATGCGTGAAGCTGCGCGCATCGACAGGCTTTCGGCCTGATCGTGCTCGCACAATCCTGAGATGCGCCTTCGAGGCGGCTTTCAGAGCGCGGTGATCTTCAGCTTCAGGCCCAGGATCGTCGCCAGGGCGCCCGCTCTTTTGGCGGTCTGCTCGCCCAGGAGCAGGTCGGCGTAGCCCGGCTCGGCGGCCAGCAGCAACTCGCCCTTGTCGATGGCGAGTCGCGACCGGGCCAGCAGTGGCGCGCTGCGGCCCGACAGGTCGCAGCCCAGGCGGATGGCGGCGCCGACGGCCCGGGCCCGTTTCAGGCGGCCCGGCGACAGCAGGCGCTCCAGCACCTCCAGCTCCGGCGGGGTGAAGGCCGTGGCGTGGCGGGCGAAGGCGGCGGCGGCCAGGAAGGCCCGCTCGGCGTGGGTCTGGCCGGCGATCGGCGCGCGCAGCACCTGCTCGAACACCAGGTCGGCGCGATGGTCGGGGTGCAGCCGCGCGCCCAGGTCGGCCAGGCGGCAGGCGGCCGAGGCCAGGACGGCGTCGCGGTCGCCGAAGCACGGCGGCAACTGGGCCAGGGCGGGAGCCAGCCAAGCGTCCAGCGCCGCGCCCAGCTCGTCGGCCACGCCCTGCCGCGCGCCCAGGGAGGCGCAGCCCTCGACCAGCGGGTCCAGCCGGCGCACGCCGGGCGGCATGGCCTCGAACAGCAGGCCCTCGCGCACGCCGAAGGCCGAGATCTCGATGCGCTTGAGGTCCAGGCTCTCGATCAACTGCTCCAGCACGACGGCGGCGTAGGGCAAGGTCTCCGAGCGCTTCTTGCTCATGCCCTCGATGCGCTCGAGCGAGCTTTTCGACTGGTGGGCGACCAGGCGCGCGGCGTCCAGGGCCTCGGCGCGACTGATGCTGTACTGGTGGACCACATGCAGCGGGTAGCCGGTCAGGCGCATGTGCAGCAGGGCCAGGTTGCGCCAGGCGCCGCCGACGGCGTGGAAGACGTCGGTCCTGAAGGCCTGGGCCACCGGCGCCAGGCGCTGGGCGCACAGCCGCCGCACGGTCTCCAGGTCGAAGCCGTCCGACAGGCCCAGGCTGAACGGTCCCAGCGGCAGGGTGACGCCCAGGCCGGCGCCCGTGGTCTCCAGCCGGACCAGCTCCAGGCTGGCCCCGCCCAGGTCGCCGACCACGCCGGTGGCGTCGGGCGCGCCCGCCAGCACGCCCAGGGCCGCGTAGCGCGCCTCTTCCTCGCCCGACAGCACGCGGGTGGAAAAGCCGGTCTCGGCCCTGATCTGCGCGACGAAGGCCGCCCCGTCCCTGGCCTCGCGCACGGCGGCGGTGGCGGCGATGAAGGTCTCGGCCGGCTTGACCGCCTCCAGCACGGCGCGGAAGCGCTTCAGCGCCGCCAGGGTCTGGGCCACGCCCTCGGGATTCAGCCGGCCGCCGTCGCCCAGGTCACGGCCCAGCCCCGCCAGGACCTTCTCGTTGAAGACGGTCCAGATGGCGCGGCCTTCCAGCCGGTACACCACCAGGCGGACCGAGTTGGAGCCGATATCGATAACGGCCGCGTCGCGCGGCGCCGCAAAAGGCATGGGCTTGGTTTAGCGCATTGGGCGGGGAGGGGAAGGCGGCGCGCGCAAAAAGGTTGCCCGCTCCACAGCTCAGCGTTTCAGGCCGATCAGCGGCGCCGGGTCGTGCAGCGTCCGCCGGCAGGCGCGCACGCGCCAGCCCGCCTCGCCCTTCTCGTAGTAGCAGGACCCGAAGCTGACGGGCCGGCCATTGGCGCGACGTCCGCCCTTGGTCATGGCGTAGGTCCCGTCGGGGCTGATCAGCAGGTGCTCGACCGGCTTGGGCCGGACCGGGCAGCGGCCCCACGAGCGGCCATTGGCCATCACCTGCCAAGGTGGTCTGTAGATCACGCCCGACTTGAACAGCGCCCGTTCGCGCGCCCTGGCCCAGGCCAGGTCGGCGGCGTCGCCGACCTGCGTGTCGCCCGGAACCGCGGGCAGGGCGAAGATCACGCAGATCCGCGCCTGCTCGGCCGGGCGCGGCCCGCAGCCGGCCAGGACCAGCGCCGCCAGGACGACGACGGCGCGCCTCACCCCCCGCCTCAACCTCGTCTGCGCGGCCCGACGTGGTCGAAGGCCTGGGGCAGGTCCTTCACCTTGTGGCCCCGGCCCGACAGGCTGGGATTGGTCATGAAGTACTCGTGGGCCGAGAAGGCGCCCTTGCGGTCCCAGGCCGGGTCGCGGGCGTAGTGGCCCTCGGCGTCGAGGTTCCAGCTCTGGGCCTCGTCGTTGAGGTTGGCGACCATGATCTGGTTCAGCACCTGCTGGTGCACGGTCGGGTTTTCGACGGGGACCAGGCTCTCGACCCGGCGGTCCAGGTTGCGCGGCATCCAGTCGGCCGAGCTGATGAACACCCGGGTCTGCGGGCCGGGCATCGGGCCGCCGTTGGCGAAGGCCACCACGCGGGCATGCTCCAGGAACCGGCCGACGATCGACTTGACGCGGATGTTCTCCGACAGTCCTGCAATCCCAGGTCTTAAACAACAAATCCCGCGCACCACCAGGTCGATCTGCACCCCGTCCTGGCTGGCCGAGTAAAGGGCGTCGATGATCTGCGGGTCGACCACGGCGTTCATCTTGGCCCAGATCGCCGCCGGCCGGCCCTCGCGGGCGTTGCGGGCCTCGGTGGCGATCATGGTCAGCAGGTCCGGCTTCAGCGTCTCGGGGCTGAACGACAGCTTCTCCAGCCCGTGCGGCTGGGCGTAGCCGGTGATGAAGTTGAACAGCTTGCCCCCGTCGCGGCCCAGGGCGGGGTCGCAGGTGAACAGCGACAGGTCCGTATAGACCTTGGCCGTCTGCGGGTGATAGTTGCCGGTGCCGAAATGGCAGTAGGTGCGCAGGGCCTCGCCCTCGCGCCGCACCACCACCGACAGCTTGGCGTGGGTCTTCCAGTCGACGAAGCCGAACACCACGTGCACGCCCGCGCGCTCCAGGTCGCGGGCCCACTTGAGGTTATTCTCCTCGTCGAACCGGGCCTTGATCTCGACCAGGGCGGTGACGTTCTTGCCGTTGTCGGCCGCCTCGATCAGGGCCGCGACGATCGGGCTGTCCTTGGACGTGCGGTACAGGGTCTGCTTGATCGCCAGCACGTTGGGATCGCGCGCCGCCTGGCGGATGAACTGCACCACCACGTCGAAGCTCTCGAACGGGTGGTGGACCAGGATGTCCTTCTCGCGGATCGCGGCGAAGCAGTCGCCGCCGTGGTCGCGCACCCGCTCGGGGAAGCGGGCGTTGTAGGGCTTGAACTTCAGGTCCGGACGGTCCGGCGGGATCAGCTCGGCCATCTGGGCCAGGCCCAGCTTGCCGTCGACCAGCACCACGTCCTCGGGCTGGGCGCGCAGGCCCTCGATGATGAACTCGCGCAGGTCCTCGGGCATGGTGGTCTGGATCTTGACCCGCACCACGCGGCCCAGGCGGCGCTTCTTCAGCCGCGCCTCGAACTCGCGCACCAGGTCCTCGGCCTCTTCCTCGATCTCCAGGTCGCTGTCGCGGATCAGGCGGAACAGGCCGCGGCCCTCGACCTCGTAGCCGGGGAACAGGTGCCCCAGGAACAGGATGATGAAGCTTTCCAGCGCCACGATCCGCCGCTCGCGCTTGCGCGTGCTCCTGGCCGGCGCCTGGGAGAGCTCCCAGAACCGCTGCACCTGGCTGGGCACCGGCACCAGGGCGTAGAGGTGCTTGTCGTCGGCGATGCGCCGCAGCTTGAGCGCCAGGCAGAAGCCGAGGTTCGGGATGAACGGGAACGGGTGGGCCGGGTCGATGGCCAGAGGCGTCAGCACCGGGAACATCCGGGTCAGGAAGATCTCCTCGGCCCGCTCGCGGTCCGGCCCGGCGATGTCCTTGGCGTCCAGCAGCTTGAGGCCCTCGCCCCACAGCTCGGCCCGCACCTCGCGCCAGATCCGCTGCTGCTCGGCCATCAGCTCGGCCGCCGAGGCGTTGATCCGCGCCAGCTGCTCGCCCGGCGTCAGCCCGTCCTGGCTGACCACCCGCACGCCCTCGCGCACCTGGCCCTTCAGGCCGGCCACCCGGACCATGTAGAATTCGTCGAGGTTGTTGGCGCTGATCGACAGGAACCGCAGCCGCTCCAGCAGCGGGTGGCGCGGATTGGCGCTCTCCTCCAGGACCCGCTGGTTGAAGGCCAGCCACGAGGTCTCGCGGTTGAAGAACCGCTCGGGCGAGCCCGCCAGCTCCTCGTCCAGCCGCAGGCCCGCCAGGTCCGGCGCGGCCGGCGAGGGCGCGGCGGGCAGGTCAAGGGCGGCGGCGTCGGTCATGGGGGTCTCCGGTCTACTGTGTACAGAGTGACGGAGGGTGGTGACAGGAGCAAGACAAAGGGCGGCGGGGGGCGAAGCTTCGCCTGGAAAGAGGGGGGGGGGGGGGGCGGTGTTCGCGGCGCGACGTCACGAACTATTGTCATCCCGGACGAGCGCGCAGCGCGAAGATCCGGGACCGGGGCCTGAGTTCGGCGCTTGTGGCGGTCCCGGATCCGCGGCCTTCGGCCTTGTCCGGGATGACAGCCGTCTAGGAGACGGAGGGAGCAGCCCTCACTCCTCCTCGTCGTCCCCGCCGAAATCCAGCACCGCCAGGGCCAGGGCCTTGTTGACCTCGCGGCCCTGCTCGATGGACGCCTCGTCCAAGGCCGCCACCGCCGCCAGGGCGGCCGGCGCCGAGCGGGGCAATCTCGCCATCAGGTAGGGATAGAGGTCCGTCGCCGGCCGGATGCCCGCCGCCTCGAAGCCGCGCCGCAGCACCGCCTCCAGCACCAGGTCGTCGGGCGCCTCGATCCGGGCCACGGTCAGGGCGTTGAGCCGCGAGCGCAGGTCGGGCACGTCGGCCTCCCAGGCCACCGGGGCCAGGCGGCCGGTCAGCAGCAGCGAGCCGCCGTCGACCCCGGCCATGTTGATCAGGTGGAACAGGGCCTCGTCGTCGACCAGGTCGCCGTCAGCCCGGCGATCGGCGTCCTCGACCAGCAGCGGCCGGCCGCGCAGGGCGGCCAGGTCCAGCGGCGCCTTGCCGCCTAGGGGCCTCGGAGAGGCCGCCTCGACCACCACGGCCCCGGTCCGCCGCGCCCAGTCGCGCGCCAGGTGGGTCTTGCCCGTCCCCGCCGGCCCGACCAGGGCCAGCCGCCCGTCGGGCCAGGCCGGCCAGGCGTCCAGGCTCTCCAGCGCCAGGGCGTTGGTCGGCGACGCCGCGAACGACTCCCGGTCCCAGCGGGGCGGGACGGTCAGCGGCAGTCGGAACTGACGGGGCAAGGCGGCGTCCGGACAGGGTTACTCGGTTACCGGAGATATAGGCTGCGTCGCGGGGAAGGGCGAGGTGGGCGGACGGTTTGGCTGGGGATGAGGGGCGGGGAGGTGTGGATGGGGCAAGCGTTCGCTCCGCTCCCGCCTCCAACGTCCGTCATTGCCGCCCTTGTGGCGGGAGCCCCTCGTCCCGTCGCGCGGGCGAAGGAGTGGCGCGCCAGCGCGCCAAGGCGGGTCGCACGTTCATAGCGACCCACGGTGGTTGGCAGCGATAGGGTCGGTTTGTCGGCAAGAGGTGACTAAGAGGTGACGACGAATTTCGCCCTATTGGATGCTCGTCTCTCGTCAGTCTGCTGGATTCCAGCGCTCAATCTCGAGCGCGGCGAACGAGTCGAAAAATGCTTCCATGAAAGTGGGAAACCAGGCGCTATCCATCCCCATTGATCGCCGCCCCTCCACCGGTTCGGCGCCAACTAGACCCCAAGGGCACTTAGGCCCGAAGCCTTCTTCGCAGTACGCGATTGCTGTACCTGATCCGGCAGAGTCGTCGAGCACCACCCAGCCAAGGTACTGTTGGTCGGACGCTCCGTAGTCCCAGTCCAACCTTGTTGCGATCGGTTCAACCAAAAGGCTGCGTACTAAGGCGACGATGCGCGGATCATTGACCCTTAGCAATTCCGCGTCGATCCCGGCTTTGAGGGAGTCTCCTGTGATGCTCATGCGCGGAATGTAGCACGACCTCAGCGGCCGATTGCCGCCCTGAACAGACGATCAGCAGGCCCGCTCCAGGTGCCGACAAACCACCTAAACCTGCCGAGGAACCGGCGTCCAATTGAACACCGCTTCATAGAGATCGTCCCAACGCGGGTTGTCGCGTTCGATCAGGTTGATCTTCCATTGGCGCGGCCAGCGCTTGATCGAGGTCTCGCGCTGGATGGCGTCGGTCATCTGGTCGTGGATTTCGTACCAGACCAGGCGCTTGAGGCCGTAGCGGCGAGTGAAGCCGCCAACCCCCTCGCGATGCTGGATGATACGACTGTGGAACTGGCCGGTGACGCCGGTGTAGAGCGTGCCGCGATAGCGGTCGGTCATCATGTAGACGGCGATCCAGGCGTCGGCGGCGACCATGTTGGACCTGTCGGGACGATATGAAGCTATAGGTTGATATTAGCCTTATCACACCTCAGCCGTCATTCCCGCCCTTGTGGCGGGAACCCCTTCGTCCGTCGCAAGAGCAGCGGTGTGGCGCGCCGGCGCGCCAAGGCGGCGCACCGTCGGCTGAACCAGGGGTTCCCGCCACAAGGGCGGGAATGACGGGCGGTGGGGCTGGCGGTGGGACACGCTATATGTGTCAAATGACCACCTCCACCTCCCAAGACCTCGCCGCCTGGCGCGCCCGCATCACCAAGCCCGCCGGCCCCCTCGGCAACGCCTCCCGCGCCGTGCAGCGGAAGATCAACACGATCATCCCCGAGAAGGTCCACGCCGCGATCACCGCCGCCATGGAGGGGATGACCAAGGCGATCCTGACCGGGGCCGACTTCGCCACGGCGTCTCCGCTCCAGGACGCCACCCTGGAGCAGCGGGAGGCCAAGGTGGCGACCGCCATCCAGGGCTGGAAGACCGCCGCCGGGGCCGAGGGCGGGGTGGCGGGGGCGGGCGGGTTCCTGCTGGCGGCGGCCGACTTCCCGCTGCTGATGAGCTTCAAGCTCAAGCTCTTGTTCGAGATCGCCGCCCTCTACGGCCATGACGGGAGCGTGCTGAGCGAGCGGCTCTATATCCTGCACATCTTCGAGCTGGCCTTCTCGGACGTCGAGCACCGCCGCAAGGTGCTGGAGGCCATGGACGACTGGGACGCGCGGCCGCATCCCGCCGACCTGAAGGGCTTCGACTGGCGCTCGTTCCAGCAGCAGTACCGCGACCACATCGACCTGGCCAAGCTGGCCCAGCTGCTGCCCGTGGTCGGCGCCCCGGTCGGGGCCGTGGTCAACTGGCGGCTGACGGCCCACCTGGGGAAGACGGCGATGATGGCCTATCGGATGCGGTGGCTGGCGGGGGAGGGGCGGACGGAGCGGGCGGCGAGCGGGGCCTCCTAGCGGAATCCCATTTTTATCCGCTCATCCCGGCGAATGCCGGGACCCAGATCCCATGGCTGGGTGGAGGATTGGAGAGACTCAGCGCTCCTGGCGTCAGCCACACCGCCATTCCATCTGGGTCCCGGCATTCGCCGGGATGAGCGGAGTTTGGGTGGTTTATGCTCGGCGTATCCGCGATGAACCTCAGCGAAATCAACGCCCTGAACTTTCTCGACCCGTTTCTGTCCTCACCCCTTCCAACCGCCCTTATCCTTGACCCACCTCGTCGCATGGAAAGGGCGCATGGCCAGCGACCGATGCGGCGGCGAGGGGCGATCGAGCGGGTAGCTCTGTCGGTGGTGTTGTCCGCGTGCGTAAGGACAGGACCAACCTCGCGTCTCTGGTGCCGGTCGGGCCTGTTATACAGATACGACGTGGCGCGAGGGCCGGCGGAGCAGCAGGCGAGCGGTGACGCGCTCGCGGTCCGGGACCGGGTGTCGTTGACCTGGCCCGCCCGTCGGAGGCTTCAAGGCGGCGAGGCCCGAACAGGGCTCAGCGCCGCAGGCTTCCGGATAACGACCGCGCGGAGCGATCTGGGCTTCGTCGAAACGGTTACTCTTCAAACACTCCGGACGATGTCCGGCGCTCCGCGACCCTTTCCATAACCTCAGCGGAAGTCCGCGTGAGAGCGAGAGATCGTGCCGGTGACCACTTGCCCCCACCTGGCGGCTTCGCCGCCTGTCCGCCCCCAGAGGGGGCGGAGCCGAGGCTCTTCCCCCTCTGGGGGAAGACGACCGCGAAGCGGTCCGTAGGGGGCAAGTGACCGGGGCCAGAATCCTTGACATCCACGCCCCCCCATGCGCCTTTCCGCCCCTCGAAAATCACGCGTTCCAAAGACTTTTCCATGACCTCGACGCACGCCTATCGCACCCACACCTGCGGCGCCCTGCGGGCCTCCGACACCGGCGCCGGGGTGCGCCTGTCGGGCTGGATCCACCGCAAGCGCGACCACGGCGGCCTGGTCTTCATCGACCTGCGCGATCATTACGGCCTGACCCAGCTGGTGCTGCACCCCGAGACCCCCGGCTTCGCGGTCGTCGAGCGCCTGCGGGCCGAGAGCGTGATCCGGGTCGATGGCGAGGTGATCGCCCGCGACGCCAGCGTGGTGAACCCCAACCTGCCGACCGGCGAGATCGAGATCCGCGTCTCGGCCGTCGAGGTGCTGAGCGAAGCCGCCGAGTTGCCGCTGCCGGTGTTCGGCGAGCCGGACTATCCCGAAGAAATCCGGTTGAAGCACCGCTATCTCGACCTGCGCCGCGAGACCCTGCACAAGAACATCGTGCTGCGCAGCAAGGTGATCCAGTCGATCCGCTCGCGGATGTTCGCGCAAGGGTTCAACGAGTTCCAGACCCCGATCCTGACGGCCTCGTCGCCGGAAGGGGCGCGCGACTTCCTGGTACCGTCTCGCCTGCATCCGGGCAAGTTCTACGCCCTGCCCCAGGCCCCCCAGCAGTTCAAGCAGCTGCTGATGGTCTCGGGCTTCGACCGCTACTTCCAGATCGCCCCGTGCTTCCGCGACGAGGACCTGCGCGCCGACCGCAGCCTCGAATTCTATCAGCTGGACGTCGAGATGAGCTTCGTCACCCAGGAAGACGTGTTCGCGGCCATCGAGCCGGTGATGCACGGGGTGTTCGAGGAGTTCTCGGGCGGCAAGCCGGTGTCGCCCATTGATGGGACTCATAGTTTCACCAACGATTTCGGCCAGACCCTGGAGCACAAGGGCTTCGAGCGCCTGACCTACGCCCAGTCGATGGCCTGGTACGGCAGCGACAAGCCCGACCTGCGCAACCCGATCAAGATGGCCGACGTCTCCGAGCATTTCCGCGACGGCGGTTTCGGCCTGTTCGCCAAGATCCTCGGCGCCGACGCCAAGAACGCCATCTGGGCCATTCCGGCCCCGACCGGCGGCAGCCGCGCCTTCTGCGACCGCATGAATTCGTGGGCCCAGGGCGAGGGCCAGCCGGGCCTGGGCTACGTCTTCTGGTCCGAGGACCAGGGCGCGTGGGGCGGCCCGATCGCCAAGAACCTGGGCGAACCGACGCAAGGCCTGATGGAGAGCCTGGGCCTGGGCCAGGGCGACGCGGCCTTCTTCGTGGCCGGGGATCCCTCCGTGTTCGCCAAGTTCGCGGGCCTGGCCCGCACCCGGGTCGGGACCGAGCTGAAGCTGGTCGACGAGAACCAGTTCAAGTTCTGCTGGATCGTCGACTTCCCGATGTTCGAATGGAACGAGGAGGAGAAGAAGGTCGACTTCTCGCACAACCCGTTCTCGATGCCGCAGGGCGGGCTGGAGGCCCTGGAGACCCAGGACCCGCTGACCATCCGCGCCTACCAGTACGACATCGTCTGCAACGGCTACGAGCTGTGCTCGGGCGCGATCCGCAACCACAAGCCGGAGATCATGCTCAAGGCCTTCGAGACCGCCGGCTACGGCGCCGAGGTGGTCGAGGAACAGTTCGGCGGCATGCTCAACGCCTTCCGCTTCGGGGCCCCGCCGCACGGCGGCCTGGCGCCGGGCATCGACCGGATCGTCATGCTGCTGGCCGAGCAAGTGGCCATCCGCGAGGTCATCGCCTTCCCGCTGAACCAGCAGGGCCAGGACCTGCTGATGAACGCCCCGGCCGAGGCCCTGGACAAGCAGTACAAGGAACTGCACATCCGCTCGGCCCCGCCGATCAAGGTCTAGGTTGGCGAGGCCCGGCGCCCATGAAAAAGCCCTCCGGTCCAGCGGGATCGGAGGGCTTTTTTGTCCGGCGCGCGGGGCGGGCCTAGTTGCCCAGGTCCTTGACCGGTTTGGCCGGCGCCGGGGGCCTGGGCGGCTTCGGCGGCCTGGGAACGGCGGCCAGGCGGGCGGCGGCGGCGATCTCGGCGCGATGGGCCTCGACCTGGGCCCGGGCGGCCTCGGCCTGGGCGCGCTCGAAGCTGGGGCTGACGCGGACCCGGACATTGCCCGAGCAGTTGCGGATGGTCAGGCCGCGCGGCAGCCGGGTGCCGCCGTCGCCGCAGGCCTCGTCCAGCTGGTCCTGGTCCAGGCCGCGGGCGTTGGACAGGTCGGCCCCGCCGAGACTGGCGCCGGACAGGTCGGCCCCCGCGAAGTCGGCGCCGTTGAAGATCGCGCCGCGCAGGGTCGAGCCCGTGAACTCGGCGTTGCGGAACGAGGCCCGCTCGTAATTGCCGCCGGTCATGTTGCTGGCGTTCAGCTCCGACGAGCTGAAGTTGGCGCCCCTGGCGTTGACGCCCTGCAGGTTGGCGCCGATCAGCTCGCTGCTGGACAGGTTGGCCCGTTCCAGATTGGCGCCCTGGAAGCTGGCGCCGTGCAGTTCGCTGCTCGACAAGTCGACCCGGCCAAGGTCGGCGGCGACGAAGTTGGCGCCGCTGCTCTCGATACCCGACAGCCGGGCGTCGGTGAAGATGGCGTGGGAGAAGCCGGCGCCCCGCATTTCGGCGCCGCGCAGGTCGGCCCGCGACAGGTCCGCGCCGGTGAAATTGGACCCGAAGAAGCTGGCGCCGCGCAGGTCGGCCCCGATCAGGTTGGCCTTGGCGTAGTTGGCGCCGGTGAAGCGCGCGCCGGTCAGCTTGCGGCCCGACAGCTCGCAGCTCACGCAGGCGCCGCCCAGCGAGATCATCCTGGCCACGTCCTTGTCCTCGACCCCGGCATAGGCCTGATGGGCCATGGCTGACAGGGCGAGCGACAGAGCGGCGATCGTGATCCGCAAGCGGGACATCGAAACCTCCAGACCGGTCAAGATAAGCGACCGTGTGGGTTACGATTTGGGGCCGTCGAGACCCAAGCGCCACTTAAATCGCGGTAATGACGGAAGTTTAACGGCAAGCGGGCACGGAAAGGCCGCGTGGCAAGCGGGTGGACATATCGCCGCAGGCCCGGTTCAGCTGGGCCTGGGTCAGGCCCACGGCGCGGTCCATCTCGGCGCCCGAGAGGTTGGCGCCGGCCAGGGTCGCGCCCCGGAAGTTGGCGCCCTCCAGATAGGCGCCGACCAGGCTGGCGTTGGTCAGGTTGGCCCCGGCGAAGCTGGCCCCGCCGAACACGCCGCCGTAGAAATTGACGTCGCGCAGGTCGCCGCCGGCGAAGCTGGTGCGGTTCATCTCGGCCAGGCTCAGGTCGGCCTGGCGCAGGCGGGCGCCGGCCAGGTTCCGGCCCTTGAGCACCGTGCCGGAGAGGTCGGCCTGGAACAGGTTGCAGCGCGGGCAGCTGGCCCCGCCACGGACCTGGGCGATCTGGCTGGCGTTCTGGGCCGTCGCGGGACCGGCCAGCAGCAGCAGGCCGGCGGCGGCGAGGATCGGGAGCAGCGGTTTCATTCTGGCACGCGTCTTTCGGCGGGAACGGCGATCAAGCATGGCCACGCAAGCTTAAGGCCAGGCAAACGGCTAGCCGGCGTCGCTCTCGCCGGGAGAGGCGTCGGCCTGGGTTCCACAGCTGTCGCAGACCACCAGGCCGCCCTTGCGGCTCAGGGCCAGGTCGCCGCAGGCCGGGCAGACGTCCCCGCTGGCCCCGACCGGTCGGGCTTCCTGGTCCCGGCGGCCGCCGAACGGCAGGAACACCAGGTTGTCGGGCGCCGCGCCGCGCGAAAAACCCTTGGAGATGAACTTGCTCGCGGGCAGGGGCTCGGGCCCCGCCTCGCCATCGGTCGCGCCTTCGCCCCGGCCCAGGCCGTCGGCGTTGAATTCGCCCGGATCGGCGTTGGCCAGGTCGTCCCGCCCCAGGTACGAGACGCCCAGTTCGCGGAAGATGTAGTCGAGGATCGACGTCGCCGAACGGATCGAGTCGTTGCCCGTCACCGGGCCGGCCGGCTCGAACTTCGTGAAGACATAAGCGTCGACGAACTCGTCCAGCGGCACGCCGTATTGCAGGCCGATCGAGATGGCGATGGCGAAATTGTTCATCAGGCTGCGGAAGGCGGCGCCTTCCTTGTGCATGTCGATGAAGATCTCGCCGACCTCGCCGTCTTCGTATTCGCCGGTGTGCAGATAGACCTTGTGGCCGCCGACCGCAGCCTTCTGGATATAGCCTTTGCGGCGGTCGGGCAGCTTGCGGCGAGCGCGGCCGCCGCGCTCCACGATCCGCTCGACCACGCGTTCGACGATCCGCTCCTTCACCGGGGCGGGACTTGGGACGACGGCCTCGGCGCGGGCCGGCCTGGGCGCCTCGGCTTCCGCCTCGGGCAGGGGAAGGGCGAAACCCGCCGGCGGCGCGGCGCGGTTCAGGCGCAGGGCCCGGACGCCGGCGCGGGCGGCGGCGGCCTGCAGGCGGGCGGCGTCCGACGGGCGCGCGTCGAAGGGCAGGTCCAGCACGGCCGGGGTGGCCAGGCAGGTGAAGGTCTCAACCGCGGCCTGCATCGCCAGCCGGTCGGCCAGGACCGGGGCCTCGATCGCGGCGAACAGCGCCCGAAGTTCGCCTTCCAGGGCCTCGCAATCGGACAGGCGGCGCGCTCCGAGGGCATGGCGCTCGGCGGCCTCGATCTCGACCTCGGAAAAGCCGGCGAAGGCCAGGGTGTCGAAGTCCGGATCGGCCAGGGCCTCCGCGGGCGCGCCCAGCACGTCGCTGAGGAAGCCCGCCCCGATCACCGCCGGGGCGAAGGCGGCGCGCAGGCCTTCGGCGTGGCGCAGGGCGTCTTCGGCCAGTTCAATTTCATGAGCCGTGAAGCCGCGAGCCTGCAGCACCGTATGGTCGATCGCCGGGGACTCGGCCAGCGAGCCGTGGCCGACGGCGTGGCGACGGGCGGCGTCGAAGTCGGCGCCCGCCTCGCTCAGGCAAAGGTGGGCGGCGGCGCTGAAGGTGGGAACCAGCAGGCCGTCAGCGGTCTCCGCCGTCGAGACCGACGGGGCGGCGTCGGCGGGGCCCAGAGGCTTGCCGCCCAGGCGAAGGGCGGCCTCCGGATCGGCGAAGGCGGCCACCAGGCGGGACGAGCGCAGGCCGTGCTTGCGGGCCAGGCCATGGCCGACAGCCAGGGCCGCGGCGGATTCCGAGGCCAGGGGCGAGCGCAGGGCGGCGGCGCGGACGCGACGTTCGGCCAGGCCGCGCAGCACCGTCTGGCGCTCCTGGGCGAAGGCGGGATCGGCGCCGAGCACGGCGGCGGCCTCGGCGCTGGCGCTGAGCGCAGCGCCAACCGCCAGGGCCCAGAGCGCCGAGGCGGCGTCTCGTCCAAGGTCGCCGGCGGCCGACAGCCCCTGGGCCAGCAGCCAGTCGCCGACCCCGGCCAGGCCGATCTCGGCCGGGCGGTCGCCGCGTTCGATTTCCAGGGCCGTGGCCCACAGGCCCACCACCTGGTTGAAACCGGCGGTGTCGAAGGTCTCGCCGTGCTGGAAGGCGGTGACGTCGATCGCGGCGCGAACCGGCGCGCCCCGGGCCAGGGCTTCGGCGTCCTCGGGCGACAAGGCCAGCACCAGGGCGCTGGTCTCCCAGCCGATCTGGGCGGCGAAGTTGGCGGCTTCGTCGACCGCCGCCACGCCCTGGCGGGACGCCGAGGCGACCATCGGGGCGACGGCCTTGGCGTCCGGTTCGATCAGGGCCGTCCGCGGCGCGCCGGCCAGGGCGATCGCGTCAAGGATCATGCGGTCGTCGGCGCCCAGGTCGCGGGCCCGGCGCGCGGCGCGGCCGAGCGCGCTGTTCTTGGTGGGATCGGCGCAGGTCCTGGCCTCGCCATGGCAGCGTTGGACGGCGTCGCCGACCTGAGCCAGGGCCGCGTCGAGCCGCGCGGCGGCCTTGGCGGCCAGACGCGCCGACCGCCAGTGCGCCAGGCCGTCCTCGGCGGCCCGCTTGAATTCGATTTCTCCAATGTCGGGCAGGCGTCGCCGCGCCACGGCGGCGCCGGCTGGAGCGGCCGTCCCCGTCAGCATGGTGGCCAGCAGGGCGTCGCGGAAAGCGTCGGCGTCGGCGGCGTCTCCGAACAGGCCATCGGACAGTCCTGCCTTGGCCAGGTGGTCGGCATAGCGGGCCGGGCCGCCGCCCAACGGCGCCTCGGAGTCGATCGCGCCGTCGTTCCGGTCCCGGGCGGCCCAATCCAGCCAGGCCTCGACCCTGGCGTCCGTCCAACCCTCCGGCGCCAGCGCCTCGACCACGGCATCGGGGCGTTCGATCTCGCGCAACGCGAGGCGCGGGGCGGAGACGGGGTGTCGGGACTGGATGCGCATGGGCGATTCCGCAGCCTGGGCGCCTGGATGCGCCAAGAATTAGCCATCCTAGATCGTGGAACGGCGGCCTTCAATAGATGTGGGGTGCCGCCGCGTCCTGATCCACAAGATGTTGAATGGAGGTTGTCGCGCCGCGTGCTGGACGCTGAAGGGCCGCCGACCTATAGTCCGGCCGCTTCGCAACGCCTTGGCGTTGCCCGAAACCCTCCCGAATCCGGGACCCTTGCGAGATTGGTGCTTACGCGGTGCTGAAAGCGATCTTCACGTGGTGGAACGGCGCGACCATCGGTCAGCGCTTCCACATTAGCCGTCGTGGCGTGTTCGTCGGCCAGGACGACTACGGCAACCGCTACTTCGAAGCCCGAGACAACAGCGACAGCTATGACGACCGCAAGCGCCGCTGGGTCATCTACGAAGGCTACGCCGAGGCGTCCAAGGTGCCGCCGGAATGGAGCGGCTGGCTGCACTACACCTTCGACGAGCCGCCGACGACGGCGCCGCTGAAGCGCCGCGCCTGGGAAAAGGACCACCATCCCAACCTGACCGGCACCATCCACGCCTGGCGGCCGAAGGGCTCGCTGACCCGGGGCGGCGAACGCGCGGTCGCCACCAGCGACTACAAGCCCTGGTCGCCCGAATAGGATGACGAACCGGCGGCTCTTGACGGGCGTGGCGACGCTGGCCCTGGCGGGTTCGCTCGCCGGCGGCGGAGCCTGGGCGTTGCAGAATACGCCGCAGCAACCCCCGGCCGCCCAGGCGCCGCCCACGGCTCCCGCGCCGGTCGTCGCGCCGCAGCCGTCGCGACCGACGCCGGGACCGCGCCCTGCGGCGCCCGCCGCCACGCCCGCGACGACCCCCTCGGCCTCCGCCTCGGGCGCGCCGGCCCAGGCTTCGCCGCCCGCCAAGCCCGCGGCGGCCGCGGCCGACAAGCCGGCCGAGCCGCTCAAGCGGGCCCGCTCCTCGGTCGCCGTCCTCCAGGCGCTGGACAAGGTGACGACCGAGACGATGCGGTTCGAGGCTCCGGTCGGTCAGCCGATCCGCTACAAGACCCTGATTTTCACGGTCCGCGCCTGCGAGACCACGGCGCCCGACGAGGACGCCCCGGATTCGGTGGCCTACGTCACGGTCGACACCCAGCCCAAGGCCTTGCCGGGCCGGGTGGCACCCCCCGGACGCCAGATCTACAAGGGCTGGATGTACGCCAATTCCCCGGGCCTGAACCCGCTGGAACACCCGGTCTATGACGCCTGGTTGATCGCCTGCAAGACCTCAGCGCCGGTGGCGCCGGCCGCCAGCCGATAGAAGTCGGCCTGTGCCGTCCAGGCCCGACCCAGGCGACGGCGATAGTCGGCCCGAGAGATCTCGGTGGTCCCGAACTGTTCGAGATGCTCGGTGATGAACTGGGTGTCCAGCAGCCGATAGTCGCCGACGATCAGCCGGCCCGCCAGATGGACCAGCGCCACCTTGCTGGCGTCGCGGCGGATCGAGAACATGCTTTCGCCGAAGAAGCAGGCGCCGAACGCCACCCCGTAGAGCCCCCCGACCAGGTCCTCGCCGTCCCAGCACTCGACGCTGTGCGCCAGGCCGCGCGCGAACAGTTGGCCATAGAGCCGCTGGATCGGATTGTTGATCCAGGTCTCCAGCCGGCCCGGCCGCGCGGCCGCGCAGGCTTCGACAACCGCGTCGAAGGCCGTGTCGATACGGATTTCGAACGGCTGCGCCCGGACGGTGCGGGCCAGACGGCGCGGGACGTGCACGCCGTCCAGCGGCAGCACGCCCCGGCGTTCCGGATCGATCAGGAAGATGCTCTCGTCGTGGCGGGCGTCCGCCATGGGAAAGACGCCGCGCTCGTAGCAGGCGATGAGATCATCGACCGTGAAGGCGTCGTCCATGGCGTTCCGCCCGACCCTTTGAGCAGAACCTAGCCCTGCGCCTTGATCCAGCGCTCCAGCCAGTGGATGTCGTAGTCGCCGGCCAGGATGTCGGGTTGCACCAGCAGGTCCTGGAACAGCGGAATCGTCGTTTCGATGCCGCCGACGACCATTTCGCCCAGGCACCGACGCAGGCGCGCGATGCATTCCTGGCGATCGCGGCCATGGACGATCAGCTTGCCGATCAGGCTGTCGTAATAGGGCGGGATCGCGTAGCCCGTATAGATCGCCGAATCCAGCCGGACGCCCAGGCCGCCAGGGGCGTGGAAGTCGGTGATCGTGCCCGGCGAGGGCGTGAACGTCCGCGCGTTCTCGGCGTTGATCCGGCACTCGATGGCATGGCCTTCGAAGACGACGTCGTCCTGGGTGAACGACAGCGGCAGGCCGGCGGCGATGCGGATCTGCTCGCGGACCAGGTCGATGCCGGTGATGGCTTCGGTCACGGGATGCTCGACCTGCAGGCGGGTGTTCATCTCGATGAAGAAGAACTCGCCGTTCTCCCACAGGAACTCGATGGTGCCGACACCCAGATAGCCGATCGCCTTGACGGCATCGACCACGATCTTGCCGATCTTGGCGCGGTCGGCCGCGCCGAGGGCGGGCGAGGGGGCTTCCTCCAGGACCTTCTGGTGGCGGCGCTGCAGCGAACAGTCGCGTTCGCCCAGGTGCACGACATTGCCATGGCTGTCGGCGATGACCTGCAGTTCGATGTGGCGCGGCTTCTGGAGGTAGCGCTCCATGTAGACCGTGTCGTCGCCGAACGCGGCGCGGGCTTCCGAGCGGGCCGTGGAGACGGCTTCGGCCAGGTCCTCGCGGGTCTGGGCCACCTTCATGCCGCGCCCGCCGCCGCCCGAGGCGGCCTTGATCAGCACGGGGAAGCCGATGCGCTCGGCGGCCTCGAAGGCCTCTTCCTCGGTCGACACGCCGCCGTCCGAGCCCGGCACGACGGGAATGCCCGCGTCCTTGACGGCCTGCTTGGCGGTGATCTTGTCGCCCATCATCCGGATATGCTCCGGCTTGGGCCCGATGAAGGTATAGCCATGCGCGCCGACGATCTCGGCGAAGCGGGCGTTCTCGGACAGGAAACCGTAACCCGGGTGGATCGCCTGGGCGCCGGTGATTTCCGCGGCAGCGATGATCGACGGGATGTTCAGATACGACTTGGCGGCCGAGGCCGGACCGATGCAGACGCTCTCGTCGGCCAGGCGCACCCACATGGAATTGGCGTCGGCCTCGGAATGGACCGCCACGGTGGCGATGCCCATTTCCTTGCAGGCGCGGTGAACCCGAAGCGCGATCTCGCCTCGGTTGGCGATGAGGATCTTGTCAAACATGCCGATTACTCGACGATGACGAGCGGCTCGCCGAACTCGACGGGCTGGGCGTCTGCCACCAGGATCTCGACGACCTTCCCGGCCTTGGGAGCCGAGATCGGGTTCATGGTCTTCATGGCTTCGACGATCAGCAGGGTCTGGCCGGCGCTCACGGTGTCGCCCACCTTGATGAAGGCGTCGGCGCCGGGCTGCGGCGACAGGTAGACGGTGCCGACCATCGGCGACTTCACGGCTTCGCCGGCATGGGCGGCCGGCGCGGGCGCGGCGGCTTCGGCGGCGGGCGCGACCGCGGCTGGGGCGTAGGCCGGCGCGGCCGGGGCCTGGACATACTGGGTCGCGGCGGCGGCGACGGTCAGTTCCCGGGCGACCCGGATCTTCAGGCCCGCGTGTTCGACCTCGATCTCCGAGAGGCCAGTGTCCTTCAGGATGTCGGCCAGCTTGCGGACCAGGCGAGCGTCGATCGACGGGGTCTCGACCGGATCGGCGGGGGCCTTGGGATTGGACATGGAAGCTTACCTTGCTGTCTTCTGAAGCCGGGGTCGCCGGCTAGTTCGCGCCGATCAGGCCGGCTGCGGCCTCGATCGCCAGTTCATAGCTCGCCGCGCCGAAGCCGGAGACGATCCCGGTCGCCGCGAGCGAAACGAAGGTGTGGCGGCGGAAATCCTCACGCGCCGCCGGGTTGGACAGGTGACACTCGATGACCGGGATATTCAAGGTCTTCAGGGCGTCGAGGAGAGCGATCGACGTGTGGCCGTAGCCCGCCGGATTGATCACCAACGCGCAGGCTTCTGTCCGGGCTTCCTGAACCCAGTCGATCAGCACGCCTTCGTGATTGCTCTGCCGGAAGACGACGGAAAGACCCCGAGCGGCCGCGCGCGCCTCGCAGCGCGTACGGACATCGTCGAGCGTGTCCTTGCCATAGATCTCGGGCTCGCGCGTTCCCAACAGGTTGAGATTGGGTCCGCTCAGCACATGGATCGGTTTTACCATTCGGCTCCGCCGTCGATTCCGGGAGGTCTTGTATAGCCGGTTCCCCCGCGTCACAAGCAGGGCTCGCTTAGGAGGTGACATGAGGCTTCTATTGAACGGCGAGGAACGGGATGTCGCCGGGATCGCCAGCATCGCGGATCTGGTGTCGGCCCTGGGCCTGGACGCCCGCAAGGTGGCGGTGGAACGCAATCTCGAGATCGCGCCGCGCTCGACCTACGCCGACACCGCCTTGGCCGACGGCGATCGGATCGAGATCGTCACTTTCATTGGGGGCGGGTGAGGCTGCGGGTTTGAAACCCGGGATGGGCGGGCGTAAATGCAGGTCATGAACGCGCACGCCCCCCCCGAATCCGCCGTTTCGGCCATTGACGCCGAAGACACCTGGACCGTCGCCGGCCGGACCTTCCGCTCCCGGCTGATCGTCGGCACCGGCAAGTACAAGGACTACGCCACCAACGCCGCCGCGGCGAAAGCCGCTGGCGCCGAGATCGTCACGGTGGCCGTACGCCGCGTGAACCTGACGGATCCGACCCAGCCGCTGCTGGTCGATTACGTCAAACCCACCGAATTCACCTTCCTGCCCAACACCGCCGGCTGCTTCACCGGCGAGGACGCGGTGCGCACCCTGCGCCTGGCCCGCGAGGCCGGCGGCTGGGATCTGGTGAAGCTGGAAGTGCTGTCCGACCCAAAGACCCTCTATCCGGACATGGAAGAGACCCTGCGCTCGCTGAAGCTGCTGGTCGCCGAGGGTTTCCAGGTGATGGTCTATTGCTCCGACGATCCCGTCTACGCCCGCAAGCTGGAGGAGGCCGGCGCGGTGGCGATCATGCCGCTGGGCGCGCCGATCGGCTCGGGCCTGGGCATCCAGAACCGCGTGAACCTGCGGATCATCGTCGAGAACGCCGGGGTGCCGGTGCTGGTCGACGCCGGCGTAGGCACGGCGTCGGACGCGGCGATCGGCATGGAGCTGGGCTGCGACGCGATCCTGATGAACACCGCCATCGCCGAGGCCAAGGATCCGATCCGCATGGCCAGGGCGATGAAGCACGCGGTGATCGCCGGCCGTGAGGCCTACCTCGCCGGCCGGATGCAGAAGCGGCTCTACGCCGATCCCAGCTCGCCGCTGGCGGGCCTGATCTAGGCCGGAGCCTAGACCTTCTTGGCCTTGCCGGCTCGGGCCTGGTCGATCGCCAGGTTCAGGGCGTGCATGTCGGCGCCCGGGATCATCTGGTCGCCCACGAGGAAGGCCGGTGTTCCCTCGATGGCCAAGGCCTCGGCCAGGGCGTGGGTATCGGCCAGGTGCTGGGTCGTGGCCTCCGACACGCCCGCCGCGCGAGCCTTGGCCACGTCGATGCCGATCTGCTGGGCGATGCGGACGACGCCCGCTTCGTCGAGGCTCTTTTCGGCCATCAGGCGCTTGTGCAGTTCGATGGTCTTGCCCTGGTCCTTGGCCCCCAGGACCATGCGCGCCGCGACCTCGGAATCGTGGCCGAAGATCACGAAGTCCTTGAACACGAAGCGCACGTCCGGGTTCTTCTGGATCAGCTCGACGATCTGCGGCGCGGCCAGCTTGCAGTAGCCGCAGCGGTAGTCGAAGAACTCGACGACGGTGATCGAGCCGTTCGGGTTGGCCACGAAATCGCGCGGGTCGCGCTCCAGCGCCTGGCGATACTTGGTCATCGCGCTCTGGGCCGCCTTGGTCTTTTCGGCCACCCGCTTTTGCTGGAGCTTGTTGCTCATCTCGACCAGCACCTCGGGGTGCTCGATCAGATAGGCGTGGACCTTTTCGCCGAACGCCTTGTCGGCGTCGGCCTTCCCGCAGCCGATCAGGGAAAGGGCGGCGAGGGACGCGGCGGCGAACGCCAGCGGGCGGGACGTCAGGGGCATGGAGATCTCTGAAAAGGGGCGGCCTAGCGGCGCAGACCCGAGGTGACGGCGCCTTCCTTGGCCAGGTCCTTGAGATCCTGGTTGGAAGGGTTGGAGGTCAGGACGATGTCGGTGGCGCGGCGCCATTCCACGCTGTCCTTCTTGAGCAGTTCACGGGCGCGCATGGCGAAGACCCGGGCTTCCTGGGTCGCGCCCATGTTGAAGTACTGCTCGGCGGTGGCCAGGCGCGCCTGGCCGTCTTCGCCGCGCTTGTCATAGGCCTGGGCCAGCAGGCGCCAGGCGACGGAATTGTCGCTTTCGTCGAGCAGCGAGCGCTTCAGCTCGTTGATGCCTTCCTCGACCTTCTTGGGGTCGTCGAGTCCGATCAGGGTCTGGCCCAGATTGACCCGCAGCAAGGCGGCGTCGGGTTTCAGCGCCACCGAACGGCGCTGCGGCTCCTCGGCTTCCTTGACGCGATTGAACTCGAACAGGATCTGGCCCTTCAGCTCCCAAAGATAGGGATTGTTCGGGTTCTCGGTGATCAGCCCGTCGAGGATCTTCAGGGCCCGGTCGGGCTCCTTCATCTGGTAATAGGCGATGGCGCGCGCGTAGCGGGCGGGGAAGGCCCGGTCGCTTTCCTTGTATTTCACGATCGCCACGCCGGGATTGATGAAGCCCTCCAGCTTGGCCTTCATGATCTCGTGCTCGGCCAGGGATGCAGGATCGTCGACGGCGTTGTAGTGCGGCAGTTTTTCGACCCGGCTGCGCAGGGCGTCGATCCGATCGCCCGATAGCGGGTGGCTGCGGAAATAGGCGAAGCGCCGCGACTGGTCGAAAACCTCCTGGTAGCGGAAGTTGTCGAAGAACTCGACGAGGCCGCGGCCCGACTGGCCGGTGGCTTCCAGAAAGCCGGCTCCGGCCTGGTCGGCGCGCGATTCCTGGTCGCGGCTGTAACCCAGGGCGCCGAGCTGGCCGAAATAGGAAGCGTTGCCCATCAGAACCGCGCCGGCGTCGGGTGCGCCGGCCAGGGCGGCCAGGACGCCCAGGCCCATGGTCAGGATCATCGGCTTGAGGCCGGCCCGCATCATTTCGCCCGAACGCAGCGGGTGAGCCCCGGCCAGGTGCCCGGTTTCGTGGGCGATGACGCCTTTCAGCTGATTGGGCGTCTCGGTCTGCAGGATCAGGCCGGTGTTGAGGCCCATCATCAGGCCCTGGGTCGCGAAGGCGTTCAGTTCCTTGTCGCCCACCAGCAGGATGCGGACCGTCTTGGGGTCCAGCCCGGCCGCCGCGTAGATCGGGTCAGCGTCGCGGTGAAGGATTTCCTCGATCTCGGTGTCACGGATCAGCGAAGGGCCGTTCTGCGCATGGGCCGGCGCGACGGGAGCGAGGATGGCCGCCAGCAGGGCCAGCACCGACAGCGCCGATCCCGTCTTCCTGGTCATTTTTTCGGAAGCCGCCCTTACCCGGGAGGTCATCGAAACTCTCCTGATCGCGCCCCCGCGCTCAAGCCGGCAGTCTAGCGCGGTTCTCGACGGGCTGGGAACCTTCCGTCGAACGCACCCCGCGGATATAGGCGTGAAGCTCGGCGGGACCAGGGTCCCGCCGAGCTTCATCTCAGGATCGTCAGCCCCGACGCCACCAGCCGCGCTTGGGCTTCTCCGGCGGGGTCAGGATTTCGGCCGGGTCGGGCTCGACGACGACCGGAACCGGTTCCGCCGCGGCGACCGCGACGGGCTCCGGCTCGACGACCGGAGCGGGGATCTCGACTTCGGCCGCGACAAGGGGCGTTT
The DNA here is from genome assembly GCF_059418465.1 of Caulobacter sp. GW821-FHT09A05. Taxonomy (NCBI): domain Bacteria; kingdom Pseudomonadati; phylum Pseudomonadota; class Alphaproteobacteria; order Caulobacterales; family Caulobacteraceae; genus Caulobacter; species Caulobacter sp. GW821-FHT09A05. The sequence continues at coordinate 104,172 of NZ_JBWKPX010000016.1, forward strand.
CCTCGATCGCCTCGATCGCCTCGACCGCTTCGATGACGGGCGCTTCAACGGGGGTCTCGGTCGGCGCCTCGGCGTCGGCGGCCTTGCGTCCCCGACTGCGGGGACGGCGCGCCTTCTTGGGAGCCTCGTCCTGCGGCGGCAGTTCCACCCAGACGTCGGCCGGCGGACCTTCGATCACGGCCGGCGGCAGAGGCGCGACTTCCAGCTCGGCGACGTCGACCCGCAGGGCGGGGGTGCGTTCGGCGCGGGGCGCGTCCGGCGCCTCGGTCCGTTCGCCGCGTTCACCGCGACCGCGTCCACGACGACCGCCGCGGTCACCGCGCTCGGCGCGCTCAGGACGCTCGGCGCGTTCCGCGACCGGGGCCTCCACGCGTTCCGGACGCTCGGAGCGCTCGGGGCGGGCGCCGCGACCGTCGAGTTCGGCGGGATCGTGCCAGACGAAGGCGTTCTCGCCGAACGGCACCCGCGGGCGGGTCCAGGCGAAGGCGTCGGCCGGACGATCGCCGTCCTCGCGACCGCCGCGACGACCGCCGCGACGCCCCCGGCGACGGCGACGGCGGCGCGATTCCTCGTCCTCGCCCTCGATGTCGCCTTCAGCGCGGTCGGCGCCTTCGGCGTCGTCCTCATCCTCTTCGCCGAGGGCCTCGGCCGGGGCCTCGTCGCGATCGTCGCGACGGCCGCCGCGACGGCGACGCTTGCGGCCGCGACGGCCGCTTTCGTCCTCGGAGGTTTCGGCGCGGGCCGGCCGGGCGGCGCGGGGGGCTTCGTCGTCCTCGCCCTCGTCTTCGTCCTCGCCGACGATCTCCTCGTCTTCTTCGTCTTCCTCGTCCTCGAACGTCTCGTCGTCATAGACGGGGTCGGGCTCGATCGGCGCGAAGATCTGCGGGGCAGGGCGCTCGCCCAGTTCCGTGCGGTCGATGTCGTGCTCGGCCTGGTGCAGGCTGTCGTCGACCAGGACCGTGACGAACAGGGCGTGGGTCTGCTGCAGGCGCAGCAGATAGGCGCGCTTTTCGTTGAGGATGTAGATGCCGACCGGCCGGCTGACCTTCAGGGTGACGGCGCCGCCGCCCTTCAGGGCCTCGACCTCGACCGCGCGCAGGGCGGCCAGGGCGCTGGATTCGACCGAGCGGACGCGACCGGTGCCGTCGCAGTGTTCGCAGACGTGGGTGGTGCCTTCCAGCACGCCGGTGCGGCGGCGCTGGCGGCTGATTTCCATCAGGCCGAACCCGCTGATCTTGCCCATCTGGATGCGGGCGCGATCGTCCTTCAGGGCGTCCTTGAGGACCTTCTCGACGGTGCGGTTGTTCTTGGCTTCATCCATGTCGATGAAGTCGATAACGATCAGGCCGGCCAGGTCGCGCAGGCGCAGCTGGCGCGCCGCTTCCTCGGCGGCCTCGACGTTGGTCTTGAGCGCGGTGGCCTCGATGTTGCGCTCGCGGGTCGCCTTGCCCGAGTTGACGTCGATGGCGACCAGGGCCTCGGTCTGGTTGATCACCAGATAGCCGCCGGACCGCAGCGGCACGACCGGCGAATAGATCTGGGCCAGATGGTCCTCGATCTTGTGCTTGACGAACAGCGGCGCCGGCTCGCGGTAAGGGAAGACCTTCTTGGCCTGGCTCGGCATCAGCATGCGCATGAAGTCGCGCGCTTCCTTGTAGCCGGCCTCGCCCTCGACCCAGATGCCCTCCAGGTCCTTGTCGTACATGTCGCGGATGGCGCGCTTGACGAGGTCTTCCTCCTCGTAGATCAGCGCCGGGGCGATCGAGTGCAGCGTGTTGTCGCGGATGTTCTCCCACAGGCGCAGCAGGTACTCGTAGTCGCGCTTGATCTCGGCCTTGGTGCGCTTGGCGCCCGCCGTGCGGACGATCAGGCCCATGCCCTGCGGCACGTCCAGGCCCTGGACGACGCTCTTGAGGCGCTTGCGGTCGGTGACCGTGGTGATCTTGCGGCTGATGCCGCCGCCGCGCGCGGTGTTGGGCATCAGGACGCCATAGCGGCCCGCCAGCGACAGATAGGTGGTCAGGGCCGCGCCCTTGTTGCCGCGCTCTTCCTTGACGACCTGGACCAGCATGATCTGCCGGCGGCGGATCACTTCCTGGATCTTGTACTTGCGCATCAGGCGGCGCTTGCGGCGCGCCAGTTCTTCCTCGACGGCGTCTTCCTCGTCGTCGACCACGTCGCCGTCATCGTCCTCGCGGGCGTGATGGTGATCGTCCTCGTCGTCATGCGAATCGTCGCGCATCAGCGCTTCGCGGTCGGCGACCGGGATCTGGTAGTAGTCCGGATGGATTTCGTTGAAGGCCAGGAAGCCGTGGCGATTGCCGCCATACTCGATGAACGCAGCCTGGAGGCTGGGCTCAACGCGGGTCACCTTGGCGAGATAGATATTTCCTCGGAGCTGCTTTCGGGTCTGGCTCTCGAAATCGAACTCTTCAACCCGCGTACCATCCACGACCACCACACGCGTCTCTTCGGCGTGGGCGGCGTCGATCAACATCTTCTTCGACATAAAGGGTATCTCCACGGCGCGCGGCGGACGCTAGGTCCGGGCGCCGATATGATTGAAAGGCGCGCACGTCACCGCCCGTCGCCCCGCCGAAGCGGTTGCGGTAGGTCGGTCGCCAAAGGCGGTCGGGTGCGGCGCAGCCCATAAGGTTTCTGTGTTCCTTAAACGCGCCGGAGGGCGCGGATCGGATGGAGCGTCGACGCCGGAGCGGCTTAAGGGTCCGACGCGAACCCTGCGGGACGATCCAGCGAAGGCTTCGCGCCTCACGCTGGTAATCGAGCCCAAACTCGTTTCAGTCCGGCGGCTCCGGCCGCGGACGCGGATTGCACCCTAAGGAATGCAAGCACGTCCGTGAGATAGGAGCCGCTCACGCTTTCCGCCATGACGATCACGGCGCTCAGCGCGCGGACCATAGTGTAGCAACATCGTATCGTAAAAGAAAAGCGCTCGACTGAACGGACCTGCGCGGCCTTGTCGCGCCTTGGGTTAACGCTTTCTCTACCCGAAAATGCGGATATCGGTTTTTAGGTTTAGATTGGGCCCTTGGGGCGAACGGCGGCATGAGCAAGGTCTTGATCTGGGCGGCGAGGACGGGGTGGGCGCGGGCGGCCATGATCCTCGGCGGCCTGGCCCTGGCCGGCGTCGCCGTGGCCATGGCCCAGGGGCCGGCGCCCGCCGCCGGTGTCCAGAAGGTCCGCTTCGGCGGCGACCGCAACGAAACCCGGATCGTCATCGACCTCGATCGCGCCGCCACCGGCAAGCTGCTGGCCGACGGCGCCGCCGATCGCCGTGTGGTGATCGCCCTGCCCAACGTCTCGACGGCGGGCGACCTGCAGGGCGCGGGCCAGGGTCTGGTCGAGCGCTGGGCGATCGACGAAGCGGCGGGAGGGGCCCGTTTGCGCCTTGACCTGAAGGCCAACGCCGAGGTCCGCCGGCGCTTTCTGCTGCCGCCGGGCGATGGCGCCTCGGCCTATCGCTACGTCATCGATCTGAAGTCCACGGACGCCCCCGGAACGGCGCCGCCGCTGGCCTTGAAGCCAACGCTGGTCTCGGCGCCGGCGAGGGCCCCGGCCCTGCGCCTGAAGAAGGTGATCGTCATCGACGCCGGCCACGGCGGCAAGGATCCCGGCTCGTCGGGTTCCGACACCGCCGAGAAGGACGTCACCCTGGCCGCCGCCAAGGCGCTGAGGGCCAAGCTGGAGAAGTCTGGCCGCTACACCGTGGTCATGACCCGGCAGTCCGACACCTTCGTACCGCTGGAGGCGCGGGTCCAGATCGCCCGCCGGGCCGATGCGGATCTGTTCATCTCGCTGCACGCCGATTCGGGACCCGACGCCACGACCCGCGGCGCCAGCGTCTACACCCTGTCGGAAAAGGGCACCGAGCGCGTCGCGCGGGTGCTCGAGAAAGACGACTGGCTGATGAAGGCCAACCTGCCGGGCCGCGACCGCGCGGTTAGCCAGATCCTGCTGGACCTGTCGCAGCGCGCCACCAAGAACCGCTCGGCCGCCTTCGCCGAAACCCTGCTGCAATCGGTGGGCGAGGAGACGACGCTGCTGCGCCGCAGCCATCGCGACGCCGGCTTCATCGTGTTGCTGGCGCCCGACGTGCCGGCCGTGCTGCTAGAGATGGGCTTCATCACCAATGTCGACGACGAGAAGCTTCTGAAGTCTTCGGCTGGTCGCGGTCGACTGATGGACGCCGTCGCCGGGTCGATCGAATCCTATTTCGCGGCCCAGACGCGCCTGGCCGCCCGCTAAGCCGGAAGGGCCGGCCCGCCTGGGATGGCGAGAGCCGTTGGCGCCTTGCCCGATGCGCGCTAGAGGACTCGAACGGAGCGGGCGAAAGTGCGTCGCCCGACGGAGGTGGCGTGGATCTGAAGCCTAGACAACGATGGATCGCCATCGCCGGCGTCACGGTGCTGTCCGCGATCGCCGTGGCCGGCTTCGCCATCGCCATCTACGCCGCCTGGTTGTTCCACGACATGCCGGACGCCGGCGAGCTGCAGGACTATCGCCCCCCGACCGCCACGCGCGTCTACGCCTGGGACGGCACCCTGATCGGCGAATATTCCAAAGAGCGCCGGATCTTCGTGCCCTATGACCAGATCCCGCCGCAGCTGGCCCAGGCCTTCCTGGCCGCCGAGGACCACAACTTCTTCAAGCACGGCGGCGTCGACGTCGGCGGCTTCTCGCGGGCCATGCTCAACAATATCGGCAACGCCGCGCGCGGTCGACGCCTGGAGGGCGGCTCCACCATCACCCAGCAGGTGGCCAAGAACGTCCTGCTGACCAGTGACGCGACGGTCGGGCGCAAGTTCAAGGAAGCCATCCTGGCGCACCGCCTCGAGCAGTCGCTGGACAAGCAGCAGATCCTCGAGCTGTATCTGAACGAGATCTGGCTGGGCTATCGCTCGTACGGCGTCGGCGCGGCCGCCTACAACTATTTCGGCAAGTCGCTGCCGGAGCTGACCCTGGCCGAAAGCGCCTTCCTGGCGGCGCTGCCCAAGGGCCCGGACAACTATCATCCGATCCGCAACAAGGCGAAGGCCAAGGCCCGGCGCGACTGGATCCTGGGCCAGATGGCCGACCTGGGCTGGGTCAGCCAGGCCGACGCCAGGAAGGCGAAGGCCGAGGACCTCGTCGTCCAGCCGGCCCCCAAGCGCGCCGCCTATCGCGACGCCGACTATTTCGTCGAGGAAGTCCGCCAGCGGGGCGTCGCCACGCTCGGCCCACGCCTCAACGAAGGCGGCTATTACATGCGTACCACCCTGGATCCCAGGCTGCAGACGGCGGCGCGGGTGGCGCTGATGGAGGGTCTCGAGAAGTACGACCGTCGGCACGGCTGGCGCGGCGCCTGGGGCCATGTGGAAACCCTGGACGCCGACTGGGAAAGGCAGGCGCTGAAGAAGGCTCCGCCGTCGGAACGTCGCGGCTGGCGGCCGGCCATCGTCACCTCGGCCTCGGGCGGCGTCCGCCTGGCCAAGGGCGAGGGCGAGGGGACCATCGCCGGCGAGGACATGGCCTGGGCCAACGCCACCAAGGGCCTGAAGGTCGGCGACCTGGTGTTCGTGGAGAAGCCCGATGGCGCCGCCGCCTACCGCCTGCGCCAGATCCCGATCGTCAACGGCGCCCTGGTGGCCATGGAACCCTATAACGGTCGTGTCGTGGCCCTGGTCGGCGGCTACAGCTTCTCGCTGTCGAACTTCAACCGCGCGACCCAGGCGATGCGTCAGCCGGGGTCGGCGTTCAAGCCGTTCGTCTACGCCACGGCCCTGGAGAACGGCTACACGCCGGCCAGCGTGGTGGTCGACAGCGCCATCACCCTTAAGGGGGCCAATGGCCAGGACTGGAGCCCCGAGAACTATCACAAGAAGTTCTACGGGGCCTTGCCGCTGCGCAAGGGCCTGGAGCAATCGATCAACGCCATGACCGTGCGCCTGGCCCAGAGCGTCGGCATGAAGAAGATCGTCGAGACCGCCAAGAAGACCGGCGTCACGCGTGACATGGCGCCGGTCCTGGCCATGGCCCTGGGCGCGGGTGAGACCACGCCCTTCAAGCTGACCACGGCCTATACGCCGTTCGTCAACGGCGGTCGCCGGGTCGAGCCGCACCTGATCGAACTGGTGCAGGACCGCGAGGGCAAGGTGATCTTCCGCGCCGACAAGCGCGACTGCGTCCGCTGCAACGCCGGCTTCAACGGCGACGAGAGCCCCCGCATCCCGGCGCTCGGCGAGCAAGTGATGGACCCCATCACCGCCTACCAGATCACCTCGATGCTGCAGGGCGTGGTTCAGCGCGGCACCGCGGCCCAGGCCAGTTCGCTGGGCTATCCGCTGGCCGGCAAGACCGGCACGACCAACGAGTACCGCAGCGCCTGGTTCATGGGCTATTCGCCCAACCTGGTGGTCGGCGTGTTCATCGGCTTCGACGACAACCGCTCGCTGGGCGAGGGCGAAACGGGCGCGACCGGCCCGGTGCCCATCTTCATGGATTTCATGCGCGAGGCGCTGAAGGGCCAGCCGAAGACCGAATTCAAGGTCCCCGCCAACGCCAAGTTCGCCATGGTGCGGGGCATCCGCGAGGCCTTCCGTCCCGGCACCGAGCCCAAGGTCTTCGTGCCGACCGAGAGCAGCGGACCCCAGCCCTATGGCCAGGCGTGGCCCGACGGCCAGGTCGGACCGGCCCCGACCCAGGGCCCCGCCAAGCCGCCGCCCCAGGCGCCGGACATCAGCGGGCTCTACTAATCGTCGATCAATCCGCCCGGGGTCATTGCGCCGACTCCGGACGCGGGCTATGTCCCGCGCCCTTCAACACTGTCACGGAGTTACGTGATGAGACCGGATGTCGAGGCCTCAGCGGCTGACATCGAGCAGTCCGTGGGACTGCTCAGGAGGCGTCTTTGACTGGGATGCCGCCCTACGCAAGCTCGATGAGCTGAACGCCCGGGTCGAGGACCCGACCCTCTGGGATCGTCCGGCGGAGGCCCAGGCCGTCTCGCGCGAACGCGCTGGCCTGGCGGCTCGCGTCGAGGCCGTGCAGGTTCTCGAAAGCGGCCTGAAGGACGCGCTGGAATATGCCGAACTCGCTGACATGGAGGGCGACGAGGCCCTGCTGGAGGACGCCCGCGCCCAGCTGAAGGACCTGAAGGAGCGCGCCGGCCGGGCGGAGCTGGAGGCCCTGCTGTCCGGCGAGGCCGATGGCAACGACTGCTATGTCGAAATCAACTCCGGGGCGGGCGGCACCGAGTCCTGCGACTGGGCGGGCATGCTGCTGCGCATGTACAGCCGCTGGGCCAACGCCCATGGCATGAGCGTCGAGCTGGTCGAGGAGACCTCGGGCGACCAGGTCGGCATCAAGTCGGCGACGCTGCTGGTCAAGGGCACGAACGCCTATGGCTGGCTGAAGACCGAGGCCGGCGTCCACCGCCTGGTGCGCATCAGCCCCTATGACGCCGCCGCCAAGCGCCACACCAGCTTCGCATCGGCCTGGGTCTATCCCGTCGTCGACGACACGATCGAGATCGAGATCAATCCGTCGGACGTGCGCACCGACACCTACCGGGCCTCGGGCGCGGGCGGTCAGCACATCAACAAGACCGACTCGGCCGTGCGCCTGACGCACATCCCCACCGGTATAGCCGTGGCCTGCCAGGCGGGGCGCTCGCAGCACCAGAACCGCGAGGAAGCCTGGAAGATGCTGCGCGCCCGGCTCTACGAGGCCGAGCTGCAGAAGCGGGAAGCCGCCCAGCAGGCGCTGGAGGACCAGAAGACCGACATCGGCTGGGGGCACCAGATCCGCAGCTACGTCCTGCAGCCCTACCAGATGGTCAAGGACCTGCGGACCAATGTCGAGACGTCCGACACCCAGGGCGTTCTGGACGGCGACCTCGACCAGTTCATGGGCGCTTCGCTGGCCCAGCGCGTCGGGGCCACGCGAGACGCCCAGGCCTAGTTGGACGCCCGAAGAACAAAACGCCCCGGATCACTCCGGGGCGTTTTCTGTTTCTAGCCGGCCGGCTTGGCTTCCAGCATCGGCGGCGGCGCGGGCTGGGCAGGGGGCGGGGGCGGGCGCTGGAACTTCAGGCTGCGGCCCTGGAAGAACGCCCCGGTTTCCATCGCCAGCTGTTCGTGGGTGATGTCGCCGTCGACGTAGGAGGTGCCATAGAGGCGAACCTGCTTGGCGGTGATGGCGCCGACGATCCGGCCACGGACCTCGACCGCCTCGGCATAGACCGAACCCTCGACGTGACCGGTTTCGCCGATCGTCAGCCGGCCCACGCGAACGTCGCCGCGCACCACGCCGTCGATCTGCAGCTCCCCGTCGCCGGTAATGCCGCCTTCGATAGTGATGTCGGGGGAAACTAGGGAGGCCACCTTGGGCGGGGCCTTGCGAGCGGCGTCGGACGCGGCCGGCGCCATGGACATGGGCAGCGGCTCGATCTGGACCGAGCCCTTGGACGCCTTAGCTTGCTTGCTGAACATACTCACCAGCCTTCAAGAAGCGGTTCGGGTTCTGAGCCCGACCGTTGACCCATACTTCGTAGTGCAGATGCGGACCGGTCGAGCGGCCGGTCGAGCCCATGGCCGCGATGCGCTGGCCGATGGCCACGCGCTGGCCGACCCGGACCGAAGCAGCCTGCAGGTGGGCGTAGCGGGTCTTGAAGCCGTTGCCGTGATCGATCTCGACGACGTTGCCATAGCCCGAGCGCACGCCGACGAACGAGATCACGCCGGGCGCGGTGGCCATGATCGGCGTGTAGAACGCGCCGGGGAAGTCGAGGCCCGAATGGAAGGCCGGGCGATGGGTGAAGGGATCGAAGCGGACGCCATAGCTGCTGCTCAGCGCCGGATTGTTGGTCGGCCGGTAGAACGGCAGCTGCTGCGACGCGGCGCTCAGTTGGCGCATGTCCGACATGTCGGTGGCGGCGTGCTGGATCCGGCCGGCGAAATCCTCGTCGACGTCGAGCACGGCGGCCAGGGCCCGGGGGTCCTTGGCCTCGATCAGCGGGCCGCCCAGGGATGAGCCGCCATTGCGGCCAGTGAAGGCGCCGGCGTCCAGGCCGGCCATCCGCATGGCCAGGCGCAGGCGCTCGGCGCGGCTCTTGGCGAAGGTCTCGGCGGCGTCGATCAGGCGTTCCTGGTCCATGCGGGTGGCCTGGATGCGCTCGACCGGCGAGGCGCCCGGCACGTGCGGCTTGGCGACCTGAAGGGCCTGGGCGGCGCCGGGCACGCCCTTGAAGTCGCTGACCAGCAGGGCCAGGGCGGCGTGGCGCTTCTCGACCGAACTGGCCAGCTCGTCCAGCGAGCCGCTGCTGGCCGACAGCTGGGCCACGGCGCTGTTCAGACGGGCCTGGCGATCGGCGTTGAGGCGCTCGTAATAGGCCTTCTGCTTGATGACCATCTGGTCGGTGGAGCTGACCGACAGGGCGTTGACGATCATGGCGGCGGTGCAGACGCCCATCCACAGGGCCGCCGCGGCGACGCCGGTCGCGCACATCAGCTGCTTGCCGGTGGAGAAAACGTAGCCGCGCATCTCGCCGCCGGAGCGCACATAAAGGTGCCGCTCGGGGAAGAACTCTTCCAGGGATTGTCGGATTCGCTTGAAGCGCGTGATCGCCATCGCCCTAGGAAACCCCCGTTTTCAAGGTCCCGGCGATATGCAACGAGAAAGCAGATACGCGCAAGATACTTCGCGCCGAGCGTGAACGCAGCGCGACTTTTTGCCTTAGCGATTCAACCGATAAAAGGTTCCGTGCCCGATAGCCACCATCGGCGCGCGTCGCTGTTGCGATAGGCGCACGCCTGAGGCGGAGAAGCCACACCGCTATTTCGAGGCCCCGTCCTTGAGGGCGCGAGCGGCCGTCAGCACCGCCTTGATGTGGTTGGGCACCTTCACCTTGCGCCAGACGTTGCGGATCACGCCTTCGCGGTCGATCAGGAAGGTCGAGCGGTCGATGCCCATGTATTTGCGGCCGTACATGCTCTTCTCGACCCAGGCGCCGTAGGCCTCGACGGTCTCGCCGGTGGCGTCGGCGGCCAGCTCGACGGTCAGGTCGTGCTTCTTGCGGAACTTGGCGTGCGAGGCGGCGCTGTCCTTGGACACCCCGACGATCACCGCGCCCAGCTTGGCGAACTCCTCGACCTCGGACGAGAACTGTAGGGCCTGCGACGTGCAGCCGGCCGTGTCGTCCTTCGGATAGAAGTAGAGCACGACGTTCTTGCCCTTCAGGCCGGAAAGGCTGACGCGGCCGGTGTCGGTGGCCAGGTCGAAGTCGGGGGCCTTGTCGCCGGGTTGCAGCTCTTGCGTCATTGTCATGTCCTCAGCTTTGAACCGCTCATCCCGGCGAATGCCGGGACCCAGATGGATTGGTGGTGTGGCTGACGCCAAAAGCTCCGAGCCATTCCAGTCATACCCACCGCCATAGGATCTGGGTCCCGGCATTCGCCGGGATGAGCGGAAATTAGATAGGCTTCACCAGTACGATCTTCTTCTTGCCCTTCTGAACCTTGAAGGCCCCGAGCTCGGCAATGACTTGGTCGCGTTCATAGAAGTCGCCAACAGCAGGCTTGGCGTCGTTGATCTGGATGCCGCCACCGCCGATGAGGTCACGCGCTTCACGCATGGACGTCGCTAGACCGGCTTCCTTCACGAGCGCTTCGGCGGTCCGACGCGTCAGATCTCCTTCGGGCCCAGCCCAAACCAGCTCGATCGTCGGCAGCTCCGCGGAGGTTTGACCTTGTTCGAAAGCCTTTTCGGCAGTCTCCCGGGCCGACTTCGCAGCGTCCTCGCCGTGCGCCATCCGCGTGGCCTCGTCGGCCAGCACCTTCTTGGCCTCGTTGATCTGGGCGCCCGGCAGGGCTTCCAGTTCGGCGATGCGTTCCAGCGGCAGGTCGGTGAACAGCTTGAGGAACCGGCCGACGTCGGCGTCCTCGGTGTTGCGCCAGAACTGCCAGTAGTCGTACGGCGACAGCTGCTCGGCGTTCAGCCACACCGCGCCCGACATGGTCTTGCCCATCTTGGCGCCCGAGGCGGTGGCCAGCAGGGGGGTGGTCAGGCCGAAGGCGGCCTTCTGGTCGACGCGGCGGGTCAGCTCCACCCCGTTGAGGATGTTGCCCCACTGGTCCGAGCCGCCCATCTGCAGCACGCAGCCGTGCTTGCGGTTCAGCTCCAGGAAGTCGACCGCCTGCATCAGCATGTAGTTGAATTCCAGGAAGGTCATCGGCTGCTCGCGCTCGAGCCGCAGCTTGACCGAGTCGAAGGCCAGCATCCGGTTGACCGTGAAGTGCACGCCGTAGTCGCGCAGGAACTGGACGTAGCCGAACTGGCTCAGCCAGGCGTCGTTGTCGACCATGATGGCGTCGGTCGGGCCGTCGCCGAAGGCCAGGAACTTGGCGAACACCTGCTTGATGCCGGCGATGTTGGCGGCGATGTCGGCGTCGCTCAGCAGCTTGCGGCTCTCGTCCTTGCCGGTTGGGTCGCCGACCTTGGTCGTGCCGCCGCCCATCAGGACGATCGGCTTGTGGCCGGCCTGCTGCAGGCGGCGCAGCATCATGATCTGGATCAGGCTGCCGACGTGCAGGCTGGGGGCGGTGGCGTCGAAACCGATATAGGCGGTGACGATCCCGCCGGCGGCCGCCGCGTCCAGCTCTTCCGGATGGGTGATCTGATGGATGTAGCCGCGCGCCTGCAGGGTCTGGAGGAATTCCGACTTGAACGACGCGGGGGCGGACATGGCTCGACTCTCTAATTCGGGCGCCTGGGTTTCAGACGCATGGGCGTCTAGCACGGCGGGGGCGGTCTGTGGCGAGGGTTTCATCGGCGAGATCTCCTGGGAAATGATCCGGAGACGTTCGCTGGCCTGACGCGTCGCCGGTGGGGCGGGCGCATCGACGTGATCGGTCGGCCTCCCGCTAGGACAGCGGGCGGTAATAGGCGCGGGCGAGGCGGCTGTGATCGATCATGGGGCCTAGCTACCCGGCGCGGGCCATGGCAGTCAACCGAACCATGCGTATTCTGGGATTCATGACCGGCACCTCGCTCGACGCGGTCGACATGGCGGTGCTCGAGACCGACGGCGAAGCCATCCAGGCCTTCGGCCCGGCCGGCGAGCGCAAGCTGCGCGAGGAGACCCGCGACCTGCTGCTGGTGGCCACCGAAGTGGCCCGGGGCTGGCCGCGCGACAGGCCCGCGCCGGACATCTTCGAAGAGGCCGCCCAGGCGGTGGCCGACGAGCATTTCCACGCCGCCGAGAGCTTCCTGGCCGAGCACGGCCTGGCCTGGTCCGGCTTCGACCTGCTGGGCGTCCACGGCCAGACGGTGCTGCACGAGCGGCCGCATCCGGGCCGGATCGGCCGGACCGTGCAGCTTCTCGACGCCGAGCGGCTGGCCCGGGCCTGCGGGCGGCCGGTGGCGTTCGACTTCCGCACCGCCGACGTGGCGGCGGGCGGGCAGGGGGCGCCGCTGGCCCCGATCTATCACGCCGCCCGGGCCCAGGCCTCGAGCCTGCCGGCGCCGGTGGCGGCGCTGAACATCGGCGGGGTGGCCAACATCACCCTGATCGGTCCCGACGGCGATTTGCTGGCCTTCGACACCGGTCCGGGCAACGGCATGATCGACCTGATGCTGCAGGCCCGGGGGCTGGGACGGTTCGACGAGAACGGCCGGCTGGCGGCGGCCGGGGCCGTCGACCAGGCGGTGCTGGAGACGTTCCTGGCCAGCGACTATTTCTCCGGTCCAGCCCCCAAGTCTCTGGACCGCTACGACTTTCCGCTCGACCTGGTCGATCACCTGTCCTCCGAGGACGCCGCCGCCACCCTGGTGGCCTTCACCGCCGAGGCCGTCGTCAAGGCCTTCGAGCACGGCCAGCGCCCCCAGGCCCTGATCGTCTGCGGCGGCGGCCGCCACAATCCGCAGATCATGAAGGCCCTGGCCGACCGCGCGCCCGTGCCGGTCCGCACCGCCGAGGCCGTTGGCTGGCGCGGCGACGCCATCGAGGCCGAGGCCTTCGCCTTCCTGGCGGCCCGCACGGCGCGCGGCCTGCCGATCAGCTTCCCGGGCACGACCGGAGTGGCCGCGCCGATGACCGGCGGAAGGATCGTCAATCCTCCTCCCGTGGGGGAGGCGATCGCGTAGCGATCGGTGGGGGGAGGTTTGGGGTCGTCGATCCGGGTTGCGGCCATCCGCCGATCACTCCCCCCTCCGTCGGCTGCGCCGACACCTCCCCCACAGGGGGAGGATCTGATGGGCGCGGCCTCGCCCTCTCACGCGGAAACCGCTGAGGTTATGGAAAGGGTCGCGGAGCGCCGGACATCGTCCGGAGTGTTTGAGTTGTTACCGTTTCGACGAAGCCCAGATCGCTCCGCGCCATCGTTATCCGGAAGCCTGCGGCGCTGAGCCCTGTTCGGGCTTCGCCGCCTTGAAGCCTCCGACGGGCGGGCCGGGTCAACGACACCCGGTCCCGGACCGCGAGCCTGTCACCGCTCGCCTGCTGCTCAACCGGCCCTTACGTCACGTCGTATCTGTATAACAGGCCCGACCGGCACCAGAGACGAAAGGTTGGTCCTGTCCCCTACGCACGCGGACAACACCACCGACAGAGCTACCCGCTCGATCGCCCCCCGCCGCCGCATCGGTCGCTGGCCATGCGCCCTTTCCCGCGACGAGGTGAGATAAGGATAAGGGGAGTTTCAGCGCCGAGGACCGGTGACGCTCGCTTTTTCGCAGGACGTTGGAAGGGTTGAGGTTCTTCTCGGTGCCGACGAGGATCCAGCTGCGCCCATCCCCTAACCTCCGTCATTCCCGCCCTTGCGGCGGGAACCCCTGGTTCAGCTGACGGTGAAGCGCCATGGCGCGCCAGCGCGCCACCCCTCCGCACCTGCGGCGGACAGAGGGGGCCCGGGCACGAGGCCCGGGATGACGGCCGGAGGGGGGAGATTGTGGAACACGCCCCGCCACGCGCGTCCCCGCATCCTCAATGCAGCTTCAGCCGTCCCGCCACGCGCTGTTGCAGCAGGCGCGCCAGGGCCAGGACGATGGTCTTGGGCGTGCCCATGATCGCCCGGTGGTGGTCCAGGTGCAGCGAGATGTAGGCCCACTTGGCAATCAGGCCCTCGACGAAGAAGTTCGGCCCGCCCAGGCCGCCCATCAGCGCCCCGACCCCCTTGTTCTCGCCCAGCGACAGCAGCGAACCGAAGTCGCGATAGACGAACGGCGCCTCCACCCGGCGCTGGCCCAGGCGGGCGATCAGGGCCTTGGCCAGGTAGCTGGCCTGCTGGTGGGCGGCCTGGGCGCGGGCGGGGATGATCCGCCCCTCCTTGCCGGCCGTGCCGATCCAGGGGGCGGCGGCGCAGTCGCCCAGGGCCCAGGCGTCTGGCGCCGAGGTCTCCAGCCGCTCGTTGACCACGAACTGGTTGGTCCTGTTGATCTCCAGCCCGTAGCCGGCGTTGGTGGGAGCGGCCTTGACCCCGGCGGCCCAGACGATCAGGTCGGCCGGGATGTCGCCCTGGCTGGTCTCCAGCCGGTCGGCGTGGACGGCCACCACCTTGGCCCCGGTGCGGACCCGCACGCCCTTGCGCTCCAGGGCGAGCGTGGCCTGGTCGGAGATCTTCTCGGGCAGGCCGCCCAGGATGCGTGGCGCGGCCTCGACGATGGCGATGTCCAGGCGGAAGCGCTGCTCGCTGCCCAGGCTGCCCAGCAGTTCGCGATGGGCCTCGATCAGCTCGGCCGACAGCTCCACCCCCGTGGCCCCGCCGCCGACGATGGCCACGCTCATGCTCTTCTCGGTCGAGAACGAGGCCTTCATGAAGGCGGCCAGCAGGCGGGTGTGGAAGGCCTCGGCGTCCTCGGTGCGCTCCAGCAGGTGGGCCTGGTCGGCCCCGGGCGTGCCGAACAGGTTGGAGCCGCTGCCGATCGCCAGCACGCCCCAGCTGAAGGTCACCCCGCGTTCGGGGACCAGCACCTTGCCGCCTTCGCCCAGGATGGGTTTGAGGCTCAGGCGCTTGGCGACGGGGTCGAAGCTTTCCAGTTCGCCCAGCAGGAAGCTGAAATGGTTGGCGCGGCCCAGGATCGAATAGGACAGGCCCTCCTGGTGGGTGTCCAGCGTGCCGGCCGCCACCTCGTGCAGGGTCGGCTTCCAGATGTGGAAGCTGGAGCGGTCGATCAGCAGCACCCGCTCCTTGCCGGCCTTGGGGCCCAGCTTGCGTCCCAGCCGCGCCGCCAGCTCCAGCCCGCCGGCCCCGCCGCCGACGATAACGATGTCGTAGTGCATGCCCGCCATCCAGAAATTCCTCAGATGGTGAATATATAGAGGTGAAGGCGAGCCGTGTCAGGCCAGGTTGAGCTGCCAGGACACGTCGAACCGGTCGTTGACCCAGGCGAAGCGCCGGCTGAAGCCGTAGTCGCCCGGCGGCATCAGCTCGGCTCCGCCCTCGCCCAGGGCGGCGGCGAGCCGCGCGAACTCATCTTCGGACTGGCAATCGACGAACAGGGACGAGGCGGGCGTGAAGTCGAAGGCGTGCCTGACGAAGCTGTCGGAGCAGAAAACCTCCTGGCCGCCGATCCGGAATCGGGCGCGGATCACCGTGCCTTCGGGACCGGGGCCGCCGGGGCCGTAGCGCTCGACCTCGAGAACTTCGCCGTCGGCGAAGAGCGAGACGTAGAAGCTCATCGCCGCTTCGGCGTCCCGCGCCTGAAACATCAGGAACGGCCGTATGGTCTGGCTCACCGTCGTT
Source organism: Caulobacter sp. GW821-FHT09A05 (assembly GCF_059418465.1). Classification (NCBI taxonomy): domain Bacteria; kingdom Pseudomonadati; phylum Pseudomonadota; class Alphaproteobacteria; order Caulobacterales; family Caulobacteraceae; genus Caulobacter; species Caulobacter sp. GW821-FHT09A05. The sequence goes on from NZ_JBWKPX010000016.1 coordinate 119,909, forward strand.
CTCCCGGAACGCTGTTCCGCGTAGAATGACGGTGAGTTGTCCAGGACCGCAAGCCTTGTGGTACCGGTAACTCCCGGTTACCCAGGGCCAAGGCCTACGGGATCGGGTTCATTTCCAGGCGCTTGTCCAGATAGTCGCCGACGCTCTTCTCGACGCTGGGCAGGTGCTCGGCCCAGAAGTGGGTGGCCTTGTCGACGACCTCGTAGTCGATGACGATGCCCTTCTGGGTGCGCAGCTTGGAGACCACGCGCTCGACCTCGACCGGCGGCACGACGGTGTCGGCCGCGCCGGTCAGGATCAGGCCCGAGGCCGGGCAGGGGGCCAGGAAGCTGAAGTCGTACATGTTGGTCGGCGGCGACACCGAGATGAAGCCGTCGGTTTCCGGACGGCGCATCAGCAGCTGCATGCCGATATAGGCGCCGAAGCTGTAGCCGGCGACCCAGGTCTGGGCGGCGGCGGGGTTGTTGGACTGCAGCCAGTCCAGGGCCGTGGCCGCGTCGGCCAGCTCGCCGATGCCGCTGTCGAACTCGCCCTGGCTGCGGCCCACGCCGCGGAAGTTGAAGCGCAGGGTCGCGAAACCGCGCTTCATGAACAGGTGGTACAGCTGCACCGAGACCGGATGGTTCATGTGGCCGCCCGCCTTGGGGTGCGGGTGCAGGATCAGCGCGATCGGGGCGTTGTCGGTCTTGCCCGGGGAATAGCGGCCTTCGATACGGCCCGAAGCTCCGGTCAAAATCACGTCAGGCATTCAAGGTCCCTATCCAAAAAGGGGCGACGGGGCCGTCTCCTTCCGCCTCGCCCAAAGGGGGAAGAGGCGAAGGAATACTTGACCACTGCGCTTGGTCTTCCTAAATCCGCACCGCGCGCCTTGGTCTTTCGTCAGGGCCTCGGGCGCGAAGTCGCGGCTTGTAGCACACGCCTAAGCCGATGCGCGGGGAATCCGCAAGGAGATAAGGCGCATGCGCCTGAGCACCAAGGGACGCTACGCGGTCATGGCCATGACCGACCTGGCCCGCCGGCAGGACGAAGCGGAGGGCCGCGCCGTGGCCCTGGCCGAGATCGCCGCCCGCCAGCAGATCTCGCTGTCGTATCTGGAACAGCTCTTCGCCCGCCTGCGCCGCAAGGGGCTGGTGGTCAGCGCCCGCGGCCCCGGCGGCGGCTATCGCCTGGCCCGCGAGGCCCGCGACACCGCCATCGCCGACATCGTCCTGGCCGTGGACGAGCCCCTGCGGGCGACCCGCTGCGGCCTGTCCAAGACCGGCGTCGGCAAGGGCGCGCCCAAGGGCTGCATGGCCGGCGGCGCCCAGTGCCTGACCCACGACCTGTGGGAAGAGATGGGCCGCCAGATCCACGGCTACCTGGCCAGCGTGTCGGTGGCCGACGTGCTGGACGGCAAGCTCAAGGAGCGGGCCCGGAAGGCCAAGGACAAGGACAAGCTGGGGGACAAGGCAGGGGAGATGGCGGCGGCGTGACCAGGCCCACGATCTATCTCGACTACAACGCCACCGCCCCGATCCGTCCCGAGGCGCGGGAGGCGGTGCTGCGCGCCTTCGAGGTCGCCGGCAACCCCTCCTCGGTGCACGCCAGCGGCCGGGCCGCCCGCGACATCGTCGAGACCGCCCGCGCCCAGGTCGCCGCCCTGGTCGGGGTCGTGGCCGGCTCGGTCACCTTCGTCAGCGGCGGCACGGAAGCCAACGCCCTGGCCATCGGCAGCGCCGCCTTCGCCGGCTTCAACCGCATCATCGTCAGCGAGGGCGAGCACGACGCCGTGCTGGAGACCGCCGCCGCCTCGAGCCTGCAGGTCCTGAAGATGCCGCTCGACACCGACGGCGTCGCTCGGCTGGACTGGCTGGAGGAGGCCCTGGACGACGAGGGCCGGGCCCTGGTCTGCCTGATGCTGGCCAACAACGAGACCGGCGTGATCCAGCCGGTGGCGGAAGCCGCCGCCCTGGTCCGCGCCGCCGACGGCTGGCTGCACGTCGACGCCGTCCAGGCCGCCGGCAAGATCGCCATCGACTTTTCCGCCCTGGGCGCCGACACCCTGGCGCTGTCGGCCCACAAGCTGGGCGGGCCGCAGGGCGTCGGGGCGCTGGTCGCCGGCACGCGCGCCACGATCGTGCGCCAGCAGCACGGCGGCGGCCAGGAGCGCGGCCGCCGGGCCGGCACCGAGAACGTCGCCGGGATCGCCGGCTTCGGCGCGGCGGCGCAAGCGTCGGCTCGCGACTTGCCCGCGATGGCCAATCAGGGCACATGGCGCGACGCCTTGGCCGAACGGGTCAAGGCCGCTGGCGCGGTCGTGCTCGGGGAGGGCGCGCAACGCCTGCCTCAAACCCTGTGTTTGGCGGCCGAGGGCTTCGCCTCGCAGATCCAGGTGATGAGCCTGGACCTGGCCGGGGTGATGGTCAGCGCCGGCAGCGCCTGCTCGTCGGGCAAGGTCAAGGCCAGCCGCGTGGTGGACGCCATGGGCCGGGCGGACCTGGCCCCGTTCGCACTGCGCGTCAGCGGCGGCTGGGCCTCGAGCGAGCAAGACTGGATTTCCTGCGGCGACGCCTGGCTCGCCGCCTATTCGCGTATCGGCGCCCGGCGCCGGGAGGTGGCGTAGTGGCCGCGGTCAAAGAGACCATTGATACCGTCGCGTCGCTCGAGAAGTACGAGCACGGCTTCACGACCGATATCGAGCAGGAGTTCGCCCCCAAGGGCCTCTCCGAGGACATCGTGCGCTTCATCTCCGAGAAGAAGAACGAGCCCCAGTGGATGCTGGACTGGCGGCTGGAGGCCTATCGCCGCTGGCTGGAGCTGGAGGAGCCCACCTGGGCCAATGTCGACTTCCCCAAGATCGACTACCAGGACAGCTATTACTACGCCGCCCCCTCGACCAAGGCCGGGCCCAAGAGCCTGGACGAGGTGGATCCCGAGATCCTGGCCGTCTACGAGAAGCTGGGCATCCCGCTGAAGGAGCAGGCCGTGCTGGCCGGCGTCGAGGGCGCGCCGCGCTACGCCGTGGACGCGGTGTTCGACAGCGTCAGCGTGGTCACCACCTTCAAGAAGGAGCTGGCGGCGGTCGGGGTGATCTTCTGCTCGATGAGCGAGGCGATCCGCGAGCACCCGGAACTGGTCAGGCAGTACCTCGGCTCGGTCGTGCCCACCTCGGACAACTATTTCGCCTGCCTCAACAGCGCGGTCTTCAGCGATGGCTCGTTCGTCTACATCCCGCCGGGCGTGCGCTGCCCGATGGAGTTGTCGACCTATTTCCGCATCAACGCCAAGGACAGCGGCCAGTTCGAGCGCACCCTGATCATCGCCGACAAGGGCGCCTACTGCTCGTACCTGGAGGGCTGCACGGCCCCGATGCGCGACGAGAACCAGTTGCACGCCGCCGTGGTCGAGCTGGTGCTGCTGGACGACGCCGAGATCAAGTATTCCACCGTCCAGAACTGGTATCCGGGCGATCCGGAGACGGGGAAGGGCGGCATCTACAACTTCGTCACCAAGCGCGCCGACTGCCGCGGCGACCGCTCCAAGGTGTCATGGACCCAGGTCGAGACCGGCTCGGCCATCACCTGGAAGTATCCGTCCTGCGTGCTGCGCGGCGAGGGCAGCTCGGGCGAGTTCTACTCGATCGCCGTGACCAACGGCCACCAGCAGGCCGACACCGGCACCAAGATGATCCACCTGGGCGCCAACACCCGCTCGCGGATCGTCGCCAAGGGCATCAGCGCCGGCAAGTCGACCAGCACCTATCGCGGCCTGGTCTCGGCCCACCCGAAAGCCAAGGGCGCGCGCAACTTCACCCAGTGCGACAGCCTGCTGATCGGCAAGACCTGCGCCGCCCACACCGTCCCGTACATCGAGGCCCGCAACGGCCACAGCGTGTTCGAGCACGAGGCCACGACGACCCGCCTGTCGGACGACCAGCTGTTCTACTGCCAGCAGCGCGGGCTTTCGCAGGAAGAGGCCGTGGCCCTGCTGGTCAACGGCTTCGTCAAGGACGTGCTGCAGCAGCTGCCGATGGAATTCGCCGTCGAGGCCCAGAAGCTGGTGGCGATCTCGCTGGAAGGCTCGGTGGGATGACGACACATGCCTCCTTCCTTCTCCCCTTGCGGGAGAAGGTGTCGGCGAAGCCGACGGATGAGGGGTCTCGCCGACCTTTCCGCCGTTCGCGGTTGAGCCGACTTTCAACCCCTCATCCGACCCGCTACGCGGGCCACCTTCTCCCGCAAGGGGAGAAGGAGATCATGAAGTGACTTCGATGCTCTCCATCCAGAACCTTCACGCCACCGTCGGCGACAAGCCGATCCTCAAGGGCGTCACGCTCGACGTGCCGGCGGGCGAAGTGCACGCCATCATGGGGCCGAACGGGGCGGGCAAGTCGACCCTATCCTACGTGCTGAGCGGCCGGGGCGGCTATGAGGTCACGCAAGGCTCGGCCACGCTGAACGGCGAGGACCTGCTGGCGCTGGAGCCCAACGAGCGGGCCGCCAAGGGCGTGTTCCTGTCGTTCCAGTATCCGCTGGAGATCCCGGGCGTGCCGGCCCTGACCTTCATCCGTACGGCGCTGAACGCCCAGCGCCGTGCGCGCGGCGAGGACGAGATCGCCGCCCCGGCCTTCCTGAAGCTGGCCAAGGAAAAGGCCGCGGCGCTGAAGATCGACTTCGACATGCTCAAGCGCGGCCTGAACGTCGGCTTTTCGGGCGGCGAGAAGAAGCGGATGGAAATCCTGCAGATGGCGATGCTGTCGCCGAAGTTCCTGATCCTGGACGAGACGGATTCGGGCCTGGACATCGACGCCCTGAAGATCGTCTCGGAAGGCGTCAACGCTCTGCGCGCCCCCGACCGCGGCATGCTGGTCATCACCCACTACCAGCGCCTGCTGGACTACATCAAACCCGACCGCGTCCACGTGCTGGCCGCCGGCCGCATCGTCGCCTCGGGCGGCCCGGAGCTGGCGCTGCAGCTCGAGGCCGAGGGGTATGACAAGTACACGGTGGCGGCGTGATGGCGGTCGCACGGCATAGATCCTCCCCCTCTGGGGG
>NZ_JBWKPX010000017.1:0-102640 GCF_059418465.1 Caulobacter sp. GW821-FHT09A05
CCGGCCGGCCGCGCCGCGGTCGCCCCTGCGGGGCGATCCTTGACACGGCCAGACGCCAGAGCTCCGATCCACCAAGGGTTTAAGGTGAGGCCCCATCCGGGGCGGATGGGGGCTTGCACCAAGCGGACCTTCGGAACTTCCAGGAAAGGTGGAGTTGCGGTCTTTGCTATCCTTCCCGAAATCGGACCCCGCGCCCGCTGCTATGGGGTGCTAGATTGAACGCGCTTAGCAAGGTGACCGAATTGGCGTCCAAGCTGTAGTGCATTACTCTTCGGCGGTGGCCCAAAGAGAGCCTTTCGTTGGAGCCTGCCAGTTGCTATCCCAAGAACCATTTGGAAGCCAATATTCTAGCGCCAGTGTGATTACTGATCGGTGCTCGCCCCGCGCAAAGGCGTTTTCTACCGTGACGTCCGGACGATGACATGCATAAAAGGCGCGCGCGAGATCAGCATTGTCTGTTCGTGACATTTCTTCAAACGTATTATTTCCCGGACTAAGGCGGGGAATGACGACACTTCGGATGTATTCGAGGGCCTCTCTGGCGCTTAATAATGTTGCCCGCTCCTTCGACTTGAGACCAAGAACCCTTTGCTCAGAGAAGACACCGGTCGGGTCGATTTCCAAAAAGATGTCGGTCACCGGGACATCGGCTCGCGGCATGAGAACGATCCGGTATTCGTTCTGCGGGCGGAACCTGTTCGATTTCACAAAAGGATCGGCGTTCGCAATCACTCCCTCTCGCTCGCCACGGTCATCACCGTACCGAACTTTGCCATGAGTGATTTCAAAGACCTCCGACAGCCGTCGGCCCGAACCGAAGGGTGCATCCATTATCCGTTTGACCAGAAGGTCAAGGTCAAGCACTTCAATGCAGCCGTCGTAGTTTTGACGATCAGGTGCCCGGCACATCGTTCGGGTAAGCTCAGTTAGTTCGCCGACCGCCAAAGAAAAGATCCAGCACTCGGCCGCGCGATGGAAATCCATGTCGATGTGCACTTGGATTCCGGCCTCGATGCTGACGCCGTTAGCACGCATCTCCTGCCGAATTTCTGGATCCATGTTCGATAGTAGCGTTCGATTGACACGAGTGATGGCCACGGCCTCCATCACGTCACCAATCCAGTCTTCTTCAGAGACGATCTCGAGAACGCGGTAGGTTCCGGCCCGGCCAAACTTGAGGCTACCCTTCAAGACAAGCGGCACGTGCTCACGATCGAGGAACTTGTAGACGCGAGTTTCGGTCATTTCTTCCCTTCGAGCTAGTCGCAGTCGAGACTTGCCCCTCAACCATAAGCGGACGTTTATGACGTCCGGAACGGGTCGAAAGCGGGTTTTAGCGCTCGCGCCGCAAGCGCACCTCGGGTTGCCTTCGAGGCGGAGCAGACCAAGGCCACAGCCCAATCCACCGCCTACCGCGCCACGCTGGCCCGCGCCCGCTTCAGGCCCGGCCGGGTGTTCGGCGCCCCCGCCTCGTTCTGCTCCAAGGCCGCCAGCAGGTCGGCCTTCAGCGCCGTGACCTTCCTGGTGTCGGCCACCTTCCCGCCTTCCGAGGTCTGCACGTAGAAGGCGTCGACCGCCCGCTCGCCATAGCCGTCGATATGGGCCGACTGGATGGACAGGCCGTTGTCGGCCAGGGTGCGGGCCAGGGCCTGCAGCAGGCCAGGCCGGTCGCGGCCCGAGGCCTCGACCACGGTGGCCTCGTTGGAGGCCTCGTTGTCGATGACGACCGAGGGGGCGATCGAGAAGGCGGCGGTGCGCGACAGCTCCGCGCCGCGCCGGGGCTCGACGGCGATCGGCTCGCCGCGGCCGGCCGCCTCCAGGGCGTCGGCCAGGCGGCGCAGGGCGCGCGGGTTCTCGCAGCCCAGGGCCGCGCCGGTCACGTCCTGCACATGGAAGACGTCCAGGGCCTGGCCCTGGCGGGAGGTGAAGACCCGGGCCCCGACCACATTTCCCCCCAAGGATGAGATGGCGAGAGCGAGGTCGGCGAACAGGCCGCGACGGTCCTTGGCGGCCACCACGATCTCGGCGGCGTTGGCCCCGGCGGGCACCCGGCCCTCGGCGGCGGCCCCGCCCTGGATCGCGGCGCGACGGGCCAGTTCCGCGTGGGCCTTCAGGTCGTCCAGCGAGAAGGCGCCGAAATAGGCCGCCTCCATGGCCTGGGCCCAGCCCTTGGCGGCGGGGTCGGCCGTAACCAGCGCCTCGCGCGCGGCCTCGGCGGCGGCTTCCTGGTGGCGCTGGACATGGGCGGCGGCGTCGCTCCCGCGCCCGCCCCGGAACACCGCCTCGGTGGCGTTGTAGAGCTCGCGCAGCAGCTGGCCCTTCCAGCCGTTCCAGACGCCCGGGCCCACGGCGCGGATGTCGGCCACGGTGATCACCAGCAGCAGGCGCAGGCGTTCGGGGTTCTCGACGATGCGGGCGAAGGCGGCGACCGTGCCGGGGTCGGCCACGTCGCGCTTCTGGGCGAAGTCGCTCATGACGAGATGATTTTCGACCAGCCAGGCGACCAGCTCGACCTTGGCGCGCTCGACGCCCAGGCGTTCGCAGGCGCTGCGGGCGCTGCGGGCCCCGGCCTTCTCCTGGCCGCCCACCCCGCCCTTGCCGGTGTCGTGCAGCAGCATGGCCAGGAACAGGGCCTCGCGGTCCTCGATCAGCGGCATGATCGAGACGGCCAGCGGGTGGTCGTCGACTAGGCGGCCGGCGGCCATGTCGCCGATCAGGCCCACGGCCCGCAGGGTGTGCTCGTCCACCGTGTAGGAGTGGTACATGTTGAACTGCATCTGGGCGACGATGCGGCCGAACTCGGGGATGAACCGCCCCAGCACGCCGGCGTCGTTCATCAGGGTCAGGGTGCGGTAGGAGCGCTTGCCCCGGGCCAGCAGGTCGAGGAACGCCCGGGTCGCCAGGGGGTCGCGGCGGACCTTCGAGGTGATCAGGTTCAGGTTGCGGGTCACCGCCGTGAAGGCGTCGGGATGCAGGTCCAGGTCGCGGTCGTCGGCGGTCTTGAACAGGCGGATCAGGTTGACCGGGTCGGCCTCGAACACCCGCGGGCCGTCGATGTTCAGCCGGCCGCCGTCCTCGTAGAAGCCGGCCACGTCCAGGGCCTTGCGCTTGGGCTTGCCGCCGCCGGGCAGGAAGCGCGAGATGCCCTTGGGCTCGTTCTTGAAGTGCTCGGCCTCCAGCTTGGCCGAGAAGGCGCGGGTCAGGGCCCCGACCTCCTTGGCCACCAGGAAGTAGCGGCGCATGAAGCGCTCGACCGCCGGGGCGTCGCCGCGGTCGCCATAGCCCATGCGGCGGGCGATCTCCGGCTGCAGGTCGAAGGTCAGGCGCTCCTCGGGCCGGCCGGTGGCGAAGTGCAGGTGGGCGCGCACGGCGTGCAGGAAGTCGAAGGCGCGGATGAAGCCCTTGGCCTCGCGGCGGTCGAACACCTCCAGCAGGAAGACGTCCTCGGGCCGGTCGACCGGGTGCAGGTATTCGGCGATCCACATCAGGGTGTGCAGGTCGCGCAGGCCGCCCTTGCCCTCCTTGACGTTGGGCTCGACCATGTAGCGGCTGGCGCCGGCCCGGGCCTGGCGGTCGTCGCGCTCCTTCAGCTTGGCCGAGACGAAGGCCGCGCCGGTGCCCTTCATGACGTCGTCGCGGAACCGCTTCTTCAGCTCGTCGGCCAGGCGCTCGTCGCCGGTCAGGCGGCGGGCCTCCAGGATCGAGGTGCGGATCGTGTAGTCTTCCTTGGAGAGCTTGACGCACTCCTCGATGGTCCGCGAGGCGTGGCCGACCTTGAAGCCCAGGTCCCACAGTGCGTAAAGCATGAACTCGATCACGCTCTCGGCGTGGGGGGTCTGCTTGTAGGGGCGCAGGAACAGCAGGTCGATGTCCGAGAACGGCGCCAGGGTGCGCCGACCGTAGCCGCCCACGGCCAGCAGGCACAGGCGCTCGCCCTCGGTCGGGTTGCGGGCCCGGAACACGTGGACGGTGGTGAAGTCGTAGAGGGCGGTGATCACCTCGTCGGTGACGCCGCTGAGCAGGCGGGCCGTCTCCAGGCCGCCGGCCCCGTTCTCCAGCCGCTCCTTGGCGATCATCCGGCCGCGGAACAGCGCCTGCTTGAGGATCTCGATGGCGCGGGTCCGCTGGCCGGCCTCGTCGCCGATCAGGTCGAGGGCGGCGGCCGACAGCCGGGCGCGCAGGGCGTGGCCGTCGACGACATGTTCCAAGGGCGTGGGGCGAAGACGGCGGGGCATGGCGACTATATGGGGTTCCCGGGCGCGCGCGTCGAACCCGTCAAGCCGGTCCGCCGCGCCGCCGCCTTCACTATACGATGTCAGGTCTTGAGCAGAGCCTTAAGACGGTAGAGCGCGTCGAGCGCCTCGCGCGGGCTCATGCCGTCGACGTCCAGCGCCTCCAGCGCCGCGTCCGTGCGGCTGGGCGCCGCCTGAACAGGCGCCGAGACCGGGGCGGAGGCGGCGAACAGCGGCAGCTCGTCCAGCTTGGCCGGCGATTCGGCCTTGCTCTCCAGCCGGTCCAGCACCTCCTTGGCGCGGGCCACGACCTGGGGCGGCACGCCGGCCAGCTTGGCCACCTGGACGCCGTAGGAGCGGTCGGCGGGGCCGGCGGCGGCCTCGTGCAGGAAGACCAGGTCGCCGTTCCACTCCTTGGCCCGCAGGCTGAGGTTCGAGACATGGGCCATCCGCGTCTCCAGCGTGGCCAGCTCGTGATAGTGGGTGGCGAACAGGGCCCGGCAGCGATTGACGTCGTGCAGGGCCTCGGCGCAGGCCCAGGCGATGGCCAGGCCGTCATAGGTGGCCGTGCCCCGGCCGATCTCGTCGAGGATCACCAGGCTGCGCGGGCTGGCCTGGGTGAGGATGGCGGCGGTCTCGACCATCTCCATCATGAAGGTCGAACGGCCCCGGGCCAGGTCGTCGCCGGCCCCGACGCGGCTGAACAGCCGGTCGACGACGCCCAGGCGCAGGCTCTTGGCCGGCACGTAGCAGCCGGACTGGGCCAGGATGGCCAGCAGGGCGTTCTGGCGCAGGAAGGTCGACTTACCGGCCATGTTCGGGCCGGTGACGATCGACAGCCGCGCGCCCGCCTCGCCGGCCGCGTCCAGGCGGCAGTCGTTGGGGGTGTAGGGGTCGCCGGCCCGCTTGACCGCCGCCTCGACCACGGGGTGGCGGGCGGCGCGGGCGTCGAAGGCCAGGGACCGGTCGACGGTCGGGCGCACCGCGCCGGCGTCCTCGGCCCATTCGGCCAGGGCGGCGGCGACGTCCAGCCGGGCCAGGGCCTCGGCGGCCAGTTGGATCGGCTCGGCCAGGGCCACGGCCTCGGCGCGCCAGTCCTCGAAGGCCGCGACCTCCATGGCCAGGGCCCGCTCGGCCGCCTGGGCGATGCGGGCGTCGAGGTCGGCCAGCTCGACCGTGGTGAACCGCACCTGGTTGGCCAGGGTCTGGCGGTGGATGAAGGTGGCGTTCAGCGGCGGCTGGAACAGCGGGTCGGCCTTGCCAGCCGTGGCCTCGACGAAATAGCCGAGCACGCCGTTGTGGCGGATCTTCAGCGGCACGCCGCTTTCCTGGCACAGGCGGGTTTCCAGGGCGGCCACCACCCGGCGGCTGTCGTCGCGCAGGGCGCGGGCCTGGTCCAGTTCGGGCCGCACGCCCGGCGCCACGAAGCCGCCGTCGCGGGCCAGGGCCGGCAGGTCGGGACCCAGGCCCACCTCCAGGGCGTCCAGCAGCCGCGACAGGCCCACCTGCAGCGACGGGGTCAGGGCCTTCAGCGCCGCTTCCAGCTCGGCGGGCGGCGGCGACAGCGGGTCGCTGGTCCCGCCGACCATGCCGGCCAGCTTCTCGCCGGTCTTCAGCCCGTCCTTCAGGCAGCCCAGGTCGCGCGGCCCGCCGCGGCCCAGGGCCAGGCGGGACAGCGCGCGGGCCATGTCGCCGGCCCCCTTCAGCACCTCGCGCAGGCGCTCGCGCAGGGTCCGGTGGTCGACGAACCATTCCACCGCGTCCAGGCGGGCGTCGATGGCGGCGGGGTCCAGCAGCGGCCGGGCCAGGCGCGAGGCCAGCAGGCGGGCCCCGCCGGCGGTCACCGTGCGGTCGATGCAGGCCAGCAGCGAGCCGTTGCGGTCGCCGCCCTGGGTGCGGTCGATCTCCAGGCTGGAGCGGGTGGCCGGGTCGATGGCCATCACGTCGGCCTCGGCCGCGCGGCGCGGCGCGCGCAGGGCCGGCAGCTTGCCGGCCTGGGTCATCTCCAGGTGGGCGGCGATCAGGCCCAGGGCGCCGATCTCGGCCGACGAGAGACCGCCGAACCCGTCCAGGGTGTCGACGCCGTACAGCCGCTTGACCCGGGTTTCCGACGCCTGGGGCTCGGACAGGGCCGAGGGCATGGGCTGGATCAGCCCGCCGCAGATCTTCAGGGTCTGGGACAGGTGCTCGTCCGACAACAGGCGGTCGGCGACCAACGTCTCGGATGGAGCCAGGGCGGCCAGGATCGCCGCCACGGCGTCCTTGGCCACCAGGAAGCACTCGACCTCGCCGGTGGACAGCTCGACGGCGGCCACCGCCGCCTGGCCGGCCCGCACCGCGACGGCCGCCAGGCGGTTGGCGCCGCGCGCGTCCAGCAGGCCGTCCTCGGTCAGGGTGCCGGGCGTGACCACCCGGACGATGTCGCGGCGGACCACCGACTTGGAGCCGCGCTTCTTGGCCTCGGCGGGGTCTTCCATCTGCTCGCAGACGGCGACCTTGAAGCCCATGCGGATCAGCTTGGACAGATAGGCCTCGGCCGCGTGCTGCGGCACCCCGGCCATCGGGATCGGCTGGCCGTTATGGGTCCCCCGGAAGGTCTGGCTGATGCCCAGAGCGGCGGCGGCCTTGTAGGCGTCGTCGAAGAACAGCTCGTAGAAGTCGCCCATCCGGAAGAAGATCAGGGCGTCGGGCTGCCGCGCCTTCATCTCGAAGAACTGCTGCATCACCGGCGTCGCGCCGGTGGCGTCATAGGTCTGGACGGTAGGGGAGGCGGGGGCGTTCATCCCGCGGGAAGGTACAGAGCGTCGGCCCATCCGTTAAGGGTTCGGCGCGGGATATCCACAAGCCCTGGGGACTAATCCCGCGAAAACCCACCAGATCGCGCTCGACCGTGGCGCTCAGGCCGCGCGGGAGCCGTTTCCGCGCGGCCGTCCGGGATCAGGCGATCTTGTGCTTCTCGAGCATCTTCACGATCGAGGCCTTGCTGGCCTTGGGAGCCTTCGGCGTCCTGATGCTGCACCAGGGCGAATAGATGCCGCAGGGGTCGGGGTCGCTGATCACGCAGTTGGCGATGTAGTCCTCGACGCAGGCTTGCCACTCGGGCGTGGTCCGGGCCCAGTACGGATCGCAGAAGACCCAGGCCTCGGCCCGGCAGCGGTCGGGTTGCGCCTGCACCGGCGTGACGGTCGCCGCGCTGAGCAATGCGCCGGCCGCGAAGGCGGCGCCCACCAATTTCAGTCCGAGAGAACGATTCTTCATCGAGATATCTCCTGCGAAACGCGCAACACGCGCAGGCACACGTCCGCGTAGAATCACGCGAACGTCAATCTCAAATTGTATAGCTTGCGGGGCTTACCTTCCGGCGACCTGTAAACAGGCGGCCAGGGCCTAGCTGCCCGTCACTTCTTCCCAGAAGCGCTTGGCCTTGCCGACGAAATTGGCCGACTTGGGGTTCTGCTTTTCGCCGCACAGGCCGGCCAGCTCCTGCAGGAGCTCCTTCTGCCGGGCCGACAGCTGGGTCGGGGTCTCGACGAACAGCTCGACCACCAGGTCGCCGCGCTGGCGGCTGCGCAGGGACGGCATGCCCTTGCCCTTCAGGCGGACGGTCTTGCCGGTCTGGGCGCCTTCCGGGACCTTGACGGTCATGCGGTTGGAGCCGTCGCAGTTTTCGCCGCCCAGCAGGCAGGGGGCGTCGATCTCGCCGCCCAGGGCGGCCACGGTCATCGGCACCGGCACGGTGCACAGCAGGTCCAGGCCGTCGCGCTCGAACAACTCGTGCGGGATGACCGACAGGAACAGGTAGAGGTCGCCGCGCGGGCCGCCGCGCACGCCCGCGTCGCCTTCGCCCGCCAGGCGGATCCGGGCGCCGTCGTCGACCCCGGCCGGGATGCGCACCGACAGCACGCGCTCGCGGCGCACCTGGCCGTGGCCGTGGCAGTTCTGGCAGGGGTCGAGCACCAGGCGGCCCGTACCGCTACAGCGGGGGCAGGCGCGTTCGACCGCGAAGAAGCCCTGGGTGGCGCGCACGCGACCGGCCCCGCCGCAGGCGCCGCAGACCGTCGGGCTGGTGCCGGGCTTGGCGCCCGAGCCGTCGCAGACCTCGCAGGTGATGGCGGCGGGAACCTTGATCTCGACCTCGGCGCCCGCATAGGCCTGCTCGAGGGTGATCTCCAGGTCATAGCGTAGGTCCTGGCCGCGCTGGGGACCGTTCGACTGGCGACGGCCGCCGCCGAACATCTCGCCGAACACGTCGCCGAACACGTCGTTGAAGATGTCGCTGGCGTCGGCGCCGCCGAAGCCGCCGGGCCCGCCCTGGGCGCCGTTCACCCCGGCGTGGCCGAAGCGATCGTAGGCGGCGCGCTTCTGGGCGTCCGACAGCACCGAATAGGCTTCGTTGATTTCCTTGAACCGCGAGGAGGCGTTCTCGCAACCGCCGTTGCGGTCGGGATGGTGCTCCATCGCCATCTTGCGGAAGGCGGCCTTGAGGGCGGCGTCATCGCAGCCACGGGCCACGCCCAGGACTTCGTAATAGTCGCGCATCGTCAGGGTCGATCACTAGTCATGTTGGAATAGGAGGTGGGAGCGCCCCCGCCCGGCCGCAAGCGGCGGGCAGGAGCCTTGTTCCCCAAAGATGTCGCGGGGGAAACCGTGGTCAGGTGTTCTGCCCCGCGACCCATGGTCACGCCGACGGCTTGGAGTCGTCGACTTCTTCGAATTCGGCGTCGACGACGCCGTCATCGGCGGCGGCGTCCTCGCCGCCTTCAGCGCCTTGCTGGGCGCTGTACATCGCTTCGCCCAGCTTCATCGACGCCTGGATCAGGGCCTGGGTCTTGGCCTGGATGGCCTCGACGTCCTCGCCTTCCAGCGCCGACTTCAGGTCGGTCAGGCCGGTCTCGATCGCGGCCTTTTCGGGCGCGCCGACCTTGTCGCCGTGCTCGGCCAGGGCCTTCTCGGTCGAGTGCACGATGGCCTCGCCCTGGTTCTTGGCCTCGACCAGCGCCTTCTTCTTCTCGTCCGAGGCCTTGTTGGCCTCGGCTTCCTTGACCATGCGCTCGATGTCCGCGTCGGAGAGGCCGCCATTGGCCTGGATGCGGATCGAGTGCTCCTTGTTGGTCGCCTTGTCCTTGGCGTGGACGTTGACGATGCCGTTGGCGTCGATGTCGAAGGTGACCTCGATCTGCGGCACGCCGCGCGGCGCCGGCGGGATGCCCTGCAGGTCGAACTGACCCAGGAACTTGTTGTCGACGGCCATCGGACGCTCGCCCTGGAAGGCGCGGATCGTCACGGCCGACTGATTGTCGTCGGCGGTCGAGAAGGTCTGCGAGCGCTTGGTCGGGATGGTGGTGTTGCGCTCGATCAGCGGGGTGAACACGCCGCCGAGGGTTTCGATGCCCAGGGTCAGCGGGGTCACGTCCAGCAGCAGCACGTCCTTGACGTCGCCTTGCAGCACGCCGGCCTGGACGGCGGCGCCCAGAGCCACGACTTCATCGGGGTTCACGCCCTTGTGGGGCTCGCGACCGAAGAAGTCCTGCACGGCCTGCTGGACCTTGGGCATGCGGCTCATGCCGCCGACCAGGATCACCTCGTCGATGTCGCTCTTCTTCAGGCCGGCGTCCTTGAGGGCCTGTTCGCACGGACCGATGGTGCGGGCGATCAGGTCTTCCACCAGGGCCTCGAGCTTGGAGCGCGACAGCTTGATGTTCAGGTGCAGCGGGCCCGACGCGTTCATCGAGATGAAGGGCAGGTTCACTTCGTACTGAGCCGTGCTGGACAGCTCCTTCTTGGCCTTCTCGGCCTCTTCGCGCAGGCGCTGGAGGGCCAGCTTGTCCTTGCGCAGATCGACGCCCTGTTCCTTCTTGAACTCGTCGGCCAGGTAGTCGACGACGCGCAGGTCGAAGTCCTCGCCGCCCAGGAAGGTGTCGCCGTTGGTCGACTTCACCTCGAAGACGCCGTCGCCGATCTCCAGGATCGAGACGTCGAAGGTGCCGCCGCCCAGGTCGTAGACGGCGATCTTCTTGCCGTCGTTCTTTTCCAGGCCATAGGCCAGGGCCGCCGCGGTCGGCTCGTTGATGATGCGCAGGACTTCAAGGCCGGCGATCTTGCCCGCGTCCTTGGTGGCCTGGCGCTGGGCGTCGTTGAAATAGGCCGGAACGGTGATGACCGCCTTGGTCACCGGCTCGCCCAGGTGGGTTTCGGCGGCTTCCTTCATCTTCTGCAGGATGAAGGCCGAGACTTCCTGCGGGCTGTAGTCCTTGCCGTGGGCCTTGACCCAGGCGTCGCCGGTCGGGCCCTTGACGATCTCGTAGGGCACCATGCCCTTGTCCTTCTCGACCACCGGATCGGCGGCGTTGCGGCCGATCAGGCGCTTGATCGCGAAAAGGGTGTTGGTCGGGTTGGTGACGGCCTGGCGCTTGGCGGGCTGCCCGACGAGGCGCTCGCCATCCTCGAGGAAGGCGACGACCGAAGGGGTGGTGCGAGCGCCCTCGGCGTTCTCGATCACCTTCGGGGTCTTGCCGTCCATGATGGCCACGCACGAGTTCGTGGTGCCAAGGTCGATACCGATAATCTTGCTCATGTTGAGACCTGCAGCTCCTGAATGGCGGACGGCGGTGACAAGGGCCTTAAGGCAAGCGCCCCGGTTTTTCTCGAGCCGTCCCCGTCTGGTCGCGTTCTAACGGTTGATCCAAATCCTCACCGCCCAAACGAGTTCGAGCGGCAAGCGTTCGTTCAATCGAAGTTGACGAGCCCGTCAACCCCGCTTCGATGCCCGATATGGGGGATAGGCGCCAGCCTGCAAGCCCAATCCCGCAGGGAATGAAGGGGAATCGTGACCTATGACGAAATAGACCGCGCTCGAAAAAGCGCGGTCCTTCCGTCAGATAGGCGCCCAGAGCGGCCCGAAAGCCTCAACTGGCGTTCGCTGAATCCGCTCGCCCGGCGGTTGGAGGCCTTGTTCGCCTCAGCCCTTCCTGGCCGTCCACGCGGTGATCTGGGGCAGCGCGGCCTTGCGGGCCTTGATGCGGTCGGTGATCGAGGCCACCGATTTCTCGGCCTCGCCGCGCGAGCCGGCCGGCAGGTTGGCGGCGGCGTAGGCCCGCACCTTGTCGATCATCGCCGGATCGGCCGAGGCCTTGGCCAGGCCGGGGATGAACTTGGTGCGAGAGGCCGCGTCGACCTTGCCGTTCACCGCGTCCTTGTGGGCGACGGCGAAGTCGAAGGCCAGGTCCGGGTGCAGCTTGGCCACCGTCGAGATCATGTTGGCCGACAGGGTCTCGCTGGGCTCGCCGCTCAGGGCCAGGTCCAGGGCCTTGGCGGCCAGGGCCGGATCCTGGGCCGAGGCCAGCTGGCTGAAGAGCTCGTCGCGGATCAGCGGGGTCTTCTCGGCCTGGGCCTGGGCGCGCAGGGCGTCCCAGGCCGCCGCGTCGGCGTTGCGGCCGACCGAGGCCAGGATCGCCTTGCGCAGCGGGCCGGGCACGGCGGCCGGGTCGGTCTTCTCGGCGGCGTAGCGGCGCTTGGCCTCGGCGACCACGGCGGGGTCGCCCAGGGTGCTGAGCGCGCCGATCAGGCTGGTGCGCAGGGTGGCCACCGGCGCCGGTTCACCGGCCTTGGCGGTCCAGCCGACCCGCTGGAACACCGGCGCCAGGCGGGCGACGGCCAGCTTGCGGAAGGCGGCCCGCTCGGCCGGCGCGCCGTCGTACATGCCGTCGACATTGGTCAGGACGGACGCGACCTTGCCCCAGACCTGGGGATCGGCGTCGGCCGGCGTGGCCATGACCAGGTCCAGGGCGTCGGTGACGGCCTGCTGGCCGTTCAGGCCCAGGGCCCAGGCGTCGGAGATCACCCCCAGCTGGTCGATGGCCGGCAGCCTGGCGAAGCTGGCCGAGACGCCGGCGAAGGCCTTGGGCGTGTAGAGGGTGCGGAAATAGCCGGCCTGGCCGGCGTTGACGATCACCGGGCCGCAGCCGTCGACGCTGAGCGAGCCCTTGCCGCCCTCGACCAGGGTCTTGGACACGGCGCTGGAGCCGGCGACCTGGGCCGAGACCGGCACGCGCCAGGCCAGGGGGGTCTTGGTCGGCTTGTCGCGGCTGAACTCGCCCTGGGTCAGGGCGACCGGGGTCTTGCCCGCCACGCAGGCGCCGGCCTCGACCGTGATCAGCGGGACGCCCGGCTGCAGGGTGAAGTCGTGGGCGATGGCGGTGATCGGCTTGCCGGCGGCGGCCTCGACCTCGCGCCACAGGTCGTCGGTCTGGGTGCTGCCGAGGGCGTTGGCCTTGATGTAGCGGCGCACGCCGTCGCGCCAGGCGTCGGGACCGACATAGGCCTCGAGCATGCGGATGACCGCCTCGCCCTTCTGGTAGGTGATGCCGTCGAAGGCCTGGCTGGCCTGGTCGACGGTCTCGACGTGCTGGACCACCGGGTGGGTGGTCGACAGCGAGTCCAGGCCCATGGCGTATTCGCGACCGCCGACCGCGCCCAGATGGCTGTTCCATTCGGGATGGAAGCGCTCGGTGGCCCGGCCCTCCATCCACGACGCGAAGCCTTCGTTCAGCCACAGATCGTCCCACCAGGACATGGTGACCAGGTCGCCGAACCACTGGTGGGCCATTTCGTGGGCCACGGTGGTGTAGATGTTCTCGCGGTCGCCCTGGGTCGAGATCGCCGGGTCGTCCAGCAGGGCGTATTCGAAGTAGAAGATCGCGCCCCAGTTCTCCATGGCGCTGAAGAACTGGCTCTGGCCGGGAGCGGCGATGTGGTCGAGCTTCGGCAGCGGGTAGGGCGCGCCGAAATAGTCGTTGTACCACTGCAGGATCGGGCCCGAGGACTTCAGGGCGAAGTCGGCCTTGGCCAGGTCGCCCTTCTTGGTGATCACCCCCATCTCGACGTCGCCGACCTTGGCGGTGGCGCGATCGAACTCGCCCAGGCCGAAGAACAGCAGGTAGGTCGACATCCTCGGCGAGGTGGCGAAGGTCACCTTCGTCTTGCCGCCGCCCAGGTCCTGCGTCTTGCTGACCGGCATGTTGCCGATCGCCATCTGGCCGGTCGGGACCGTGGCCTGCACGTCGTAGGTGGCCTTGAAGAACGGCTCGTCCCACGAGGGGATGAAGCGGCGGGCGTCGGAGTTCTCGAACTGGGTGTAGAGCGCCCGCTTCTTGCCCTGGTCGGTGTCGTAGTCCAGGGCGAACAGGCCCGCGGCCTGCTTGTAGATCTTGCCGCTGTAGTCGATGGCCAGGACGTGGGCGCCCTTGGCGATCGGCTTGTCGAAGGTGAAGGTGGCGGTCTGGGCCTGGGCGTCGACGCTGACCTTGGCCGCGCCCCCCTTGACGCCACCTGGGCCGGCGATCTGCGCCTTGGCGAAGGTCAGGTCGGCGGCCTGCAGGGTGATGGTGCTGGTCGGGGCAGCGACATCGATGTCGATCTTCACCGAGGCGGTGAAGGTCAGCTTGTCGGCGTCGGGGGTGAAGGCCAGATCATAGTGGGTCGGGACCACGCCGCGCGGCAGCTGGGTCGTGACGGTGGCGGCGGCGACGGTCGACTTGGCTGGAGCGGCGGTTGCGGCCAGGGTCGATCCGGCGGCAAAAACGAGCACGGCGGCAGCCGCGGAGGAGAGAAGTCGACGCATGAACGGCCTTGGATTGCAAAATTTGTTCGGCCGGCCTGCCCGGCGGCGCAAACCAGCACAGTCGCGCCGCATCTGGCCCATTAAATCTGCGTAATGTTCAGATCTATCAAGGTTCTGCCCGGTTTCGACCTGTGGCCCGGCGCGCTGGACCCCGGGGCGCAGGCTGATCTGCTGCGCCGGGTCCAGGCGGCGCTCGAGGCCGCGCCGCCGGCCCGTTACGAGACCGCCCATGGCAAGGCCATGAGCGTGGCCATGAGCAGCTTCGGCCCGCTGGGCTGGACCAGCGACAAGGCCGGCTATCGCTACGCCGACCGCCATCCGGGCACGGGCGAGCCCTGGCCGGCGATGCCCCAGGTCCTGCTCGATCTCTGGGCGGCGCTGGGCGATCCGAAGACCCCGCCGGACTCCGCCCTGATCAACCTCTATCGCGGCGACGCCCGCATGGGCCTGCACCAGGACCGCGACGAGGCCGATCCGCGCTTTCCGGTGCTGTCGATCTCGCTGGGCGACACGGCGGTGTTCCGGATCGGCGGGACCTCGCGCCGGGACCCGACCCGCTCGCTGAAACTGTCGTCCGGCGACGTCTGCCGCCTGTCCGGCCCGGCGCGGCTGGCCTTCCACGGGGTGGACCGGATCCTGGCGGGATCGTCGGGCCTGGTGCCGGGGGGAGGGCGGATCAACATCACCCTGAGAAGGGCGAGGGTGGCCTAACCGGGGTCCTCCCCCTGTGGGACCTTCCAGAACCGAAAAAGGGCCGCCCAACCGGACGGCCCCTTGCTCATCCTGAAAGACCGAAACCCTCAGCCGCGCAGCTTGCGGGTGATCGTCTCCAGGTCCTGGCTCAGGGTCGGGTCCTCGGCGCGCAGGGCCTCGATGCGGCGCACGGCGTGCAGGACGGTGGTGTGGTCGCGGCCGCCGAACCGCCGGCCGATGTCGGGCAGCGAGCGGGTGGTCAGCTGCTTGGCCAGCCACATGGCCGCCTGACGCGGACGGGCGATGGCCCGGTTGCGGCGCTCGCTGAGCAGGTCGGCCTGCTTCATGCCGTAGTGCTCGGACGTGGCCTTCTGGATGTCGTCGATGGTGATGCGCTTCTCGCCGGCCCGCAGGTGCGGCCGCAGGATCGCCTGGACCTCGTCCAGGGTCAGGCGCGAGACGCCTTCGCCGGCCCGGGCCGACAGGGTGTTCAGCGCGCCTTCCAGCTCGCGGACGCTGTCGGTGAAGCGGTCGGCCAGGAAGTTCAGCACCTCGGCGCGCAGGGTCGGCTCGAAGCCGTGCTGGCGCGACAACGCCTGCAGCTTGCGGTCCAGGATGCCCAGGCGCAGGGCGCGGTCGGCCGGCTCCAGGCCGCAGACCAGGCCCGCCGACAGGTGCGAGCGCAGGCGGGCGTCCATCTCGGTCATCGCCGCCGGGGCGCGGTCCGAGGAGAACACCACCCGGCGGCCGTCCTCGACCAGGGCGGTCAGGGTGTGGAACAGCTCTTCCTGGCTCGACTGCTTGCCGGCGATGAAGTGCACGTCGTCGATGATCAAGAGGTCGGCGCCGCGCAGCTCTTCCTTGAACGCCGCGGTCTGGCGATCCATCACCGCCCGCACGAAGGTGGACAGGAAGCGCTCGGCGGTCAGGTAGACCACGCGCTTGGTCGGGGCCTGGCGCATGGCCTCCCAGGCCAGGGCGTTGAGCAGGTGGGTCTTGCCGAAGCCGTAGGGGCCGTGGAACAGCACCGGATTGAAGTGGCCGTCGGCCCAGCTGGCCACCCGGCGGGCCACGGCGTGGGCGAACTCGTTGGCCGGGCCGGGCACGAAGGTGTCGAAGGTGAAGCGTTCCTGCAGGCCCTGGACGGGCGAGGCCTTGGCGCCGCTGGCCGGCGCGGGGGCCAGGGCCGGCACGTCGCTGGACACCGGCAGCACGATCTCGATCGGCTCGGCCTTGGCTTCATAGCCGGCCCCGCCCATGGACGCGGTCGCGCCGCCGGCCGCCTCGAACTCCAGGCGCGACTTGAGGTCCAGCCGGCGCGCCGTGGGATCGTTGGCCGCCCACAGCTCGCTGACGCGCCGCCAGGCGCTGCGGCGAATCCAGTCGCGCGCGATCCCGGTCGGCGTCACCACCACCACGTCGCCGGCCTGGCCTTCACGCAGCATGGCGGGCGCGATCCACGAGCCAAAAGCCGCGTCGCCCAGCTCACGCTTCAGCACCACGCAGACCTTGTTCCAGACGGCGCCCGCAGGCTCGCAGGCAACCGTCGAGAACGCAGCCGAGAACTCTTGGGTCACTACCCCGCCTTTGGTCGTCATCGATCACCGCCTCGGTATTATGTCGTGTCATCCCCGATCGCCGCCCCCCATGGCGCACGACCGCGTCCCAAGTCCTTCGTTGTCCAGCAGACACAGGGGCTTGATCGGCGAACGCAAGGGTTCGGCCGCCGCCAGTGATCTCCATGGACTGGAAGAGCGTTGAGACGCTTAAACTAGCCAGCGGCCCCCGCCGGTCAAACGGAAAACTTGCGTCCGTCGGCGGATATTTCTGTTGACTCGACAGACGTCCTCGCCCGCCAAGGGAATGCTATTTCGGAGCCCGATGTTCACCCGGCCGAATGTCCCGGGGACAATCTTCAGTTTGAAAAAAGGCAATAGAAAAAGCCGACCGAGTTTCCTCGATCGGCTTTTCTAAGTCTTTGATTTCGCTAGCCGAACAGCGTTCGGCGAGAAACTGGATTAGGCCGCGGCCTGATCAAGCTTCTTCAGGCGAGCCGCCAGGCGCGAAACCTTGCGCGAGCCGGTGTTGGGGTGGACGACGCCCTTGGAGACGGCGCGCATCAGTTCCGACTGCGCTTCGATGAACGCGGCCTTGGCGACGGCCTTGTCGCCGGCGGCCAGGGCGTCTTCGAACTTGCGCAGGAAGGTGCGCACGCGCGAGCGGCGAGCAGTGTTCACTTCGGTGCGACGGGCGATCTTGCGGATCGCTTTCTTGGCGCCGGGATTATTGGCCATGGTTCGGACCTTCAAACGGACAGCCGCGCGGGCAGCCGCGAAGCAGGAGAAATCAAGAGCGCGCGGATATACGGGAACGGCCGCCGTGGGTCAATCCATCGGGCGCCCAGAATCTGACGCCACGGCGCGCACGAGCCTTCACGAGCCCTTGAACGCCGGTTTGCGCTTCTCGACGAAGGCGGCCATGCCTTCCTTCTGGTCATCGAAGGCGAACAGCGAGTGGAACAGGCGCCGTTCCAGCTGGACGCCGGTGCTGAGCGTCGTCTCGTAGGCGGCGTTGACCAGCTCCTTGTTCATCGCCGTCGCCAGCGGCGACTGGGCGGCGATCCTGGCGGCCACGGCCAGGGCCTCCTCGACCAGGGTGTCGGCCGGGAAGATCCGCGAGACGAGGCCGGCGCGCTCGGCTTCCTCGGCGCCCATCATCCGGCCGGTCAGGATCATGTCCATGGCCTTGGACTTGCCGACTAGGCGCGTCAGGCGCTGGGTGCCGCCGATGCCGGGGGCGACGCCCAGATTGATCTCGGGCTGGCCGAACTTGGCCGTGTCGGCGGCCAGGATGAAGTCGCACATCATCGCCAGCTCGCAGCCGCCGCCCAGGGCATAGCCGGCCACCGCGGCGATGATCGGCTTGCGGGTCCCCTCGATCGCCCGGGCCCCGGCGGCGAAGAAGTCGTCCTTGAACATCTGGGCGTAGGACTTGTCGGACATCTCCTTGATGTCGGCCCCGGCCGCGAAGGCCTTGACCGAGCCGGTGATCACGATGCAGCCGACGGCGTCGTCGGCCTGGGCGGCCGCCAGGGCCTGGCCCAGCTCACCCAGCAGGGCTGTGTTCAGCGCGTTCAGCGCCTCGGGCCGGTTCAGGCGGATCAGGGTCACGCCGGGCGCGGCCTCGGGGGTCTCGACGATCAGGGTCTGGTACGCGGCCATCGGCGGGTCTCCTGTTGCGCGTCGCCGTTATAGAGGCGCCGACGGCATTGGGGAGTCCTGGCGGCGTGGTGGACCGGTCAGCCAAAGCTCGGCTCCGGCCCTCATCGACACCGGATGTGGCCCGAAGCAATGACTGCAACTGGCGCACGCCGGACCCGTCGCATCGGCCGCATGCGCTATCCGACTGCCAGGGCGCGCCAGGCGACATAGGCCGCCGTGACGACGATCATCGCGGCGAACAGTCGGCGGGCCAGCAGCGCCCGGGTCGCCAGCGCCGGGGCCAGGCGCGCGCCGACCGCCACGCCCCCCACGCCGCCGACGATCAGAGCCAGGAGAATGGGGCCGTCAACCAGGCCGGAGGCCGCGTAGCTGACGCTGGTCGCCGCGCCGAACAGGGTGACCGAGACCAGGGACGACGCCGCGGCGTTGGCCAGGGCCATGCCGGTCGCCGCCATCAGGCCGGGCGTGATCAGGAAGCCGCCGCCGATCCCGAAGAAGCCGGCGGCCAGGCCCGTCAGCGCCCCCAGAGGCGCTAGCCGCATGGTCTTGCCGACGTCGATATGGACGTCAGGATCTCCGGGCGAGCCTGGCCTGCGAAACATGGCCAGCCCCACCGCGGCCATGGCGACCGCGAACCAGACCAGCAGCGCGTCGCCCGACAGCGCCTTGGCGATGTGGGCGCCGACCAGCGAACCGACCAGACCCGGCGCGCCGAACGCCAGGGCGCAAGGCCACTTGATCCGAGCAGCCCTGGCCTGGGCGGCCAGGCCCGCCGCCGCGTTCACGGCCACGGCGGCGGCCGAGGTGCCGATCGCGACATGGGTGTCCTTCATGCCGACCGCGTAGAGCAGCAGGGGCGTGGCCAGCACCGAGCCGCCTCCGCCGAAGACGGTCAGCAGGAAGGCGACCAGCGCGCCGCTCAGGGCGGCGACGCCATAGGTCCACACCAGGTCCATGACCTCAGGCCGCCACCGGCCGGTTCCACGGCGCCAAGGCCAGGATCCGCGCCATGCCGCAAAAGCCGGTGACGCCCGCCAGGGTCAGGCCCGCGCCGGCGAAGGCTGAAACGCCGAAGAACCACGGCGAAACGAGAAGGCCCAGGATCACGCCCGCAAGCACCAACAGGCCGGCGACGATCTGCACCTGGCGCATCATTTCCAGCGGCGCCTTGGCGTCGATCTCAATTGGGAGGCCGGCCGCCTCCCAGGCGTCCAGGCCGCCCTCCAGGACATAGGCGCTCCGGCCGCAGGCCCTGGCCAGACCCTGAGCGTTGGCGCCGGTCCGCATGCCCGAGCGACAGGTGAAGATCACCTCACGCCCGTCGGGCAAACCCAGGATGTCGGCTTCCAAGGTCGAGAGCGGGCGCGACAGGGCGCCCCGAGCCCGACGCCGCGCGAACTCATCCGGCTCGCGGATATCGACCAGGACCGCGCGGCGGTCGGCCAGGCGCCGGGCGGCGGCGTCAGGCTTGAGGGAGATCAGGGGAGAGGTCATCGGCGGCGCTCCTGCCAGGGGGACAGAAGATCTCCGCGAGCGTGCCGACCACCTTGAGGGCGGCGGGGTCGGCGATTCGGTACCAGACGCTTGTGGCCTCGCGGCGCGTGGCCACGACACCTTCCTCGCGCAACACCGCCAGGTGCTGCGAGAGCGCCGACTGCGACAGGCCGACAAGGGGCAGCAATTGCCCCACCGACCGTTCGCCATTGGCGAGCTGGCACAGGATCATCAGCCGCCGCTCGTTGGCCAGGGCGCGCAGGAGCTTGGCGGCTTCCGCGGCGCTGGCCTCGAACTGGCTGACATCGAAACGCGAGAGATCGAACATGAACGCCATATATTAGCTTGTGCTAAATTAGCAAGTACTTATATAAAAGGCCTCGCGACAGGAGGCTCCGATCATGCGACCCGACGTTCAAGCGTTTTTCGATCCCGCCACCTTCACCGCCAGCTATCTGGTCGCCGATCCGGCGACCCGGAGGGCGGCGATCATCGATCCCGTCCTCGACTTCGAGCCCAAGGCCGGTCGGCTGTCCACGGCCTCGGCCGACGCCCTGCTGGCCGCGGTGGAGGCGCGGGGCCTGAGCCTGGCCTACGTGCTGGAAACCCACGCCCATGCCGACCACCTGTCGGCGGCCGACTACATCCGGCGCAAGACCGGGGCCAGGATCGTCATCGGGGCCAGGATCGTCGAGGTGCAGAAGACCTTCATGCCGATTTTCGAGATCGACGAGCCGGCTGATGGCCAGGTTTTTGATGTGCTTATGCAAGAGGGCGACAGCCTTGTTCTGGGTGAACTGGAGATCGGGGCGCTGCACACGCCCGGCCACACCCCCGCATGCATGACCTATCTGATCGGCGACGCGGCCTTCGTTGGCGACACCCTGTTCATGCCCGACTACGGCACGGCCCGCGCCGACTTCCCGGGCGGCGACGCGCGCACCCTCCACCGGTCGATCCGCAAGGTCCTGGCCCTGCCCCCGGAAACGCGGATCTTCGTGGGTCACGACTATCTGCCGGCTGGGCGTTCCGACTATCGCTGGGAGACCACGGTCGCGGAGGAGCGCGCGGGCAATGTCCATGTTCACGACGGCTTGGACGAAGACGCGTTCGTCGCCATGCGTCGGGCCCGCGACGCCACCCTGGCGCCGCCGACGCTGATCCTGCCGGCGCTGCAGGTGAATGTTCTAGCCGGCGCGCTTCCCCAGCCCACCGCCGCGGGCAATGTGTTCCTCAAGCTGCCGGTGACCGGGCTGGTGGAGTCGAAGACCCATGACGCCGTCCGATAGCTGAGCGGCCGTACGCCGTTTCACACCTGGCAGACCGGGCAGAAGAAGGTCGAGCGGCCGGCCTGGACCTCGCGGGCGATCGTTCCCTTGCAGCCGGGCGTGGGGCAGGGCTGGCCCTCGCGGTCATAGACCCGGAAGCGGTGCTGGAAATAGCCCAGGGCCCCGTCGGTCGCCGCGAAGTCCTTCAGGGACGAGCCGCCGACCTCGACCGCCTCGGCCAGCACGGCCTTGATCGCCGCCGCCAGCGGGCCCAGCCGCTTGCTGGCGATCATCCCCGCCGGCTTGAACGGCGAGATGCGGGCCCGGTGCAGGGCCTCGCAGACATAGATGTTGCCCAGGCCCGCGACGGTCTTCTGGTCCAGCAGCAGGGTCTTGGGGCCCTGCTTGCGGCCGGCGAACGCCGTGACCAGGGTCCTGGCGTCGAAGGCGTCGCCGAGGGGTTCGGGACCCATGGTCGCGAACCACGGATGGCGGTCCAGCCGGTCGGTGGCGACCAGCTCCATGAAGCCGAACCGGCGCGGGTCGTAATAGGTGACGGTCGCGCCGCCTTCCGTCTCGAACACCACGTGGGCGTGCTTGTCGTCGGGGGTGACCTGGCGGGCGAAGTCGCCGGGCCGGGTCGAGCCTTCAGGGGCGGCGATCTCGAAGCGCCCGGTCATGCCCAGGTGCATCACCAGGGTGTCGCCGCGGTCCAGCGGGGCCAGCAGGTACTTGGCCCGGCGGTCCAGCCGCAGGATCCTCGCCCCGGTCAGCCGCTGGACGAAGCCGTCGGGCAGGGGAAAGCGCAGGTCGGGGCGGTTGGCGCGGACGCGGGCCAGGCGGGCGCCGGCGAACACGGGCTCCAGGCCGCGGCGCACGGTCTCGACTTCGGGCAGTTCGGGCAAGGCGGGACCTCGGGTCGGGTTGGGGCGCCAGATATCAGCCATGTCCGGCGCGCTTCCTAGGCCCAGCCGCGCAAAACCGGTGACGGCGGGGCGCGGGCGGCTATAAGAGCGGACCAGACCGGGCCGCGCCCCCTTCGAGTTCGAGCGATTGCATGACCAAGGCCTCCGCCACCTTCGGATTCAAGGACGTCGATCCCTCGGCCAAGGCCGGCCTGGTGCGCGGCGTGTTCGACCGGGTCGCCAAGAACTACGACCTGATGAACGACGTGATGAGCGGCGGGGTGCACCGGCTGTGGAAGGACGCGGTGGCCGCGCGCCTGAACCCGCAGCCGGGCGAGGTCATCATCGACTGCGCCGGCGGCACCGGCGACATGGCCCGTCGCTTCGCCAGGATGACCCGTGCGGCCCAGGAGCGTCGCGGCGGCCCTGACGCCCTGATCAACATCATCGACTACAACGCCGAGATGATCGGCGCGGGGATCGAGAAGGGCGGCGCGCCGGAGATCACCTGGACGGTGGGCGACGCCCAGCGGCTGCCGCTGCCCGATGCCTATGCCGACGCCTATGTGATCTCGTTCGGCATCCGCAACGTCACCGACATCGACGCGGCCCTGCGCGAGGCGCGGCGGGTGCTCAAGCCCGGCGGCCGCTTCCTGTGCTTGGAGTTCTCCAAGCCGGTGACCGAGGCCCTGGCCAAGGCCTACGACGCCTATTCGTTCAAGCTGATCCCGCAGTTCGGCGAATGGCTGGCCAAGGACCGCGACGCCTACCAGTACCTGGTCGAGAGCATCCGCCGCTTCCCCGACCAGAAGACCTTCGCGGGGATGATGGAAGCCGCCGGGTTCAAGCGGGTGACGATCACCAACTTCACCGGCGGCGTCGCGGCGATGCACCAGGGCTGGGCGATCTAGGGAGGGGCCGGGGCCCTTCGCCGAACCCTCCGGCGGACCCGCGCGTTCGACTCCGCATGCCCAGGTTCGTCACCATCGGTTACGGCGACAGGTCCGGCTACGAGCGGACGGCGAAGGCGGTGCGCGACGCGGCGCACGCGGCCGACGCCGGGCGGGTGCGCGCGGGCGACGTCA
Source organism: Caulobacter sp. GW821-FHT09A05 (assembly GCF_059418465.1). Classification (NCBI taxonomy): domain Bacteria; kingdom Pseudomonadati; phylum Pseudomonadota; class Alphaproteobacteria; order Caulobacterales; family Caulobacteraceae; genus Caulobacter; species Caulobacter sp. GW821-FHT09A05. The sequence continues at coordinate 22,518 of NZ_JBWKPX010000017.1, forward strand.
TGGGCGTGGCCGGCAAGCCCGTGCAGGTGCGCAACCACGACGCCGCCCAGGTGGAGGTCACGCAAGGTCCGTTCCTGTCCGCCGACCTGCCCCTCGCCGGCTTCGCCCTGATCGAGGCGGCGGACCTGGACGCGGCGATCGAGATCGCGGCCCGCAGCCCCTGCGCGGTGGCGCAGGGCGTCGTCGAGGTCTGGCCCCTCGACCCGACGCCCGGGGTCGAGGGCTAGCTGCCGAAGCTATGAAGGCTGTCCGCCGGGCGATGGTGCGGAAAACGAACCCGGCGACGGGTCAGAGCTTATAGGAGAACATCACGATCGCCTCGGCTTTCTCGCGCGCGAGACGATGCGTCGTGATCTCTTCCGGCATCGCTCGCTGATACCACTTCGGAGGGCGGCAGGATGTTAGGCGACATCGGGCCGACCGCAATCAGACCCGATGAACGGCTGCAATGGGTGGCGAGCGGACCTCATGAGTTCCTGGTGGCGCTGCTCAGCGCAAGATCAAGTCCACGACCCTGCGGGCGTATTGCGCCTGGCTGGGGCCGCCTGGAGCAGGCGCCCTCAAGGGCTGGAGGACCAGAAGGGCGTAGAAGGCGTCGCAGGCGAGTTCCGTGTCGGCCACCTCCAACCTTGCGAAGATGGTCCGAACCAGGGCCTTCGCCCGGCCCAAACCTTCAGAGTGAAACCTGTCGGCAAGTTCCGGGAATTGCCTGGCCTCTCCCATGAGCAGGCGATCGATCAGCTGCGTGCCGGGATCACTGGCGGCGGCCAGGAAGGCTGCGCCTATCGAAACCAGAAAATCCTCTGCGGTCATGCCATCGGGCTGCAACGCTTCGATCGGTTCAAACTGATTTCGAATGTGGGCTGAAACCACGGCCTCAAGAAGCGCGGCCTTGTTGCCGTAGGCATAGGCCGTCCGCTTCGACATCCGAGCCCTGGAAATGATCGCATCCATGGTGGAGGAGGCGTAGCCGACTCGCAGGAACTCGGTCTTTGCAGCCTCAATCAGCCGTTTCGACCCGTCGGGGGCTCCTTTCGGAGGGCGACCGCGTTTGGCGGGGGCGGGGTTCTGAGAGGGACCGTCCATGGTATCGCCTTGCGCTCCAAGCCGCGTTGATAAAAGGTACTAAGTCGTACCTATAATGAACTCGGAGCGCTCACGTGACCCAAGACTTGCAGTGGCCGCAACGCGGCAACTTTGGATATCGCCCACTCGTCGGCCCCTATCTCTATGAACCTCGCCGGATGGTCGAGACCCGAGGCTATTTCGGCCTCAGCCTGGAGGCCGCCTTCCAGTACGGAACCGTCCGCGATGACGAGGGCCACATCTATTCGCTGACGCGCCGCTTCACCGTGAACCCGGCGAAGGGCGGGCGTGACACCCTGCTGGTGCAGTCGACGCGGAACGACGAAGGATGCTTGAGGTTCGACCCAGCCCTGTTCCAAGGCGCGGCGACTGGCAAGGGCGTCGTCATCGGGACTGAAGGAGAGACGGCCTATCGCCGAAGCCCAAAGGACGCCGACGGGCGCGCCTATGAGATCACCTATAGTCCAGGCGCCTACGCTTGGCGGGAAGAGGGCGTCATCGATCTCAAGGGCGTCCTCTGCGGCCCGGGGCTACAGTGGTATCTGCCCCAGTCCGACGCCGGCATCTACTACGTCTCGGCGATGTTCCAGGTTGAGGGCATGATCGGTGGACGTCCGGTCAAGGGCTTTGTCTGCGCTGACTTCACCTACATGGGCGATGACGCGGTGATGTACGGCCACGGCGACCCTCTCGCCGGCGACCACACGCACACCACCTGGTACACCTGGGGAACCCGTTATAAGGACGGGTCGTTTGAGGGCGGGCATTTCAGCGCCGGCCACGACAAATGGGGCTTCGCCCTGACCACGACGGACAAGGAGACCGTAACGGCCACGACCTCCGTCGATGCCGTGGTCCGGCCGGGAGCGGACCGAAACTTCCCCGAGGGGATCACCCTGCGGGTCGATGATCAGCTCTGGGAGTTCCTGCCTGATCCGCGTGGCAAGATGCCCGATTTCCTCGGCAAGTCTCAGCCCTCAACGCCCCAGAACGAAGGGCGCTGGCGGCGCGTTGGAGACACGCGTGAACCGGAGATCTATTGGGCCTGGGGCGAGATCAATCCCACCTACGGCGTCACCAAACGCCTGCGCTACAAGGTCTGACGACAAGGCGGCGGGATTATGCGGTCCGGTCGCCGCTTACGTCGGCTATGGTAAAAGCCGACTTCCTTTCTACCCCAGCCCAGCTTTCGGAACCCGCTTTTCGCCGCTGGCGGCGGGTCGGCGGTGAAAGCGGCCTTGACCGGGGCGCGCGGAGCGGGCTTTCAGGCCGGGACATGACGTTCCTTGCGCCTCCGCCCCGCCGCTCGTCGAGCGAGACCCCCGCCGCATGAGCCGGTTCGCCGCGTTCCCGCGCCTGATCGGCGCCGGCTGGGCCCTGGTCCGGGCCGACGCCCTGGTCCCGCGCGAGCTGGAGCCGGTTCTGCCGCCTTCGGCGCGGCTGGCCGGTCGCGCCTTGCGGCTGTTCGCCGGCGGGGCGGCCCGCAAGGGCCGGCCGGGCGAGCGCCTGGCGCGGGTGCTGGAGCGCGAGGGGCCGGCGGCCATCAAGATGGGCCAGTTCCTGTCGACCCGGGCCGACATCTTCGGGACCGCGTTCGCCGAGGACCTGTCGCACCTGAAGGACCGCCTGCCCGCCTTCCCGCTCGAGGTCGCCAAGGCCGAGATCGCGCGCGGCCTGGGCCGGCCGCTCGACACCCTCTACGCCAGCTTCGAGGCCTCGATCGCCGCCGCCTCCCTGGCCCAGGCCCATTCGGCCACCCTGCTGGACGGGACCCGCGTGGCGGTCAAGGTGCTGCGGCCCGGCGTCGAGCGCCAGGTCGCCCGCGACAGCGCCGCCCTGCGCCTGGCCGCCGCCCTGGCCGAGCGCTGGGTTCCCGCCGCCCGCCGCCTGCGGCCGCGCGAGTTCGTCGAGGTCGTGATCCGGGCCCTGGACCTGGAACTGGACCTGCGGTTCGAGGCGGCCGGCTGCGCGGAGCTGGGCGAGGCCATGAAGGTCGATCCCTACATGCGCGCGCCGGAGGTGGTGTGGGACGGGGTCGGCAAGCGGTTCCTGACCCTGACCTGGGCGCCGGGCCTGGCGCTGTCCGACCCCGCCGCCCTGGAGCAGCCGGGCCTGGACCGCAAGGCCCTGGCCGAGGCCGTGACGCGTGGCTTCCTGGCCCAGGCCCTGGACCACGGCCTGTTCCACGCCGACCTGCACGAGGGCAACCTGTTCGTCAGCGCCCCGATTCAAGGAGAGGGGCCCTCGATCGTCGCGGTCGACTACGGCATCCTGGGGCGCCTCGGCCCGGCCGAGCGCAAGTACCTGGCCGAGATCCTGTACGGCTTCCTCAATCGCGACTATCCGCGCGTCGCGGCGGTGCATTTCGACGCCGGCTACGTGCCCGCCCACCAGGATCGCGACGCCTTCGCCCAGGCCCTGCGGGCGGTGGGCGAGCCGGTGTTCGGCCGCGACGCCAGCGGCGTGTCTATGGGCAAGCTGCTGGCCCAGCTGTTCGAGATCACCGCCCTGTTCGACATGGCCCTGCGGCCGGAACTGGTGCTGCTGCAGAAGACCATGGTCACGGTCGAGGGCGTGGCCCGCCGCATCGATCCGAGCCACGACCTGTGGGCGGCCGCCGACCCTGTGGTGCGCCGCTGGATCGCCCGCGAACTGTCGCCGGCCGCCAAGGTGCGCGACTTCGCCGATGAGGCCGTGCGCGCGATCCGCGCCCTGGCCCGCCTGGCCGAAGCGCCGGCGGCGCCCGCGGTCGCCATGGTCCAGCCGCGTCCCGCCCGGCCGCTGGTGTGGTTCCTGGCCGGCGCGGCGGTAGCGGGGCTGGCGTTCGCGGCCGGACTCTTCGCGGCGAGGATGGGGTTGGCCTAGGGTCCGGACTCAATTGGATCGTTGATTTTCAGTTGTCATCCCGGCCGAAGGTCCGCCTGGCGGACCGTAGAGCCGGGACCCAGGGGCGAGCGCATTGCGCCGGCCCCTGGGTCCCGGACAAGCGCTACGCGCTTTCCGGGATGACAACGAATTACAGCGCTGATTTCGCTTGGGTATCACCGACACGCAATTGAGGACGGACCCTAGGGACCCCTCCCGGCGGACGCTGGTCACCCAGGGCGGCGCGGGATGCCCAAGCCCGTGAAACGAGCCCGTCAGAGCGGCGTCTGGCCCGCCGTCCAACGGCGTCACCCTCCCACCGTTACTCGGCCGGCGCCTTCCCTCCCCTCCTCTCCCCTCCGGGCGCGGGCGTCCGTCCATGGATCGCCGACGTCGGAAGCTGTCGTTCCGGACGGAGCAAGGCGAAGACGCAGGGCCACCACAAGCGCCGAGTCCTCGCATCGATCCCGGATCTTCGCGCCGCGCGCTCGTCCGGGATGACAGCCGTCTTGGCTAGGTGACGGCCCCGCTTCCGGTAGACGGATCGGAACGCCCAGACCCTCGGCAAGCTCGCCCAGGGGCGTTGCGCACCGCCCCTGGGTCCCGGTCGCCCGTCAGGCCGACCGGGCTGACGAGGCGAGCCGGCGCCGTCGCGCCCTGCCCTCGCCCCGGCGCCTTCCCCCAGGCGCGCTTGTGGGAAACGCCTTAGCTGTCGGTGCTGGCCGGTCGATCCCGCGCCGCCGCCGTCCGTCGGGATTGGCCCGTCTTCTGGGCCGCCCAGTAGGCCGCGCCATCGTCGGGCTTGAACATGGTGCGCGGCGCGCCGGCCCGGGTGACCACCGCGAAGACGTTGTCCTTGGGGTCGTAGATCAGGGTGTCGCCATTGGCGCGCGTCAGGGTCTGCGCGCCGGCCGGCGGGTGGGCGACGAAGGCGTGGGTCTTGCGGACATAGTCGTCGACATCGGCGGCGGCGAACGCGGCGCCATAGCGCTCGAAGCCCCGCTGGGCGTTCTCCTCGGCCGTCCGCGTGCGGTTGGCGGCCCACATCGGCTTGCCCGCCACCTTGCGGACCGGGGCGTCACGCGGGTCGGGCCGGGTCGACGCGCTGTCATAGGCCCCGCCGCCATAAGACGGGGTGTCGCGATCGGACGCCGGCTGCGCGGCCGCCACGTCGCCCGCCTTGGGCGCCTTCACCGCGGAGGCGCCGCCGTCGCAGGCGGCGACCCCCAAGGCCAGACCTAAGGCCGCGAAGGCCGGGAACCAGGGCGCGGACCGTACCGTCATGATCGATCTCCGAACATTTCCTCTACTTTTGAGAGTAAGAACGAAGACGGAACGGATGTCGAGTCCCCGTTAAGGTTTTTTGCGCATGGGGGCTTACGCTGGACGCCGCGTCGCTCTATGCGCCTTGGGGCGAAACCCGCCGGAGGCCGATGACATGACCGACTCCACCACCCCCAGGCGGGTTCTCCTGATCGTCGGCGGCGGGATCGCCGCCTACAAGGCGCTGGAGCTGACGCGCCTGCTGCGCAAGGCCGGCGTGGGCGTGCGACCGATCCTGACCCGATCGGGCGCCGAGTTCGTCACGCCCCTGACCCTGTCGGCCCTCGCCGAGGACAAGGTCTACGCCGAGCTGTTCTCGCTGACCGACGAGGCCGAGATGGGCCATATCGAGCTGTCGCGCTCGGCCGACCTGGTGGTGGTGGCCCCGGCCACCGCCGACCTGATCGCCAAGGCCGCCCACGGCCTGGCCGGCGACCTGGCTTCGACCACCTTGCTGGCGACGGACAAGCCCGTGCTGATGGCCCCGGCCATGAACGTGCGGATGTGGCTGCACCCGGCGACCCAGCGCAACCTGGCGACCCTGAAGGCCGACGGCGTGCTGTTCGTCGGCCCCGACGAGGGGGCCATGGCCTGCGGCGAATTCGGCCCGGGCCGCCTGGCCGAGCCGCCCGTGATCTTCGAGGCGATCATGGCGGCGCTGGAGGGGCCCGCCGCGAAACCGCTGGCCGGCAGGCACGCCCTGATCACCGCCGGCCCGACCTTCGAGCCGATCGACCCGGTCAGGGGGATCACCAACCGCTCCAGCGGCCGCCAGGGCTACGCCATCGCCGGGGCCCTGGCCAGGCTGGGAGCCCGGGTCACCCTGGTCAGCGGACCGGTCGCCCTGGCCACGCCCCTGGGCGTCGACCGGGTCGATGTCGAGACCGCGCGCGACATGCTGGCCGCCTGCCAGGCCGCCCTGCCCGCCGACGTCGGGGTGTTCGTGGCCGCGGTCGCCGACTGGCGCATCGACGAGGTGTTCGGGACCAAGCTGAAGAAGGAGAAGGGCGGGCCGCCGGCCCTGACCTTCGTCGAGAACCCCGACATCCTGGCGACCCTGGCCGCCTCCGGCCCGAAGCGTCCGAAACTGGTGATCGGCTTCGCGGCCGAGACCAACGACGTCGAGGCCCACGCCCGCGCCAAGCTGGCGCGCAAGGGCTGCGACTGGATCATCGCCAACGACGTCACCGAGCCCGGCGTGATGGGCGGCGACGAGAACGCCGTCCTGCTGATCTCCAAGGACAAGACCGAACGCTGGACGCGGGCCGCCAAGGAGTCCGTGGCCCACGACCTGGCCCAACGCATAGCCCAAAACCTGACAGCGAGCCTTTCATGACCACGCCGCACATTCCCGTCGTCCAGCTGGCCCACGCCCAGGGCCTGCCCCTGCCCGCCTACGAGACCAACGGCGCGGCCGGCATGGACCTGCGGGCGGCGGTGGCCGAAGACGCGCCCCTGGTGCTGAAGCCGGGCGCGCGGTTCATGGTCCCCACGGGCCTGGCCTTCGCCCTGCCGCTGGGTTTCGAGGCCCAGGTGCGGCCGCGCTCGGGCCTGGCCGCCAAGGCCGGGGTGACCTGCCTGAACACCCCCGGCACCATCGACAGCGACTATCGCGGCGAGGTGAAGGTGATCCTGATCAATCTGGGCGAGGAGGACTTCACCATCCGCCGCGGCGACCGCATCGCCCAGCTGGTGATCGCCCCGGTGGTCCAGGCCTCGTGGGGCCTGACCACCAGCCTGGACGAAACGGCGCGCGGCGCGGGCGGCTTCGGCTCGACCGGCGCGAAATAGCGGGAGGAGGGCGCGGCGGCGACCCGCGCCCGCGCCTTCAGCCCCTGTGCAAGACGGGCGACATCGCGAGATAGCCGCCGAACCCGGTCGCGAAGGCGGCGGCCGCCAGCCAGAGCATGGGACGAAGCATCGAAAGCGGGCCGTGGGCGTCCATGGGCGGCTCCTGAGCGACAGCGCGGAGCGGGAGCGCTCCGGACCTGGGAGATACGCGCGCCAAGCGTCTCGGTTGCGCCGACGCGGAAAGATCAAGACGCGATTCGCGCTGGGCGCGAAACCTCGCGGCGGACACGTCTGGCGTTCCGCGCGGCATGATGACGCGAACCTTGAGTTTTGGCTCCGCATCCGGTTGATTTCTGGACGGATGCGTCCATTTATCCCTTGCCCGAGGCGAAGGTCCGATATATCGCCCCGGTCCATCGGGTTGATTTCGGGATCCTCACGTCCATGACCGCCGCCTCGAAGAAGAAGCTTGTTCCCCTGATCGTCGGCGGCGTGGCCGTCGTGGCGCTGGTCATCGGCGGCGGGCTGTGGTTCGTCGACAAGCAGCGCTACGAAAGCACCGACAACGCCTTCGTCCAGGCCGACACCGTGCAGGTCAGCCCGCAGGTCTCCGGCTATGTCGCGCAGGTGCTGGTGGCCGACAACCAGCGCGTCGAGGCCGGCCAGGTCGTCGCCCGCATCGATCCCGCCCCGCTGCAGGCCAAGCTGGACCAGGCGATCGCCAACGCCGAGGCCCTGGAAGCCGCCATCAAGGGCGTCGACGACAAGGCCGTCCTAGAGCAGGCGATGATCGCCCAGCGCGCCGCCGGCGTGGCCAGCGCCCAGGCCGACCAGGGCCGCGCCAAGGCCGACCTCGTCCGCTACGACGCCCTGGCCAGGCAGGGCTGGGTCTCGACCCAGAAGGTCCAGACCACCCAGGCCAGCGCCGCCCAGTCGGCCGCCGCCGTCCAGAGCGCCCAGGCGGCCCTGGAGGCCGAGCGCCGCACCGCCCAGTCCCTGGGCTCGGCCCGCGCCCAGACGGTGGCCCAGGCCGCCGCCGCCCGCGCCGCCGTTGAGCAGGCCCGCATCGACCTGGACCGCACCGTGATCCGCGCCCCCGCCGCCGGCGTGGTCGGGGCCCGCGCCGTGCGCCCCGGCCAGCTGGTCCAGCCGGGCGTGGCCCTGATGTCGATCGTCCCGGTCGGCCAGGGCTATATCGTCGCCAACTTCAAGGAGACCCAGGTCGCCCGCCTGCGCGTGGGCCAGCCGGTCGAGATCAAGGCCGACGCCTTCGGCAAGAGCGTGATCCACGGCAGGCTGGACAGCTTCGCCCCGGCCACCGGCCAGGAGTTCGCCCTGATCCCGGTCGAGAACGCCGTGGGCAACTTCACCAAGATCACCCAGCGCCTGCCGGTGAAGATCCTGGTCGACAGGTCGCCACTGGGCTCGGCCCTGCGTCCCGGCCTGTCGGTCGACGTCAAGGTCGACGTCCGCGACCGCTCGGGCCCGACCTTCGCCGAGGCCGGCCTGCCCAACGCGGCTCAGTACGCCCAGCAGGGCCAGGCGCGCTAGGGCGCGGTCCGGGATCGCCGCCATGACCGACGCCGCCCTTCCCGCCCAGTCCGCGCCAGCCGCCGCCAAGCCGGCGGCCCCGCCTTCTTCGACTCAAGAGGTCGAATGGGGCAAGCTGCTCCTCGGCTTCGGGGCCATGGTCATCGGCCAGTTCATGGCCATCCTCGACATCCAGATCGTGGCGGCCTCGCTGCCGCAGATCCAGGCCGGGGTGGGCGCCAGCGCCGACCAGGTCAGCTGGATCCAGACCGCCTATCTGATCCCAGAGGTCGTGATGATCCCGTTGTCGGGATACCTGTCGCGGCTGTGGGGCACCCAGCGCGTCTACCTGATCTCGTGCGCCGGCTTCATGATCATGAGCGTGCTGACGGGCCTGTCCTCGTCGATCGACATGATGATCATCACCCGGGCCCTGCAGGGCTTCATCGGCGGGGCGATGATCCCGACGGTGTTCGCCGTGGCCTTCACGGCCTTCCCGCCCGAACGGCGCGTGACGGCCAGCGTGATCATGGGCCTGATCGTCACCCTGGCCCCGACCGTCGGTCCCACCCTGGGCGGCCACCTGACCGAATGGCTCAGCTGGCGCTGGCTGTTCTTCATCAACGTGCCGACGGGCCTGGTCGTGCTGTTCGGCGTGGCGCGCTGGGGCCAGTTCGACAAGGGCGATCCCAGCCTGGCCAAGGGCTTCGACTGGTTTGGCCTGGCGGTGATGGCCACCTTCCTGATGAGCATGCAGTTCGTGCTGGAGGAAGGCTCCAAGGACGGCTGGTTCGAGGACAGCGGCATCCTGGGCCTGACCGTGCTGGCCTGCGTCACCGGCGTTGTCTTCATCTGGCGCTCGCTCAGCTACCGCAACCCGATCGTCGAGCTGCGCGCCTTCGCCAACCGCAACTTCTCGATCGGCGTGGTCATGACGGCCGTGTCGGGGGCCAGCCTGTTCGGCGGCACCTTCCTGCTGCCGCAGTTCCTGGGCCGGGTGCGGCACTATTCGGCCTCGGAAGTCGGCACCACCATGGTGGTGTCGGGCCTGTCGATGTTCGCCACCGGCCCGATCGCCGGCCGGCTGGTGCGCCAGATGGACCCGCGGATCCCGATGTTCATCGGCTTCATGCTGGCGGGTTTTGGCATGTACATGGCCCATGGCGTGACCAAGGACTGGGGGTTCTGGGAGTTCGCCGGGGTCCAGGCCTGCCGGGGCGTGGGGGTGATGATCGCGATGATCGCCACCCAGCAGGTGACGATGAGCACCCTGCCCCCACACATGGTCAAGAACGCCTCGGGCCTGGTGAACCTGTCGCGCAACACCGGCGGGGCGGTCGGCCTGGCCCTGCTGGCCACGACGATCACCAACCAGACGGCCCTCTACTACATGGGCCTGTCGGACGAGCTGAGCCAGGGCGACGCCCGGATCGCCGGCATGATGCAGGGCCTGGCCGCCCGCATGGCCCAGCTGGGCGTCACGGATCCCGACGGCGCCGCGCGCAAGGCGATCGGCGGCATGCTGAGCCAGCAGGCCACGGTGCTGGCCTTCGGCGACAGCTTCACCCTGCTGGCCTATGGCTGTTTCGCCGCCGCCGTGGTCTCGCTGCTGGCCAGGCCGGCCAGGAACGCCCCTCCCCCGCCTTCGGACGCCCACTGATGCCCAGAGCCGCCCATGCCTAGAGTCGCCGGACAGATCGACGTCGCCAAGACCGAGGCCATTCTCGACGCCGCCGTCGAGGTGATCGGCCAGCGCGGCCTGGGCGCGCCGATGGAGGCCATCGCCAAGCGGGCGGGCGTCTCCAAGCAGACGGTCTACAACCACTACGGCTCCAAGGCCGAGCTGGTCCGGGCCCTGATGGCCCGGCGCGTGGCGGCGATCACCGCCCCGCTGCGCGAGCCCGGCGCGATCGACAATCCCGGCGAGGCGCTGGAGGCCTACGCCCGCTCGATGCTGGAGACGGTGACCACCACCAAGAGCTATTCGATCCTGCGGGTGATCATCCAGGGCGCGGGCGAAATGCCCGACGTCGCCCAGGAGGTGTTCGAGGCCGGGCCGCGCCAGGCCCGCCGCCAGCTGGCCGCCTTCCTGGAGATGGAGACCCAGCTCGGCCGCCTGAAGGTCGAGGACTTCGATCAGGCGGCCGAGTTCTTCTCGGGCATGGTCATGGGCCACAGCCAGCTGCGGGCCCTGCTGCGCCTGCCGTCCGACAAGACGGCGGCGGAGTTCGACGGCGTCGCCCGCGAGGCCGCCCGGCGCTTCATGCGGGCCTACGCGCCGTAGGCGCGCTCTAAATGTTTGAATCTAGAGCCTGTTCATCGGGATCAGATGATTCCATCTGATCCCGACAGGCTCTAGGCTTCCGCCTCGTCGGGCATACCCATCATGTGGAAGCCGGCGTCGACGTGCACGACCTCGCCGGTCGTCGAACGGCCCAGGTCGGAGACCAGCCACAGCGCCGCGCCGGCGACGCCTTCCATCGAGGTGTCCTCCTTCATGGCGCTGAAGGCCCGGCCCTGGGCGATCATGCCGCGGCCGCCGGCGATGCCGGCCAGGGCCAGGGTGCGCATGGCGCCGGCCGAGATGGCGTTGCAGCGGATACCCTTGGGCCCCAGGTCGCGGGCGATGTAGCGGGTCGCCGCTTCCAGGGCCGCCTTGGCCACGCCCATGGTGTTGTAGTTCGGGATGGTCCGCTCCGACCCCAGATAGGTCATGGTGATCAGCGAGCCGCCGTTGGGCATGATCCTGGCCGCGCGCTTGGCGACGTCGACGAAGCTGAAGGCCGAGATGTTCAGGGCCGTCAGGAAGCCCTCGCGGGTGGTGTTGTCGACGAACGAGCCCTTCAGCTCGTCCTTGTTGGCGAAGGCCACCGAGTGGACCACGAAATCGATCGTCCCGAACTTCGCCTCGATGGCGGCGAAGGCGGCGTCCATCGAGGCGTCGTCGGTGACGTCGGCCGGGACCAGGGTGGTGACGCCGATGCTCTCGGCCAGCGGCCGCACGCGGCGCTCCAGGGCCTCGCCCTGGTAGGTGAAGATCATCTCGGCGCCCTGGGCGGCGAGCTGAGACGCGATGCCCCAGGCGATGGAGTTGTGGTTGGCCACGCCCATGACGAGGCCCTTCTTGCCTCGCATCAGCTCGCCCTTGGGGAATGCGTAATCGTCGGCCATGGCTTGGCTCTCCTGGAATCCTTGAGCGCTAGCTAGCAGGACCCATCGCGCCGTGGAACCCCGCGCCTAGCTGACGCGGACCGACCGCAGCATGGTCCGGCCGATGAAGCCGGCCAGGGCCCGGACGCTCACGGGGGCCCGCTTGCCGTCCCGGCGCGGCCAGACCCAGCCTCCGGTCCTCAGGTTCGAGGGCAGCCGAAGATACAGCCTGCCCCGCTCGGCGTCGGAGTAGCGCGGCGTGAAATAGAGGCAGTTTTCGAAATAATAGTGGGCCACCAGCGAGCGGCGGGTAGCTCCCTCGCGCGCGATGGCCAGGCCGCCGTGCGCCAGATTGGCGGCCCAGACCAGGGCCTGGCCCTTTTTCAGCAGCGCCAGCCGAGGCTCGCCGTCCAGCGTCCGCGCGAAGGCCGGTTCGTAGTGGCTTTCGTATTCCTCGGCCGTCGGCGCGCGGTCGGTGATCCCGGCCTCGCGCATGTCCAGCACGGGCCGGCGATGACTGCCGGGGTGGAAAAACAGCGGCCCGGCGTCGGCGGCGACGTCCTCCAGGGCGAACCAGACCCCGCACATGAACCTTTGCGGTTCGCTGTGGAAGTGTATCGCGTCGCTGTGGGCCTTCTGCTCGCTGCCCCGGTGGAAATTCAAGGTCTGGAAGGCGAACGGTTCGCGGCCATAGGCCAGGCGGAGCCTGTCTTCGACGATCGGCAGGGTCGAAAGCGCGCGTACCGCCGGCGACCGGCGCCAGGCGTCCTGGGCGCGGCGCGCGCCACCGGCGAAGTATGTCTCGGTCTCGGCGATCACCTGGTCGCAAAGCGCCAATCCCTCGGGACCCAGGTCTATGACGGCGGCGCCGTCGCGGTGCAGATCAGTCACGAAACGGCGCTGGACCTCGTCGGTCCCGACGGTCGCGAGATAGGCCTCGACCCGGTCGCTCTCGGCCCAGGGAACCTCGGCCTCATCCTCGAAACACATCGTCTGACGCCCCACGCGACTACGAGGGCCTCATAGCCACGATCGATCGGAGAAATCAACCTGAGGTTTCGATTTATGCCCAAGCTATGTGATCGTCAGACCATCGGCGGCCAGGCCCGCCGCATGACGCGCGTGCAGCGCGTGATAGGCCCGCTCCAAGGTTCGGGCGAAGACCACGGGGTCGAAGACCGCGGAGGCTCGCGCGGCCTCGGACAGCCTGCGTCTTAAGGGCCCCAGCGCGGACGGATCCCCGGCCCAGCGGATCGCCTCGGCGACATAGGACCTGACGTCGGGCGCGATCAGCTCGGGCAGGCCCAGGGCGGTCAGCAGGCTGGCGCCCACCCGGCTGGCGAAGCCCTTTCCCGGGAGGGTCAGCAGCGGAACCCCCATCCGCAGGGCGTCGCTGGCGGTGGTGTGCGCGCCATAAGGCCAGGTGTCGAGCATCAGGTCGGCCAGGCCCTGGCGCGCCAGGTGGTCGGCGTGCGGGACGGGCGCGGCGAAGATCAGCCGGCCGGGAGCGATCCCCGCCCTTCCCGCCTCGGCCCGCAGGTTGGCGACGACGCCTGGCGAGCCTTCATAGAGCCAGAGCACCGCGCCGGGCGCGCCCGCCAGGATCGCCATCCAGGCGGTGAAGGTCTCCGGGGTGATCTTGGCGGGGTTGTTCAGGCAGGCGAACACGAAGGCGTCGTCCGGCAGGCCGGCGTCCGCGCGGCGGGCCGTCGCTTCGAAGACCGCCAGGGCGTCGTTGGGCTGGTAGAGCGGCAGGCGAACCACCGCCTCGCTCCAATCGCCCTCCGCCCCGGGCGGCGCCACCACCGCGTCGGCGATCGCGTAGTCGACATAGGGCGCCGCCAAGGTCCCGGGATAGCCCAGCCAGCTGACCTGGACCGGCGCGGCGCGATGGGCCAGGATTCCCGGCCGGCCGTCCTGGGTATAGCCCTTCAGGTCCACGACGATGTCGACGCCCAGCGCCCGGGCCAGGGCCGCGACGGCGTCGTCGGACATCCGGCGCACGTCGATCCGGCGCTCGAACGCCGCGTCGATCCGCTCGCGCAGGGCGCCCCCCAGGTCGGGGCCGTACGACAGGGCCAGGATCTCGAACCGTTGGCGATCGTGGGCCTCCAGCAGGCCGGCCATCAACCGCGCGGTGGCGTGGTCGTGCAGGTCGGCCGACAGATAGGCGACGCGGATCCGCTGGCCCGGCGGGCGCGGCGGCCAGACGGGCGCGGGCGCGGCGGGCGGGGCCGCCAGGCCGGCGGCGACCCGATGCAGGGCCGGGTCGTCGAAGGCCGACAGGGCCGCGAACGGGCCGATAGCGGCTCGCCCCGCCGCCAGCTCGGCGCGGATCGCCGTCAGCAGGGCCGCGTCGTCGCGCCAGTCGCAGACCTGGCGGCGGGCGTGCAGCAGGTCGCCCAGGGCGCGGGGATGGCGGGGATCCAGGGCGACGACCCGCTCCAGGTCGCGCGCCGCCTCGACCGCCCGGCCCAGCAGCATCAGCAGGGCGGCGCGGTTGGCCAGGGCCTGGGGGTGGTCCGGCGCGGCGGCGCAGGCCTTGTCGTGGGCGGCCAGGGCCTGGTCGAACCGTTCCAGGTCCGACAGCGCCACGCCGCGGTTGCACAGGGCGTCGACAAAGCCGGGCGAAGCGGCCAGGGCCTGGTCATAGGCCGCCAGGGCCTCGGCCGGACGGCCCAGGCGGCGCAGCGCCACGCCCCGGGCGTTCAGCACCGTCGGATTGGCGGGATCGCGGGCCAGGGCCGCGTCGCTGGCCGCCAGGGCCTCGTCATCGCGGCCGAGCACGACCAGGGCGGCGGCCCGAGCCGCCAACACGCCGGCGCGGACCGGATCCAGCGCCAGGGCCCGGTCCAGGGCGGCCAGGGCCAAGGCCGCCTCGCCCAGGGCCAGGCGCGCCGCGCCCAGCACGTGCCAGGCCTCGACGGAGCCCGGATCGTCGGCCACCACGCGTTCGCACAACGCCGCGGCCTGGGGCGTGCGGCCGGCGCGGAAGAGATCGTAGGCCTGGCGGGCGGTCATCGGGACCCGGGGAGCCCTCCGCGCCGGATCAGTCGGCCTTGCTGAAGATCAGCGTGCCGTTGGTGCCGCCGAACCCGAAGCTGTTGGACATCACCGTGGTCAGCGGCTTGTCCGAGCGCTCCAGCAGGATCGGCAGGTCGGCGAACTCGGGGTCGAGGTTTTCGATGTTCGCGCTCTGGGCGGCGAAGCCGTTGTCGAGCATCAGGATCGAATAGATCGCCTCCTGCGCCCCCGCCGCGCCCAGGCTGTGGCCGGTCAGCGACTTGGTCGAGGAGATCAGCGGGGCCTTGTCGCCGAACACGTCGCGGACCGCGCCCATCTCCTTGCTGTCGCCGACCGGTGTGGAGGTGCCGTGCGGGTTCAGATAGTCGATGGTCCGGCCGCCGGCCTCGGCCATGGCGATCTTCATGCAGCGCGCCGCGCCCTCGCCCGACGGGGCGACCATGTCGTAGCCGTCGGAATTGGCCGCGTAGCCGACCAGTTCGCCGTAGATCCTGGCTCCCCGCGCCTTGGCGTGCTCGTACTCTTCAAGAACGACAATTCCAGCCCCGCCGGCGATCACGAAGCCGTCGCGGTCCTTGTCGTAGGCGCGGCTGGCCACGGCCGGGCGGTCGTTGAAGTTGCTGCTCATCGCGCCCATGGCGTCGAACAGGTTGGACAGGGTCCAGTCCAGCTCCTCGCAGCCGCCGGCGAAGACGATGTCCTGCTTGCCCATCTGGATCTGTTCGGCGCCCGCCCCGATGCAGTGGGCGCTGGTCGCGCAGGCCGAGCTGATCGAATAGTTGATCCCGCGGATCTTGAACCAGGTCGACAGCACCGCCGACGGGCCCGAGCACATCGCCTTGGGCACCGCGAACGGGCCGATCCGCTTGGGACCCTTTTCCTTGGTGGTGACCGCCGCCTCGGCGATCACCCGCGTCGACGGGCCGCCCGAGCCGACGATCAGGCCGGTTCGCTCATGGGAGATCTGCGAGTCTTCGAGACCCGAATCCGCGATCGCCTGTTCCATGGCGATGTGGGCGTAGGCCATGCCGGGCGCCAGGAAGCGCGCGGCGCGGCGGTCGACCAGGGACTCCCATTCGATCTTGGGCGCGGCATGGACCTGGCAACGAAAGCCCAGCTCGGCGTATTCCGGCGCGGAGACCACGCCCGACTTGGCTTCACGCAGTGAGGCGAGCACCTCATTGGCGTTGTTGCCGATGGACGAGACGATCCCCAGTCCGGTGACGACGACGCGACGCATGAACAATCCTCTTTTCTTCCCCGTGGTCCAGAAGGGGCGGCTCTGGACGGCCGCCCTACAGGTGGATCAAGACGCCATTTGGTCCGCGGTGAACAGACCGACCTTCAGGTCCTTGGCTTCGTAGATGGGCTTGCCGTCGGCCTCCACCACGCCGTCGGCGATGCCCATGACCAGCTTGCGCATGATCACGCGCTTGAGATCGATCTTGTAGGTGACCCTCTTCACGTCCGGCGTGACCTGGCCGGTGAACTTCACCTCGCCCACGCCCAGGGCGCGGCCGCGGCCGGGGGCGCCCGACCAGCCCAGGAAGAAGCCGACCAGCTGCCACATGGCGTCCAGGCCCAGGCAGCCGGGCATGACGGGGTCGCCGATGAAGTGGCAGGCGAAGAACCAGAGGTCGGGATTGATGTCGAACTCGGCCTCGACATAGCCCTTGCCGTACTTGCCGCCCTCGGACTCGATGCGGACGATGCGATCGAACATCAGCATCGGAGGCACGGGCAGCTGGGCGTTGCCGGGGCCGAACATCTCGCCGCGGCCACAGGCCAGAAGCTCGTCGAAGGTGTAGGAACTTTGTTGCATGGCCTCGCCCTAGCACGGCGGCGGGCCGCGCCTCAATGTTACTTTCGGTAACGCCCGTGAACGGCAACCGCTGCAAAGGGACGAAAACCGCCTATTCCTTGCACTGCACCTCAGGCGCCGCGCCCCAGATCTCGGCCTGCGGGGCCCAACCTGACTCGCCATCGGCCTTCAGCTTGCACCAGCCTTTCTCGCAACGGTCGAGATTGGCGGTCGCGCGACCGGCCAGATAGGCTTCGACCCGGGCGTCGGCCTTGGGCTGGGCCCTCAGGGGCAGGGGCGTCGCCTGGACCCGCATGGCGGTGCGGCGGCCGTCGGTGGTGCGCTTGTGCACCCAGGCCAGGTTGCCCTCCGGATCGCAGATCCGGCGCCACTCGCGGGTTTCGGCCACCACCTGCACCGGCAGGCCCTTGACCTTGTAGATCCACAGCAGCCGGTGCGCCTCGTCGGGCCCGACGCGCGCGTTCACCTCGCCGTATTTCAGCGACACGTAGCGTGGCACCTCCATGCCCGACGGCGTGATCTTCGGCGCCTGGGCCCAGGCGCCGCCGCCAAGACTCGCCCAGCCGAGCACGACGAAGGCCAGGGCGCCGCGCGAACGATGTTTGCAATTCGTCGGCATGTTGCTTGGCCGCATGGGGCCCCTTTGCTACAGATTTCAAACACCCGCTGGGAAACACCCAATTGGGGAAGGCTTTTCGAACCGCTCATGTCAGCTCGCAAGCTCAAAGTCATCGTCACCCGCAAACTCCCCGATCCGGTGGAGACGCGGATGTGCGAGCTGTTCGACACCCAGCTGAACGTCACCGACAAACCCTTGACGGCCGATGAACTGGTCGAGGCCATGAACCAGGCCGACGTGCTGGTGCCCACCATCACCGACCGCATCGACGGCCGCCTGCTGTCGCGATCCGGCGACCGGCTCAAGCTGATCGCCAATTTCGGCGCCGGCGTCGACAATATCGACGTCGCCACCGCCAACGCCCGCGGCATCATCGTCACCAACACCCCCGGCGTGCTGACCGAGGACACCGCCGACCTGACCATGACCCTGATCATGGCCGCCTCGCGCCGGGTGGTCGAAGGCGCCGAGGTGGTCAAGGCCGGCGGCTTCCACGGCTGGTCGCCGACCTGGATGCTGGGCCGGCGCCTGTGGGGCAAGCGCCTGGGGATCATCGGCATGGGCCGCATCGGCCAGGCCGTGGCCCGCCGCGCCAAGGCCTTCGGCATGCAGGTCCACTACCACAACCGCAAGCCAGTCAGCCCGCGCATCGCCGAAGAGGTCGGGGCCACCTACTGGGAAAGCCTGGACCAGATGCTGGCCCGGATGGACATCATCTCGGTCAACTGCCCGCACACCCCGGCCACCTACCACCTGCTGTCGGCCCGCCGGCTCAAGCTGCTGCGCCCTCAGAGCATCATCGTCAACACCGCCCGCGGCGAGGTGATCGACGAAGGCGCCCTGGCCAACATGCTGGCGCGCGGCGAGATCGCCGGGGCGGGGCTGGACGTCTACGAGCATGAGCCGGCCATCAATCCCAAGCTCCTGAAGCTGCCCAACGTCGTCCTGCTGCCCCACATGGGCTCGGCCACGGTCGAGGGCCGCATCGACATGGGCGAGAAGGTCATCGTCAACGTCAAGACCTTCATGGACGGCCACCGCCCGCCGGACCGGGTGATCCCGTCGATGCTGTAGGCGACACAAGCTTGACCTTGACGTGCCGATGCGCTGACTTCGCGGAGGTTGTGTCGGGAAGCCTCAAGTATGATTTCGCGTCGTCGAGCCATGGCGGGCGCCCTGGCGTCTCCGTTGTTCCTGCAAGCGGCCTGGTCGCGAGCCGCCGGAACGGACGCCCCGGCCTCGCCGCCGACCATTGATGACTTCCTCAGGCCGTCGATCGATCGCGACGTCGCCCTTTCGCCTGACGGCAAGCAGATCGCCATCCTCTCGGCCCGCACCGAAGGCCAGAAGACGATCGCCTCCGTCACGATCATGGACGCCGACAATCCCGAAAAGACGGCGGTCGTCCAGATCGGCGAACTGGATGTCGAAACGGTCGCTTGGGCCAACGACCAGCGCCTGCTGATCCGGATTCGCTACGATCTCGCGCCCAAGCGCCGGGACGCGGCGACAGGGACGCTGCTGCCGCCCAAGCCGGATTCGAACAAGATCTCCGTGCGACGGATCTTCGCGATCGACACCGATGGACGACGCGGCGTCATGCTGTTCAAGGACGGCCTTTTCGATGCGGATTACATCTATGACCTCAGCATCGTGGTCGACAGCCTGCCCGACGACCCACGTCACATCCTGATGCACGCCTGGCAACCGACCACCGGCGTGGCGATCCTGTGCAAGGTCGATGCCGACACCGGCGCAGCCGAGATCGTCGAGCGCGGCACGGCCAGGACCTGGAAGTGGCTGACCCAGAACGGCGTGCCGGTGGTCCGCTACGACATCAACCCTCGCGGCACCGTCACCACCCTCTATCTTCGCGCGCCCGGCGCCGCCGACTGGACCTTCTTCCGCAAGCTGCGGCGCGACGACTGGACCAAGCAGGAATTCTGGCTGTTGGGGCCCGCCAAAGAGCCGGGCGTCATGCTGGTCTACGCCTATCTCGAGGGTCAGGACGTTCTGGCGGTCCGCAAGTTCGACCTGCGGACCATGGCCCTGGGCGACGTGGTGGCCAGCCGTCCTGGCCGCGACATCGAGAATGTCGTCGTCGCCCCGGATGGGCGTGTGCTGGGCAGCCGCTACGTCGACGACCGCACGGCCTATCAGTTCGTCGATCCCAAGATGACCGCCCACTTCCGGGGCCTGAACAAGTATCTGAACGACGCGTGCAACATCGACATCGTCGACGTCAGCCGCGACGCCAATCGCTATCTGACTCGAGTCACCGGGCCTCAGGAATCGGGTGCATTCTATTACTACGACAGCGCGGCCAAGCGTTTCGGCGGCATCGGCCAGTGCCGGCCCTGGCTGACCCGCCAGCGCCTGGCGCCGGTCGAAACCCTGTCGGTCAAGACGCGGGACGGCGCTGTCCTGACCGCCTACCTGACCGTGCCCCTGGCTTCAGGCCCACGCCCGCTGGTGGTCATGCCGCACGGCGGCCCGGAGTCGCGCGACCAGGTCGATTTCGACGACTTCGCCCAGGTCCTGGCCGCCCAGGGCTGGATGGTGCTGCAACCGAATTTCCGCGGCTCCAGCGGATACGGCAGGGCCTTCGCCAACGCCGGCAGGAAGCACTGGGGCGACCGCATGCAGGAAGACGTCGAGGACGCCCTCGCCCAGGTCATGGCGACCGGGCGGGTCGACAAGACCAAGGTCGCGATCTGCGGCGGCAGCTACGGCGGCTATGCGGCCCTGATGGGCGCCGTGCGCAACCCCGGCCTCTACAAGGCGGTGGTGTCGATCGCCGGCGACTCCGACCTGTTCGAGTCGATCGCCTTCGCCAAGTCGGAAGACGGGAAAGATTCCTCCTCCTACCTCTACTGGCTGGGCTCGATCGGCGATCCGGACACGGACCGGGCGATGATGGAAGCCGCCTCGCCCGCCCTGCACGCCGACAAGATCGCCGCGCCCGTGCTCCTGATCCATGGCCTCGATGACACGATCGTGGCTCCCAGGCAGTCGCGGATCATGGCCAAGGCTCTGCGCGACGCCGGAAAGCCTGTCGAACTGATCGAGATGAAAGGCGTCGGCCACCGTGACCTGCGGCCAGACAACTGGCGAGTCGTGTACGAACGATCCGTGGATCACATCGGCAAGGCGTTCAAGGCCTAGACCTTGCCGCCGCAGCTCGGGCACCCCGGGTCCGCGCCGATCCGCACCGTCCGCGTCTCCGCCGCCAGGGCGTCGTAGATCAGCAGGCGGCCGGCCAGGGTATGGCCGGCGCCGGTGATGGCCTTCACCGCCTCCAGGGCCATCATCGCGCCGATCACCCCGGCCAGGGCGCCGACCACCCCGACCAGGGCGCAGGTCTCGGCGTCGGGCGGGATCTCGGGGACCAGGCAGCGGTAGCAGGGCTGGCCCTGAAACACCCCGACCTGGCCGGTCCAGCGACCCAGGGCGCCGCTGACCAGGGTCTTGCCCTCCGCCAGGCAGGCGTCGCTGACAGCGAAGCGGGTGGCGAAGTCGTCCGTGCCGTCCAGCACCAGGTCATACCGCGATATGACCGCCCGGGCGTTGGTCTCGTTCAGCCATACCGGGTGGGTCTCGACCGTGAGGTGCGGGTTCAGGGCGGTCAGGTGCTCGGCGGCCGCCTCGACCTTGGGGCGGCCCGTGTCGGCGGTGGCGAACAGCACCTGGCGCTGCAGGTTGGACAGCGACACCGTGTCGGCGTCGGCCAGGCCCAGGGTCCCCACCCCCGCGGCGGCCAGGTAGAGGGCGGCGGGCGAGCCCAGCCCCCCCGTCCCGACCACCAGCACCCGCGCCGCCTTCAGCTTCTGCTGGCCCGGTCCGCCGATCTCGCGCAGCACCAGGTGGCGGGCGTAGCGTTCGACCTCGTCTGGCGAGAAGCTCACGGCGAAAACCTCATGGCGCTTGACCCTCGTGCCCGGCCTCGCCACATGCGAAGCCATGCAAAGCTCGACTTCCTTCCCCGACTGGCACGGCACCACCATTCTGGCGGTGCGCAAGAACGGTCAGACCGTGATCGCCGGCGACGGACAGGTCTCCATGGGCCCAACCGTCGTCAAGGGCAACGCTCGCAAGGTGCGTCGCCTGGCCGGCGACAAGGTGGTGGCCGGCTTCGCCGGGGCCACGGCCGACGCCTTCACCCTGATCGAGCGGCTGGAAGCCAAGCTCGAGCAATATCCCGACCAGCTGGCCCGGGCCTGCGTGGACCTGGCCAAGGACTGGCGCACCGACCGCTACCTGCGCCGGCTGGAGGCCATGCTGCTGGTGGCCGACGCGACCTCGATCTACACGGTCACCGGCGTGGGCGACGTGCTGGAGCCCGGCGAGAGCCAGGGCGGCGGCTCGGTGGCGGCCATCGGCTCGGGCGGCAACTACGCCCTGGCCGCGGCCAAGGCCCTGATCGACCAGGACCTGACCGCCGAACAGATCGCCCGCAAGGCGATGGCCATCGCCGCCGAGATCTGCGTCTACACCAACGGTAACCTGACGGTCGAAAGCCTCTGATTTCGCGGGGTTACGCGGAATTCACGAGCCAACGGCCCCGCGCGGCGCTTAGTTCGACGCGGGAGGCTTCACCATGCTCAAGACCGTCCTGATCGCCTGCGCCTTGCTGGCCGCGACACCAGCCCTGGCGGCGACGCCCTCGCCCGCCGAGATCGAGAAGGCTGAGCGCGCCTTCGCCGCCGACGGCCTGGCCCTGGGCGTGCGGGACTCGTTCCTCAGGCACATGGCCGACGACGCCATCGTCTTCCGGCCAGGGCCGGTCAGCGCCAAGGCGCTGTACGAAGGTCGACCGTCCAGCAAGGCCCCGCGGCTGGAATGGTGGCCGCAGAAGGTGGTGATCGCCCGGTCCGGCGACCTGGGCCTGTCGGTCGGTCCCTCCGCGGTCAACGGCGAGCGCGGGGGCTATTACGCCACGATCTGGCGCAAGGGTCCGGACGGCCAGTGGAAGTGGATCTATGACGGGGGAGCCGAGGCGCCGGCCGCCAAGGCGCCCGGTCCGGAGACTCCGGCGATCCAGGGCCCGGTCGCGACCCTCGGCGCGAGATCGCCGGCCAGGGCCCTGGCGGCGGTCCGCGAGGCCGAGGCCCGGCTGGCCAAAAGGGCCGACGGCGATGCGGTCCAGGCCTATCGCGCGGCCTTGTCGCCGGACGCCTGGCTGACAGGGCCCGCCGGAACCGAAGACCTCGTCCCCTCGGACCTCGCCGGCCGGATCGCCCTGCGCCCCGTCCGCATGATGATCCGCATGGACGGGGGCGGCGCCTCGGCGGCCGGCGACCTCGTCTGGACCTACGGGACGGCCCGTTGGACCGGCGGTTCTGACAGCCCGGTCAACACGCACTATATGCATGTCTGGCAAAGGCGCCCCGAAGGCTGGCGCCTGATCTTCGAGACCTTGAACACGGACACATGACCGAATTCTCCCCCCGCGAAATCGTCTCCGAACTGGACCGCTACATCGTCGGCCATACCGAGGCGAAGAAGGCCGTCGCCGTGGCCCTGCGCAACCGCTGGCGCCGCCGCCGCGTGCCGGCCGACCTGCGTGACGAGGTCACGCCCAAGAACATCCTGCTGATCGGCCCCACCGGTGTGGGCAAGACCGAGATCGCCCGTCGCCTGGCCCGCCTGGCCCAGGCGCCGTTCCTGAAGGTGGAGGCCACCAAGTTCACCGAGGTCGGCTATGTCGGCCGCGACGTCGACCAGATCGTCCGCGACCTGGTGGAAAGCGCCCTGGCCATGGTCCGCGACAAGCGCCGGGCGGGCGTGAAGGCCAAGGCCGAGGCGGCCGCCGAGGAGCGGATCCTCGACGCCCTGACCGGTCCCGGCTCGACCGCCGCCCGCGACAGCTTCCGCAAGAAGCTGCGGGCCGGCGAGCTGGACGACAAGGAAGTGGAACTGCAGCTGGCCGACACGGGCGGCGGCGGCATGTTCGAGATCCCCGGCCAGCCGGGCGCCTCGGTGCTGAACCTGTCGGAGATGATGAAATCGTTCAGCGGCGGTCGCACCAAGACCCATAAGACCACCGTCACCGGCGCCTGGGCCCCGCTGATCGCCGAGGAAAGCGACAAGCTGCTGGACCAGGAGGCCCTGACCCAGGAGGCCCTGGAGCTGGCCGAGAACCACGGCATCGTCTTCCTGGACGAGATCGACAAGGTCGCGTCCTCTAGCCAGCGCGGCGGGGCCGACGTCAGCCGTGAAGGCGTGCAGCGCGACCTGTTGCCGCTGATCGAGGGCACGACGGTCTCGACCAAGTACGGGCCGGTGAAGACCGACCACATCCTGTTCATCGCCTCGGGCGCCTTCCACGTGGCCAAGCCGTCGGACCTGCTGCCCGAGCTGCAGGGCCGCCTGCCGATCCGCGTGGAGCTGAAGGGGCTGAGCCGCGACGACCTGCGCCGCATCCTGACCGAGCCGGAAGCCAACCTGATCCGCCAGCACCAGGCGCTGCTGCTGACCGAGGGCGTCACCCTGGTGTTCTCGGAAGAGGCCATCGACGCCGTCGCCGACGCGGCCGTGGCGGTCAACGCCTCGGTCGAGAACATCGGCGCCCGCCGGCTGCAGACCATCCTGGAAAAGGTGGTGGAGGAGATCAGCTTCACCGCCGCCGACCGTTCCGGCGAGACGGTCACGGTCGACGCCGACTATGTGAAGAGCCGCATCGGGGCCCTGGCGGCCAACGCCGACCTTAGCCGGTTCATCCTCTAAGCACCTTCTCCCAGAGGGAGAAGGAGGGGCCCGCGCCGTCAGGCGTGGGAGGATGAGGGGTTAGGTTGCTGGCCGGCGTGCCTTCGAACGCCTTCACCCCTCACCCTCCCATCGCGATGCGATGGGCCCCTCCCTCTCCCCTCCGGGAGACGGTTCAGGAGAAGGCGGCCTGATCGACCTCGACCTGGCGCGCGGCCGCCTTGGCGTGGTCGCGCAGCCAGTCCGGCGGCAGAGTCCGCAAGTGGGTCAAGGCCGCCGCGCCGTTCGGATCCCCCGCGTGGCAGTTGGCGATCTCCTGGCCCATGGCGCTCAGCATGTCGCGCGACAGCAGGTCGTCGATCGAGTCCTTGGCCTCGATCTTGCGGCTGTTGGGCGACAGGCGGCGGACCACCAGGCCGTCGGCGACGCGGTAGTGCGGATCGACCGCCCGGAACTGGCCCTCGGCGATCTGGCCCGCCCGGATCGCCGGGTCGCCGCCGTGCCGCAGGGTCCAGGCCGAGACGACCACCGCCTTGACCTCGCGCAGCACCGGCCCACCCCGCCAGTCGGCCCGGGCGACGAACCGCGGCCGGCCCAGGCTGCCGACCCCCGCCGTGCGCGGGAAGGTCTCGAAGGCGGCGGGGTCCGGCAAGGCCGCGCGCAGGGCGGCGCGATAGCGCGGCGGGATCGGCCGATCCGGGGGCGTGGCGAACTTCGCCCAGTAGGCGGCGCGGTCGGGCTCGGGCAACACGACCGCCTTGCGCAGCCACTTGTGGTCGCGCTCCAGGATGAACGGCCGGGGCGCGGCCAGGCCGGCGGCGTAGCCCTCGATGATCGCCTGGCAGATCTCGCGCGCGCCGACCTCTTCGTCGCCGCGGGCCAGCAGGGCGCTGGCGGCCAGGCGCACCAGGTCCAGCGGCCAGGGCATGGCCGCCGCGTCGTCGAAGTCATTGGCGCCCCAGACCAGCCGCCCCTCGGCGTCGCGCCAGCAACCGAAGTTCTCGACATGGGTGTCGCCGATCGCCAGCACCGGCGGCGCCGAGGCCAGGTCGGGACAGACCTCGAAGATGGTCTCGGCCCAGCGCCAATAGGTCGCCCGCAGGAACGGGAACGGGCCGTCCCGCATCTTGTCGTGCTTCTCGGCCAGGTCGGCCTCGACCAGGTCGCCGCCCAGGGCCGCGCCCAGCCACGCCTCGTAGGCCTTGGCCGAAGCCTTGATCGCGGCGGTCATGCGGTGCTCCCCGAAAGACGGCCGGGCCGTCGATCCGAGACTAGGCCTTGCCGCGTCAGGCCGAAAGCCGGGCGCTGGCCTCCACCGCTTCCAGGCCCAGCATCGCCGCCTTGCGGCCCAGGCCCCAATGGTAGCCGGTCAGGCGGCCGTCGCGGGCGATGGCCCGATGGCAGGGGATCAGCAGCGAGATCGGATTGGCCCCGATCGCCCCGCCGGTCGCCTGGTAGGCGCGCGGACTGCCAGCCCAGGCGGCGATCTCGCCATAGGTGCTGGTCCGGCCCGGCGGAATGCGCAGCAGGGCCTTCCAGACCTGGACATTGAACGGCGAGCCGATCAGCACCACCGGCAGCGGTTGCTCGCCGCCGGCAAAGGCATGGATGGCCGTGCGGACCGCCGCCTCGTCGTCGCGGCGCCAGCCGGCGGCCGGAAAGCGCCGGTGCATGTCCTCGAAGGTCGCCGCGTCGTCGCCGTCGGAAAAGGCCAGGCCCGCCAGGCCGCGTGGGGCCATGACGAACAGGCCCTTGCCATAGGGGGTCGGGGCCCAGCCCCAGGTCAGGTCGATCCCCTCCCCGCGCCGGCGCACGTCGCCGGGGGTGACCGCCTCCTGGGCGATGAACAGGTCGTGCAGGCGCGAGGGGCCCGACAGGCCCGCGTCATAGGCCGCGTCGAGCACGCTGGCGCCCTCCTCCAGCGATCGCCGGGCCTCGGCGTGGGCGATGGCGGCGACGAAGGTCTTGGGGCTGACCCCGGCCCAGCGGCTGAACACCCGCTGGAAGTGGAACGGCGACAGGCCGACGGCCTGGGCGGCCTCGTCCAGCGACGGGCGCTCCTGCCAGCGGTCGGCCAGCCAGGCCAGGGCCTTGGCCATGCGGTCGTAGTCGGCCGACCGCTCGGTCAGGTGGGCGAAGGCTTGCGAAGGGGAGATATCGAGGGCCATGGGCAGAAGATAGTGCGGCGACCGGCGCTCGTCCGCCCGGTTCTTGCGGCCCCTCAGGCGTGCCGTTCGGACCGGGCCTGGAGGATCGCCCGCTCCAGCGCCCGGGCGAAATCGACGCGCTCGGGCGGGCTGAGCGCCCGGCCCAGGGTCAGGCGCTTGCGCGACATCATCAGCCGCACCCGGGTCTCGTGCTCCCCCGGCTGGTCGACACCCACCCGGGTGAAGGCGGTCGGCGAGCTCCAGACGATGCGCGCGCCCTTCTCGTCCTCGCGGCTCACCGTCACCGCCTCGGCCGTGACACGGACCCGTTCGGCGCGCTCGGCCGCCCGAAAGCTGGCGCGCAGGGCCAGCCATACAGCCAGGACGTCCAGGCCCAGGAACGGCAGGACCGGCGGCGCGCCCAGCACCAGCAGGAACACCGCGACCATCAGGTTGAAGGCGATCATCACGCCCAGCACCACATGCAGGCCGCGCCGGCTCATCGAGCGGTTCGGCTTGATCACGGCGTCCATGTACAGCGGCAGGGCCATGGCGCTGATTTAGGCCCGACAGAGCGGTCTGGCGAGGCCCGCGAACCTCCTGGCTTGGCGATCCTGGCGCATCACGGCATGGTCGCCGCCCATGGCCCCACCCGCTCGCAAGCCCCTCACCAGAAAGCGTCCCCTCGCCAAGCGCGTCTCGCCCGCCGAACGCGAGCGGGTCGAGGTGCTGTTCTCGCGGTTCGAGAGCCTGGAGGACCACCCCAAGACCGAGCTGCACTATTCCAACCCCTACACCCTGGTGACCGCCGTGGCCCTGTCGGCCCAGGCCACCGACGTCCAGGTCAACAAGGCCACCGGGCCCCTGTTCGCCAAGGTGGACAGCGCCACCAAGATGCTGGAGCTGGGGGAAGAAGGGCTGGTCCCCTACATCGCCTCGATCGGCCTCTATCGGACCAAGGCCAAGAACGTGATCGCCGCGGCCAGGATTCTGGTGGACCAGTACGGCGGCGAGGTTCCGCTGAACCGCGCGGCGCTGGAAAGCCTGCCCGGCGTGGGCCGCAAGACCGCCAGCGTGGTGCTGAACGAGCTGGACATCGAGCCGGCCATCGCCGTCGACACCCACGTGTTCCGGGTCTCGCACCGCCTGAAGCTGTCGGCCGGCAAGACGCCGGACGCCGTCGAGGACGACCTGATGCGGGTGGTCCCCGACCGCTACAAGACCCGGGCCCACCACTGGCTGATCCTGCACGGGCGCTATGTCTGCGTGGCGCGGAAGCCCAAGTGCGAGGTGTGTCGGATCGCGGACCTGTGTCCGTCCCGGGAGCTGTTTCTGGGAGCCTGACCCCCTCCGGCCCGTCGGGCCACCTCCCCCTCTGGGGGAGCTGTCGGCAAAGCCGACTGAGGGGGGTCACTCCAGCGCCTTGACCACCGCCGCCGCGAACGCCGCCCCGCCGTCGTGCGCGTGCTCCAGGAACAGGTCGGGCTCGATGACCTCCAGCTCCATCAGCTGCGGAGTCCCGTCCAGGCCGCGGATCAGGTCGACCCGGGCGTAGGTCAGGGGCGCGCCGGCCGCCTCCAGCACCATCCGCGCCGCGCGCAGGGCCTCCGGCTCGGGCGCGACGCCGCTGACCTGGCCGCCGAACTGCGGCTGGACCCGGAAATCGCCGGCCACGGCCACCTTGGTCACCGCGTGGCTGAACGCGCCGTCGAAATAGAACAGCGACAGCTCCCCCTCCTCGCCCACGGCGGGCAGGAAGGGCTGGATCAGGGCCGAGCCGTCCGTGCAACCGGCCAGGCCGTCGGCGTGGCGCAGCTTCACCGTGTCCTGCGAGCCGCCGGAGATCTGAGGCTTGGTCACCAGGACATCGACGCCGAACAGGTCGCGGGCGCGGTCCAGCGCTTCCATCGTCAACCGGTCTACGGCGTGGGTCGGCACGACGGGCGCGCCCTTGGCGGCCAGGTCGGCGAGATAGGTCTTGGTGGTGTTCCACCGCAACACCGGGGCCGGGTTGGCCAGGCGCGCGCCGACGGCTTCCAGGGCGTCCAGCCGGGCGAACCACGCGTCGGACCGCAGATGGTAGCCCCAGCTGAGCAGCGGCAGCACCACGCGCGCGTCGGCCGTGTCGGCGTCGACCCAGCTGACGGCCTCGACCCTCAGGCCCCGGGCGCGCAGCGGCGCCGCCAGGCGTTCGAACAGGGGCGACCAGCTGTTGGCGAAACGGGGCTCGTCCGGCGCGGGGGTCAGGATCAGGACGTCGGTCGAGACTGGGATCATGCCCTGGCGGTAGAACGCCGCGCGCGTCGGAGCAAGGCTCGCGTTGCCTTGCGGCCCCCGATCCGGTACTTCGCGCGCGTCGCCCTTTTCGGAAAAGACCTTTCATGACCGCGCTCTACGACGTCGCCGCCATCGGCAACGCCATTGTCGATGTCATCGCCCAGTGCGACGACGCCTTCCTCGAGCGGGAAGGCCTGGTGAAGGGCTCCATGGCCCTGATCGACCCGACGCGCGCCGCCAGCCTGTACGACGCGATGGCCGCGGGCATCGAGGCGTCGGGCGGCTCGGCCGCCAACACCGCCGCCGGCGTCGCCAGCTTCGGCGGCAAGGTCGCCTTCATCGGCAAGGTCGCCGACGACCAGCTGGGCGCCGTCTTCCGCCACGACATGAAGGCCATCGGCTGCGACTTCACCACCCCGCCGCTGGCGGAAGGCCCGGCCACGGCCCAGAGCCTGATCAACGTCACCGCCGACGCCCAGCGCACCATGTCGACCTATCTGGGCGCCTGCGTCGAGCTGAACCCGGCCGACGTCGATCCGGCGATCATCGAGGCCGCCCAGTTCTCCTACCTGGAAGGCTATCTGTTCGACCCGCCCGAAGCCCGCCGCGCCTTCGCCAAGGCCGCCGCCCTGAGCCACGGCGCGGGCCGCAAGATCTCCATGACCCTGAGCGACAGCTTCATGGTCGACCGCCACCGCGGCGCCCTGCTCGGCTTCATCGAGACCCAGTGCGACCTCGTCTTCGCCAACGAGAGCGAAGTCTGTTCGCTGTTCGAGACCGACGACTTCGACGCCGCCGTCAAGGCCCTGGCCAGTCGGGTCGATATCGCCGCGGTCACCCGTAGTGAAAAGGGCTCGATTGTCGCCTCGGGCGGGGCCTTGCACGAAATCTCGGCCTATCCGGTGGAAAAAGTCGTGGACACGACCGGCGCAGGCGACCAATACGCCGCTGGTTTCCTCTACGGCCTGTCCCAGGGCCGTCCGCTGCCGGTCTGCGGCCAGCTGGGCTCCCTGGCCGCCGCCGAGGTGATCGACCACTATGGTCCGCGTCCGCAGGTCAATCTGCGGAAGCTGGCCGCCCAAAACGGTCTCTAGAAAGAGCACGGACCCTAAGGAAGCCCATGGCCCGCACCGCTGAAGTGGTCCGCGAGACGAAGGAGACCCAGATCCGGGTCTGGATCGATCTCGACGGGACCGGCGCCTCGACGATCTCCACCGGCATCGGTTTCTACGACCACATGCTGGAGAGCTTCGCGCGCCACGGCGGCTTCGACCTGAAGGTCGAGACCAAGGGCGACCTGCACATCGACATGCACCACACGGTCGAGGACACCGGCATCGTGCTGGGCCAGGCGATCCACAAGGCGCTGGACGGCTTCAAGGGCATCCGCCGCTTCGGCCATGCCTATATCCCGATGGACGAGACCCTGACGCGCTGCGCCATCGACCTGTCCAACCGGCCCTACCTGATCTGGAAGGTCGACTTCAAGCGGCCCAAGGTCGGCGAGATGGACACCGAGCTGTTCAAGGAGTTCCACCACGCGTTCGCCATGAACTGCGGGGCGTGCGTGCACCTGGAGACCCTCTACGGCGACAACACCCACCATGTCGCCGAGAGCGGGTTCAAGGCCCTGGCCCGGGCGCTGCGCCAGGCGGTCGAGATCGACCCCAAGACCGGCGGCCATGCCCCCTCCACCAAGGGCGTGCTGTAGGAAACCGATTTCATGCAGACCGTCGCCCTGATCGATTACGGGTCGGGCAACCTGCGCTCGGCCGAGAAGGCCCTGCGCGAGGCGGCCCGCCGCCACGGCATCGACGCTGACATCGTTGTCACCGCCGACCCCGTCCTCGTGGCCGCCGCCGACCGGGTGGTGCTGCCCGGCGTCGGGGCCTTCGCCTCGTGCCGCGCGGGCCTGGACGCCTCGGGCGTCTACGAAGCGATGAACGAGGCCGTGCACGGCAAGGGCGCGCCGTTCCTGGGCATCTGCGTCGGCCATCAATTATTGGCGAGCGAGGGCCTGGAGTTCGGCGTCACGCCGGGCCTGGACTGGATCCAGGGTCAGGTGAAGAAGCTGGCGCCGAACGATCCGGCCCTGACCATTCCGCACATGGGCTGGAACGCGATCGCCTTCACGCGCGCTCACCCTCTGTTCAAGGGCGTCGAGACCGGCGCCCACATGTACTACGCCAACTCCTTCGCCCTGACCCCGACCGACACGGCCGACGTGTTGGCCACGACCGACCATGGCGGCCCGTTCACGGCCGCTGTGGCCAAGGGCAATGTCGCTGGCGTACAGTTCCACCCCGAAAAATCCCAAGCCGCGGGGCTCGCCCTGCTCGCCAACTTCCTGGAATGGCGCCCATGATCCTCTATCCCGCCATCGACCTGAAGGACGGCCAGTGCGTGCGCCTGCTGCACGGCGACATGGAAAAGGCCACGGTCTTCAACACCAGCCCGGCCGACCAGGCCGAGCGTTTCGTGCGCGACGGCTTCTCCTGGCTGCACGTGGTCGACCTGAACGGCGCCATCGAGGGCAAGTCGGTCAACACCGCCGCGGTGCAGTCGATCCTGGAAGCCATCTCGATCCCGGTGCAGCTGGGCGGCGGCATCCGCACCCTGGAAGGCGTCGAGGCCTGGATCGAGGCCGGCGTCAGCCGGGTGATCCTGGGCACCGTGGCCGTCCATGATCCCGAACTGGTCCGCAAGGCCGCCCGCCTGTGGCCCGAGCAGATCGCCGTGGCCGTCGACGTGCGCGACGGCAAGGTGGCGGTCGACGGCTGGACCGGCCTGTCGGACCTGGACGCCATCACCCTGGGCAAGCGCTTCGAGGACGTGGGCGTGGCCGCCCTGATCGTCACCGACATCAGCCGCGACGGCGCCCTGACCGGCGTCAATGTCGAGGGCGTGGGCGAACTGGCAGACGCGGTGTCGATCCCGGTCATCGCCTCGGGCGGCGTCGCCTCGGTGGCCGACATCGAGCGGCTGAAGGCCCGTCCGGGCGTCGAGATCGCCGGCGCCATCCTGGGCCGCTCGCTCTACGCCGGCACGATCAAGCCGGCCGAAGCCCTGACCATAGCGGCCGCCTGATGCTGAAGACCCGGATCATCCCTTGCCTGGACGTCAAGGACGGCCGGGTGGTCAAGGGGGTCAATTTCGTGGCCCTGCGCGACGCCGGCGACCCGGTGGAGCAGGCCCGCGCCTATGACGCGGCCGGCGCCGACGAGCTGATGTTCCTGGACATCACCGCCTCCAGCGAGGGCCGCGGCCTGATCCTGGACGTGATCGCCCGCACCGCCGAGGTCTGCTTCATGCCCGTCTCGGTCGGCGGCGGCGTGCGCCAGGTGTCGGACATGCGCCGCCTGCTGCTGGCCGGCGCCGACAAGGTCTCGGTCAACACCGCCGCCGTCGAGAACCCCGACCTGGTGGCCGCCGGCGCCGACGCGTTCGGCGCCCAGTGCGTGGTGGTGGCCATCGACGCCAAGGCGCGCGAGGACGGCTCGGGCTGGAATGTCTGGACCTATGGCGGCCGCAAGGACACCGGGATCGACGTCGTCGACTGGGCCGCCAAGGTGGTCGAGCGCGGGGCGGGCGAGATCCTGCTGACCTCGATGGACCGCGACGGGGCCAAGATCGGCTACGACATCCCGCTGTTGCGGGCCGTGACCGGCGCCGTGACCGTGCCGGTGATCGCCTCGGGCGGCGCCGGCAAGACCGACCATCTGGTCGAGGCCGCTCGCGACGGACACGCCGCCGCGGTGCTGGCCGCCTCGATCTTCCACTTCGGCGAGATCAGCATCGGCGAGGCCAAGCGCGCCATGGCCCAGGCCGGCATTCCCGTGCGCCTGGACGACGTGAAGGGGGCCGCGTGAGTACGCTGTTCGAGGTCCTTGAGCGCCTGGCCGCGACCATCGAGACTCGCAAGGGCGGCGATCCGGCCGTGTCCTACACCGCCAGGCTGCTGAACGACCCGGCCCTGGCCGCCAAGAAGCTGGGCGAGGAGGCCGTCGAGACGGTGATCGCCGCGGTCGCCCAGGGTCCCGACGCCCTGGCCGCCGAGAGCGCCGACCTGCTGTACCACTGGCTGGCCCTGATGGCCGCCTCGGGCGTCTCCTTGGACGCGGTGGCCGAGAAGCTGGCGGCGCGCGAGGGCACGTCGGGCGTCGCCGAGAAGGCCTCGCGGAACCCCTAGCCCAGCAGCTTGCTGAGAAAGGCCGAGTGCAGGCTCCAGCCCAGGAAGCCCGCCAGGCCCATCACCACGCCCAGCGCGCCGAACGCCCAGGACGCCCACAGCGCCGCCGGGATCTCGACCAGCGCCGCCACCGCCGCGATCGACACCGCGATGGAGATCAGGGCGTCGGCGGCGTCGAACTGGTCGTCATGGACGTTCAGCGCGTCGTACTGGTCGGCGAAACCCTGCGCCCTGGTCTTGAGCGCCGGGATCTCGGCCCTGTACTTGCCGATGTCCGCCTCCAGCCGGGCGGTCTCCACGCTCACGGCGGCCCGCGTCGCCTCCCCGCCCGACAGCGCCAGCAGACGCGCCTGGGTCACGGCCGTCTCGTCGATGTGCAGCTTGGTCTTGGTGGCCTGGTACTCGTTCCAGGCGTCGACGCCGTCCGACTGGGCCTGCTGCATGGCCTGGACGATGTTGCCGTCCTTGACCCCGCACAGCCCCATGAAGATCGACAGGGCGACCACGGTGATCGCCACCCGCCGGTTGAAGCTCTTGTCCTTGGCCTCGGCCCCGATCTCGATGTCCATCTCGCCTCTCCGAACGCGGTGGAGCTTGGCGCCGGGATCATGGCGAGGGCGCGGCGGCGGCGGGTCAGATCTTCGGCGGACGCCGCTTCAGCGCCACGTACAGGGCGCCGTCGCCGCCGTGCCGCTTGTCGGCCGGCGACACGCCCGCCACGATGTCACGCAAGGCCGGGCCGGCCAGCCATTCGGGCGTGCGGGCCCGCAGGACGCCCACCCCCAGCTTGCCCTTGCCGGTGACCACCAGGGCCGCGCGGTGTCCGTCCTCCCAGGCGCGGCGCAGGAAGGCCTCCAGCACCGGCCGGGCGCGATCCTGGTCCAGGCCGTGTAGGTCGAGGCGCGCGTCCAGCGGCGCGTGCTCGCGGGCGATCTTCCGGCGGCGATTGGGCTCGATGCCCTCCAGCGGCCCCGGCGAACGCTTGGCGTCCGTGGGCCGGATCGTCCGGGGATCGACCAGCAGCGGCGCCATCGGCTGCAGGCTGGTGGGCTGGACCAGCGACTTGCCGGCCTTCGGCGTCCAGCCGGCGGCCTTCTGGGTCGGCTTGGCCTTCACGGTGGCCGTGACCATGCCCCACAGCCGCAGCTCGTCCTGGCGCGGAGGGCGCTTCACGATCGTCAGCCCCGGGGAACCAGGCGGTAGAGGCGCAGGTCGTGGCGTACGCGTCCCGCCTCGGCCCCGGCCGCCGCGCCCGTGCCGGTGTAGAGATCGGCCCGCACCTCCCCCTTGATCGCCCCGCCGACGTCCAGCGCCACGGCCAGGCGGCGATAGGTGGGGAAGCCGCCCACCAGCTTGGGCGCGCTGGCGTCCAGCCAGTAGAGTTCGCCCATCGCGTGCTTGCTGGGATCCACGGCGATGGCCCGGCCGGCCGGCAGCGGCAGCCCCGCCGCGCCCACCGCCTGCTTGCCATCGTCGGGCAGGGTCTGGAAGAACACATAGCGCGGGTTCAGCCGCATGATGGCGTCGGCCTCGGGGCCGCGATGATTGGCCAGCCAGGCGCGGATGGCGTCGCCGGACGTGTTGTTGTCGGGCAGCAGACCCCGATCGCGCATCGGCGTGGCGATGCCGACGAACGGTCGGCCGTTGTGGGCCGCGAACGCCGCGCGCACCCGCCGGCCGTCGGGCAGGACCAGCACGCCCGAGCCCTGGATCTGCAGGAAGAACAGGTCCTCAGGCCGCATCCAGGCCAGGGGGCGGGGCTCCGGCACGGCCTCGATGGCCGCGCGATCAGGATAGGGCAGAACCTGGCCGCCTTCGATCTCGCCGGCGACCTTCTTGCCCGCCAGGCCCGGATCGAACTGGCTGAGGTCCAGGGTGACCAGATCGGCGGGCTTGCCGCGCATGGGCGCGCTGAACTCGGCCGAGCGCGACATCCGCGCCTCGTACTCCGGCGCGAAATAGGCGGTCAGCAGGCCTTGGCCGGGAATGGCTTCAGGACGAAAATTGGCCTCGAGGAACCGACGGGCGTCGTCGTCGTTCGAAGCCCGCTCGGCGCGGGCCCTAGCGCAGACCTCGACCAGAGCCGCGTCCCGGGCCGCGCCGCAGCCCTGGCGGAAGGCGTCCAGGGCGCCCAGGTGATCCTCCTGCGACCAGCCGACCAGGTCGCTGAACGACACGGGGGTCGAGGGGCCGGTGGAGGCGGCCGGCGGCGACGCCGGACCGGCGCCCGGCGCGACCGGGCCCGCCGGCTTCACCGGCGCGGTCGTGCAGGCCGCCAGCGCCAGCAGGGCGAAGGCGGCGACAAGGCCCTGGCGCGGCATCACGCCTCCGCGACGTCGACGCGGACCAGGGTCCAGTTCGGGTTCTTGCTCTTCAGGTCGCGCTGGAAGGTCCACAGATCGGCGGTGCGGCGGTCGTCGACCGCCTCGCCCTCGGCGCTGGTCGAGCGCGTGCGGATCTCGGCCAGGATACGCACCACCGCCTTGGCGACATCGCCCTCGACCGTGACCGAGTCCAGGTCGGTGCGCGGCGTGACCAGGAACTCGGCCTTCTCGGTGCGGTTCTGGGCCTCGCGGGCCGCGATGGCGGTCTCGAAATTGGCCATCACCTCCGGCGACAGCAGCGGCCGCAGCGTCTCGCGGTCGCCGGCGGCGAAGGCCTTGACGATCATCTCATAGGCCTGGCGCGCGCCGCTGAGGAACTGGCCGATGTCGAAGTCGCCCTGGCGCGCGCGCAGGGCGGCGACGCCCGACAGCACTTCGGGCGGCGCCTCGACGGTCTTCAGGTCACGCTGCGGCGCGCTGGCCGGGACCACGGCGGGCGCGTCCTCCGGCTGGCGTCCAACCCGGCGCCCAAGAGTGGCGTAGAGCTGGTAGAGGATGACCGCGGCCAGGGCCGCCAGGATAATCCATTCAAACACGATATTTTCCGCTCATTCGGCCAAGGCGCCTTGTCGGAACCTATATAGGCGATAACGGGCTCGCGCGTCAGGCGCCTGGCGTTGCGCGCCAGCCGCCCCCGTGTTAGCAGCCCGGCTCTCTCCTAGCGGCCAATTTCGACGCCGAATACGGATTTATCGCACATGACCGACACCACCGCCGCTCCGCCCGCCGCTTCCGAAGACGGCGCGCCCGGCGAAACCGGCATCCGCATCATCGCCCAGTTCGTGCGCGACTTCTCGTTCGAGAGCCCGCACGCCCCCGACTCCCTGCGCGCCGGCGGCGCGCCGCCGGCCATCGACATGGGCGTCGAGATGAACGCCCGGGGCCGGCCGGACGGCCTGTTCGAGGTCGACCTGAAGCTGTCGGCGCGCGCCACCCGCGACGAGCAGCCGGTGTTCCACGTCGAGGTGATGTACGGCGGCCTGTTCCACATCGCCGGCGTGCCGGAGGACCAGCTGGAGCCGGTGCTGCTGATCG
The DNA here is from genome assembly GCF_059418465.1 of Caulobacter sp. GW821-FHT09A05. NCBI lineage: Bacteria > Pseudomonadati > Pseudomonadota > Alphaproteobacteria > Caulobacterales > Caulobacteraceae > Caulobacter > Caulobacter sp. GW821-FHT09A05. Next base: position 58,465 of record NZ_JBWKPX010000017.1, read on the forward strand.
AGTGCCCGCGCTTCCTGTTCCCCTACGCCCGCCGCCTGATCTCGGACGTCACCACCGAGGGCGGCTTCCCGCCCTTCCTGATCGACCCAATCGACTTCGCCGGCGTCTACGCCGCGCGCAAGGCCCAGGCGGAAGGCGTAGTGGTCGGCAACGCCTGATCGCGGGCCGAGCGTCTGAAATTGAAAAGCCCTGGTCGCTCCAAGCGGCCGGGGCTTTTTCGTATCTGCGGGAAAGACCCCCTCAGTCGCTCCGCGACAGCTCCCCCAGAGGGGGAGCATCTGCGACCAGATAGATCCTCCCCTTTTGGGGGAGGTGGCCCGAAGGGCCGGAGGGGGTCTTCGCGGCGTCAGGGCTGCAGGCGATAGCCGCCCATTTCGGTGATCAGGATCCGCGCCACGGTCGGATCGGGCTCGATCTTCTGGCGCAGGCGGTAGACGTGGGTTTCCAGCGTGTGGGTGGTGACCCCGGCGTTGTAGCCCCAGACCTCGGTCAGCAGCTCCTCGCGCGACACCGGCTTGGAGCCCGCGCGGTAGAGGTATTTGAGGATGTTGGTTTCCTTCTCGGTCAGCCGGACCTTCTTCTGCTTCTCGTCGATCAGCAGCTTGGCCGACGGCCGGAACTCGTAGGGGCCGATCCGGAACAGGGCGTCTTCCGAGGCCTCGTAGCTGCGCAGCTGGGCGCGGATGCGGGCCAGCAGGACGCCGAAGCGGAAAGGCTTGGTCACATAGTCGTTGGCGCCCGATTCCAGGCCCAGGATGGTGTCGCTGTCGCTGGCGGCGGCCGTCAGCATGATCACCGGCGCGGTGACCCCGTTCTTGCGCATCAGGCGACAGGCCTCGCGGCCGTCCATGTCGGGCAGGTCGACGTCCAGCAGGACCAGGTCGGGCTTGAGTTCCCTGGCCATCCGCACGCCTTCGCCGGCGGTGGGAGCCTCGGCGACCGCGAACTCCTCGTGGAGGGCGAGCTGCTCGGCCAGAGCCCCGCGCAGATCATCGTCGTCGTCGACCAGGAGAAGGGTTTTGCGTTGCGCCATGAGCGGGAACATGCACCGCTGCGGCCCCCGGCGCCAAGGGCGGTTCTCGCTCCTGGCGTCGCAACCCCCTTGGAGACCGCGTCTTGACGATCTTTCGCGCCCGCCCCGACGGATCCAGCCCCTGGGACGGCCGGATCGACTGGGATGGCCAGGGGGACCGGAAGTCCGCGCGCGCCGCCCTGGGCAAGGCCGGGGTGATCGCCGCCGCCGACAAGCGCGAGGGCGACAACCGCAGCCCGACGGGCGCCTGGCCGGTCCGCCACGTGCTCTACCGGCCCGACGTCTATCCGCGGGGCCCGATCACCGCGCTGGAGGCCAGGCCGATCACGCCTGACGACGGCTGGTGCGACGCGCCGGGCGACCCGGCCTACAACCGGCCGGTCAAGCTGCCCTACCCCGCCAGCGCCGAGCGGCTGTGGCGCGACGATCACGTCTATGACCTGGTGGTGGTGCTGGGCCACAACGACGACCCGCCCGTGGCCGGCCTGGGCTCGGCGATCTTCCTGCACCTGGCCCGCGACGGCTTTCCTGGCACCGAAGGCTGCGTGGCCCTGGCGCGGGAGGACGTCGAGGCTCTGCTGGCGGCGGCCAGACCCGGCGACGTGGTCGAGATCGCGGCGGACTAGGTTCGGCTTCCAAACAGCGCCGAGCCCACCCGCACCGAGGTGGCCCCGCAGGCGATGGCGGTCTCGAAGTCGTCGCTCATGCCCATCGACAGCTTTTCCAGCCCGTTGCGGGCCGCGATCTGGCCCAGCAGGCGGAAATGCGGGGCGGGGTCGAGATCGGCCGGGGGGATGCACATCAGGCCCTCCACGGGCAGGTCCAGGCTCCGGCAGAGGGTGATGAAGGCGTCGGTCTGGTTCGGGCCCACGCCGGCCTTCTGCGGCTCCTCGCCGGTGTTGACCTGGACGAACAGGCGCGGCGCCCTGCCCTGGGCCTGGATCTCGCCGGCCAGAGCCCGCGCCAGCTTCTCGCGGTCGAGGCTTTCGATGACGTCGAAGAAGGCCACGGCGTCGCGGGCCTTGTTGCTCTGCAGGGGTCCGATCAGGCGCAGCTCGACCTCGCCCCGGCGCTCGCGCCAGCGGCCCATGGCCTCCTGGACGCGATTTTCCCCGAACACCCGCTGGCCCGCGGCGAGAATGGGCGCGATATGATCCCAGGGCTGCAGCTTGGACACCGCCACCAGGGTGACCGCGTCGGCCGGGCGGCCGGCGGCCAGGGCGGCGGCCTGGATACGGCGCTGGATCGAGGCGTAGGCTGAGAGGACTTCCGAGGACATGGGCGAGGACATGGGCGAGGACATGGGCTTCGAGCACGCGAGCGACGAGATGGAAACCCTGTCTAGAACGGCGGCGCGCCTTCGCCCATGGCCGGTGCGCGGAAAGCCGCTGCCCAACCTGTTGTTCTTCACCGATCCGGAGCGGACGCCCCACCCCGAACGGGTCGCCGAGCGCCTGCCCCCGGGCTCGGGCGTGGTGTTCCGGGCGTTCGGGGCGGCCAACGCGACGGAGCGGGGCGCGCGGCTGCGCGAGATCACCCGACGGCGGGGCCTGATGCTCCTGATCGGGGCGGACGCGGCGCTGGCGATGGCGGTCGAGGCCGACGGCCTTCACCTGCCCGAGCGGCTGGCCCCGTCCCTGCCCGGCCTGCGCGGAACGCGGCCCGACTGGCTGATCACGGTCGCCGCCCACGGCCTGGACGCGGCCCGCGCCGGCGCGGCGACGGGCGCGGACGCCCTGGTGGCGTCGCCGGTCCTTCCCAGCCGTAGTCCCTCGGCGGGCGCGCCTCTGGGCGTGGCGGGCTTGAAAAGGATCGTCGAAGCCGTGGAGACGCCGGTCTACGCCCTGGGCGGGGTGCGCGCGGACACGGTCACGCTGCTGCTGGACACGGGAATTGTCGGGATCGCGGCGGTGGAAGCGCTGAGCGCCCCTCTGGACGCCTGATCGCGGTCTAGAACTTGAACGCGGTTTCCAGTTTCACCCGCGGCGCGGGTTCCTGGATCTCGTTCCGGCGCGCGGCCAGGGCCGGGTTCTGGTCGCCCAGGGCCACGGCGCCGCCGACGCGGATCGACGGGGTGACGCTGTAGTACGCGCCGGCCTGGACGTCCTTGGCTTCCATCTCGCGGCCCACGGGCTGGTCGAGATCGAGCTTGAGGCCCCACTTGCCCTTCTTGTCGTCCCACTTCAGGGACTTCTTCGGGCCTTGCTGCGGGTTGAACGGGGCGATCGAGGCCGGGTTGCCGAAGTCGCTCTTGACGGCGAAATCGGGCGTGGTCGTGCGCGGCTTGCTCTGGGCATAGGCTCCCGAAGCCGATCCCAGAAGGATCAGCGTGGCGGCCCCTGCCATGAAATACCGTACGGCGAACATGTTACTCGAACCCAATCCCCAACCCGCGCCTCAAATAGAGTCAAACCCTATATAGGAGCGGGCTCCCTGAATATCGATTAAAGGCTCTGATACAACGCGGTCAACCGCGCTTGGATTACGCAAGACGTCGCAGGAGTCGATTCAAGCGGCGCCTGTGGCGGTCCTGCCACGCGATTCCTGTTTTGACGCAGCGCGACCATGCTATAGACCGGCTTCCGGCTGCGGGGGCGCGCCAGAGATGCGCGTCAGTGATGCGCGAACGCGTCGGCGAGACATTGGAGCGAGGTACTATGGCGTTTGAGCGTGGGTCGGTGTTGCGCGGCGTCGCCGCTGGCGTTCTGGCGCTGACTGTTCTGACCGGGGTTTCGGCCTGTGGCGGCAACAAGGGCGGCGGCCAGTTCACCACCCAGGACAACGAACCGGGTTTCAACCCGTTCAAGGGCCGGGGTGGCGGCAAGTCGGCGCCCCAGGCCGGCGCGATCGGCGTCAACGGCTTCCTGTGGCGCGCCAGCCTCGACACCCTGGCCTTCATGCCCCTGGCCTCGGCCGACCCCTACGGCGGCGTGATCGTCACCGACTGGTACACCAATCCGGAAAAGCCGGACGAGCGCTTCAAGGCGACCGTCTACATCCTGGACACCCGCCTGCGCGCCGACGGCCTGAACGTCACGATCTTCAAGCAGATCAAGGACGCCGCCGGCGGCTGGACGGACACGGCGGCCACGGATCAGACGGCGACCGACATCGAGAACGCCATCCTGACCCGCGCCCGTCAGCTTCGACTTTCCAACATCAAGAACTAGGGTTCCCCTGGTTCTTCGCGGGAGCCTTTCGTCCTGGCGACAAAAGGCTCCCGTTCGCACTTTATAGAAGCGCGCCCTGGCCGAAACCGCTTAAGACTTCCGCGGACCGCGCCCCAGGCGCGTGTTCCTGCCCCCAAAGTCTGGTTTCATGGCCCGCTACAATCCCAAAGACATCGAGCCGAAGTGGCGCGCCGCCTGGGCGAACGCCAACACCTTCCTGACACCGGTCGCTCCCGACGCGCGTCCGAAGTACTATGTGCTCGAGATGTTCCCCTATCCGTCGGGGCGCATCCACATGGGCCATGTGCGCAACTACGCCATGGGCGACGTGGTGGCCCGGTACAAGCGCGCCCGGGGCTTCAACGTCCTGCACCCGATGGGCTGGGACGCCTTCGGCATGCCGGCCGAGAACGCCGCCATGGAGCGCGGCGTCCACCCCAAGGGCTGGACCTACGACAACATCGCCGCCATGCGCGAGCAGCTGAAGGCCCTGGGCCTGTCGGTCGACTGGTCGCGCGAGTTCGCCACCTGCGACCCGGAATACTATGGCAAGCAGCAGGCCTGGTTCCTGCGCCTGCTGAAGCGCGGCCTGGTCTATCGCAAGGAAGCCTCGGTCAACTGGGATCCGGTCGACATGACCGTCCTGGCCAACGAGCAGGTGATCGACGGCAAGGGCTGGCGCTCGGGCGCGACCGTGGAGAAGCGCAAGCTGACCCAGTGGTTCCTGCGCATCACCGACTACGCCGACGCCCTGATCGACGGGCTGAAGACGCTGGATCGCTGGCCCGAGAAGGTCCGCATCATGCAGGAGAACTGGATCGGCCGGTCCAAGGGCCTGCGGTTCACGTTCAAGTTCGCCAAAGACACTTTTGGGGGTTCGGCCCCGACGGGTCATGAGAACGGCCTGGAGGTCTACACCACCCGCCCCGACACCCTGTTCGGCGCCAGCTTCGTCGGGATCGCCCCCGAGCATCCGCTGGCCGAGCAACTGGCGGCGGCCGATCCGGCCGTGGCCGCCTTCGTTGCCGAATGCCGCAAGGGCGGCACCTCGGAGGCCGACATCGAGGGCGCCGAGAAGCTGGGCCGCGACACCGGCCTGCGCGTCGTCCACCCGCTGGACCCAACCCAGACCCTGCCGGTGTGGATCGCCAACTTCATCCTGATGGACTACGGCACGGGCGCGATCTTCGCCTGCCCGGCCCACGACCAGCGCGACCTGGACTTCGCCCGCAAGTACGACCTGCCGGTCAAGCCGGTGGTCCTGCCGCCGGGCGAAGACGCCGCGACCTTCCAGATCGGCAAGGAGGCCTATGTCAGCCCCGGGGCGATCTTCAATTCTCAATTCCTGAACGGCCTGGACATCGAGGCGGCCAAGACCGAGGCGGTGAACCGCATCGAGGCCATGGACCAGGGCCAGGGCGCGACCGTCTATCGCCTGCGCGACTGGGGCGTCTCGCGCCAGCGCTATTGGGGCTGTCCGATCCCGGTCATCCACTGCCCGGCCTGCGGCCCGGTCGGGGTGCCGGAAGACCAGCTGCCCGTGGTGCTGCCCGACGACGTCGCCTTCGACAAGCCAGGCAACCCGCTGCTGCGCCACCCGACCTGGCGTCACACCACCTGCCCCAGCTGCGGCGGCAAGGCGGAACGCGAGACCGACACGCTGGACACCTTCGTCGACAGCAGCTGGTACTTCGCCCGCTTCACCGATCCGACCGCCGCCGAGCCGATCAGCAAGGTCGCGGCCGATCACTGGATGCCGGTCGACCAGTATATCGGCGGCGTCGAGCACGCGGTGCTGCACCTGCTGTACGCCCGCTTCATCACTCGCGCCCTGAAGGACGAGGGCCTGGTCTCGGTGGAAGAGCCGTTCGCCGGCCTGTTCACCCAGGGCATGGTCACCCACGAGGCCTACAAGAACGCGGCCGGCGAATGGGTCGAGCCTTCCGACGTCCGCATCACGGTCGAGGGCAATACCCGCACCGCCGCCCACGCCACGACCGGCGAGCCGATCACCATCGGCGACATCGAGAAGATGTCGAAGTCCAAGAAGAACGTCGTCGCCCCCGAGGATATCTTCGAGGCCTATGGCGTCGACGCCGCGCGCCTGTTCGTGATGAGCGACAGCCCGCCCGAGCGCGACGTGCAGTGGACCAACAGCGGCGTGGAGGGCTCCTGGCGCTTCACCCACCGCGTCTGGAACGAGTTCGAGAGCCAGCCGGCCGGCGACTTCGCCCACGACGAGGCCGACGCGGCGGCCGTGGCCCTGCGCAAGGGGGCCCACCGCCTGATCGGCTTCGTCACCGACTCGATCGAGGGTTTCCGCTTCAACAGCGGCGTGGCGCGCCTGTACGAGTTCCTGAACATGCTGAAGGCCGCGCCGGCCGAGGGCGCGTCCCAGGGCGTCCTGGCGGCCCGCGCCGAGGCGCTGGAGATCCTGGCCCGACTGATCTCCCCCTTCACCCCCCACCTGGCCGAGGAGGCCTGGGCGCAGCTGGGCAAGGGCGGCATGGTGGTCGACGCGCCCTGGCCCAAGGCCGACCCAGCGCTGGCGGCCGACGACGAGCGCGTGCTGCCGATCCAGATCAACGGCAAGCGCCGGGGCGAGATCAAGGTCAAGGCCGGCACGGCCGAGGCCGAGGTCGAGAAAATCGCTCTGGCGGACGCCGCCGTCATGGCCCACCTTGAGGGCCTGACCGTTCGCAAGGTGATCGTGGTGAAAGACCGTATCGTCAACATCGTGGCCGGCTGATCCATGAAGCGCTTTCCGCTCTCCAAGACCCTTCCCGCCGCCCTCCTGGCCGTGACGGCCCTCGCCCTGTCGTCCTGCGGCTTCACGCCCCTCTACGGCCCCCAATCGGTCACCAAGGGGCTCAGCACCATCGAGGTGATCGCGGCCGACGGGCGCGCCGGCTACCTGCTGCGCGAGAAGCTCGACGACGCCTTCGCGCGCAACGTCAACCTGCTGCCGTCGCATCGCCTGGTCTACACGATCGAGGAAAGACGCTATGCGCGCGGCGTCCGCGTCGACAACGTCGCCAACCGCTACGAACTGAACCTGACGGCCAAGTGGCGGCTTCTGGACGTCAAGACCGGGCAGCAGGTTCGGTCGGGCACGACGAGCGCGGCGGTGACCTACGATTCGGCCGACCAGCCCTACGCCTCGATCGCCGCCCAGCAGGACAGCCAGGAACGCGCCGCCACCGAACTGGCCCGCCGGATCCAGATGGACCTGGCCACCTGGCTGGCGGGCAAGGCCAAGGCTTAAGGTCCCGACATGATCCTGTCGAAACGGCCGGACGTCGAACGCTTCCTGCGGGATCCGGCCGCCGACGTTCGCGCCGTGGTGATCTATGGCCGCGACCGCGGCGTGGTGCGCGACCGCGCCGACCAGCTGGCCAAGCGGTTGTTCGAGCGCCCGGACGATCCGTTCGACACCGCCCAGCTGACCGAAAGCGACCTGGACAGCCAGGCCGGCAAGCTCGAGGACGAACTGTCGGCCCTGTCGATGATGGGCGGCCGGCGCCTGGTGCGCCTGCGCCTGACCGGCGAGAAGGGCGGCCCCGACAAGCAGGCCGCCGAGGCCTTGGTTCGTCACGTCGAGGGCCAGCTGAACCCGGACGCCTTCTTCCTGGTCGAGGCCGGCGCCCTGGGTCGGGACTCCGCCCTGCGCAAGGCGGCCGAGAAGGTCAGCGGCGCGGCGGTGATCCCCTGCTACGAGGACGAGGCCGGCGACCTGGCGCGCCTGGCGCGGGAAACCCTGGCCAAGGACAAGGTCAGCCTGAACGGCGAAGCGCTGGACCTGTTCGTTTCGCGCCTGCCCAAGGAGCGCGGCGTGGCCCGCGCCGAGATCGAGCGCTTGGCCCTCTATCTCGGTCCCGGCAGCGGCGTCGTGGCCACACCGGCCGACCTGACGGACTTCCTGGGGGTCGAGCCCGAGGCGTCTCTGGGCGATGCCGCCATCGACGCCTTCGGCGGCCGTGTCGGCCCCGCCCAGGCGGGGTTGCGGCGCGCCGCCGCCGAGGGCGAAGGCGGACCCGCCGCCGTGCGGGCCATGGGCTACCATCTGGGCCGCCTGCGCCGCACCCTGACGCTGCACAAGAACGGCGTCGACCTGGCGGCGGCGGCCAAGGCCTCCGGCGTGTTCTGGAAGAGCGAGCGCGAATTCCTGCGCCAGGCCCGGGCCTGGACCCTGGACCAGTTGCTACTGGTCCAGGCCGAGGTGCTGGCGGCCGACAAGGCGTGCAAGACCTCGGGCTCGCCCGACCAGCTGATCTCCGAACGCCTAGCCCTGCAGATCGCCGGCAAGGCGCGGCGGCTGGGACTGTAGCGCCGGCCAAGCTTTGGAATCCCTGGCCGTCGTCTATCTTGAGCGTTGGTGACCCAAGGCGAGCCGTCATGGACCTCGATGTGCCCTATGCGGAGAAGGAGCAGGCCGAGGCCCTCGGCGCGCGCTGGGAGCCTTCGCGTCGCTGCTGGTATGTGCCGGACGGCGTGGATCTTCTTCCCTTCCGGCGCTGGTTTCCCAAGCAAGACCCGGGCGTTCCCGGACTGAACCTCCGGTCCCTGGAAACCTACGTGGTCACCGCGCCTCGGCGGTGCTGGCGTTGCGACCAGACCACCATCGTCGCCGGCTTCCTGATGGCGCCGGGCTTCGAGGATTTCAGCGTCTGGGAGGATGACCTCGACGGCGAAGGCCGGTGGGGCGGCGGCGAAGGCTGGTGCTTCGCCTTCCACATCGACGCCCTGCCCTCGCCGATCGCGGCCCAGGCGATCATGCGGGCCCCGCGCTATCGGCGCGCCTTCAGCCAGACGACCCGGAGCGCCTACTGGGCGAACCATTGCTCGGAATGCAGCGCGCTGCAGGGCGACTTTCATCTCTTCGAGGCGTTGGGCGGACCCTTCTTCCCGCGCGGGGAGCACGACCTCGCCGGTAAACGGGCGTTTCGGGTGAAGGGCGTCTTCGAGGCCGCCGGATCGTTCGGCCACGCCATCGAGGCCGCCACCGCGATCCCGGGCGTCAGGGCCGGATCGACCGCCAACCCGCCGACGGCGGAAGCCCGGCCGCCGATGTCCGGGACAATCGGCCGGTCGATCCTGGGCAGGGTCCGACAATGGCTGGGCAAGGCCTTGAGCCACTAGCCGACGCGGCCGTCACCCGCGAGTCGGGCATTCTGTCAAAGCCGTTAGGCTTCAGTTCGGAAATTTCCTGTGGAAGCCCGGTTCGCCAGGGCCGTTGGAATTCGAACTGAAAAGCGGTATTTTCGGATAAATATCAATATCTTGATCCAAAATTGCCCACTGCCGGCCGCGCCCTGTCGAGAATTCGGCGGACAGGACCACGGCCAAGCCGTCTTCCGTGCGTCACAGACGACCCTGTCCGAAGCCTCACGCCCCTCGGGTCAGGCGGTTGCAGAGGTCGTCCAGCTGCTCGAGCGTGGCGTAGCGGATGGTCAGGGCGCCGGCGCCGCCGCGGTCGTCGATCTCGACATCCAGGCCGAGCAAGGACGACAGATCGGCTTCCAGCGACTGGGTGTCGGTATCCTTCGACTTCGGCGGGCGGCCGCCGCTCGACTTGGTCCGCACCTCGCCCGCGGCGTTCGGGGTACGGCGGGCCAGGGCCTCCGTGTCGCGGACCGACAGGCCCTTGGCGATGACCTCCCGCGCCAGGATCGCGGGATCGGCCGCCGTGGCGATCGCCCGGGCATGGCCGGCCGTCATCTCGCCCGAGGTCACATAGCCCTGCACCGAGTCCGGCAGCGACAGCAGGCGCAGAGTATTGGCCACGTGGCTGCGGCTCTTGCCCACGGTCTGGGCGATCAGTTCCTGGGTCTGGCCGAACTTCTCGATCAGCACCTTGTAGCTCAGCGCTTCCTCGATCGCGTTCAGGTCGGCGCGCTGGACGTTCTCGATGATGCCGATTTCTAGGACGGCCAGATCGTCCAGCTCGCGGACCATGATCGGCAGGGTCTTCAGGCCGGCGCGCTGGGCCGCCCGCCAGCGACGCTCACCGGCGACGATCTGGTACTCGCCCGAGGCACCCGGCGCCGGTCGCACCAGGATCGGCTGCAGGACGCCCTTCTGGCGGATCGAGTCCGAAAGTTCTACCAGGTCTTCCTCCCGGAAGGTCCGGCGGGGCTGGTCGGGATTACGGCGGATCAGCTCGATCGGGGCTTCGCGCGAGCCGCCGCTGGGGTCGCCCGGCGCCTGGGCGGGGGCGGACTCGACCTCGCCTAGCAGGGCGGAAAGGCCGCGACCCAACCCACGACGACCTTCAGACATCCCCGGCTCTCCCACCACGACCGACTCCTTCACGCGCTCGATACTCAATTTCGACAAAGACTTGGATGGTTATCCTCAGGTGGGCTTCACGCCGCCTGGGCCTGGCGGCTGCGCTCGCGGCTGATCACTTCGCGCGCCAGCCGCAGATAGGCCTGGCTGCCGGCGCATTTGAGATCATAGAGCAGCACGGGCTTACCGAAGGACGGCGCCTCCGAGACCCGGACGTTGCGGGGTATGACCGCGTCATACACCTTGTCGCCGAAGTGCTCCCGGACATCCCGCGCCACCTGGTCCGACAGGCTGTTGCGGCGATCGTACATGGTCAGAACCACGCCCTGGATCTCCAGCTTGGGATTGAGGCTGCCGCGCACCCGCTCGATGGTCCGCATTAGCTGGGTCAGGCCCTCCAGGGCGAAGAACTCGCACTGCAGCGGCACGAACACCGCATCGGCGGCGGTCATGGCGTTGACGGTCAGCACGTTTAGCGACGGCGGGCAGTCGATCAGGACATAGGTGTAGGGGCCGTTGGCGCGCAGCGGCTCCAGGGCGTCGCGCAGGCGATAGGAACGCCGCGCCTGCTGCCCCAGCTCGATCTCCACGCCCGACAGGTCGGCGTCGGCCGGGATCACATCCAGGCCCGGCAGCTCGGTCCTGACCGCAGCGTCGACCACCGGGGCCTCGCCCATCAGGACGTCGTAGAGCGTGGTCCGCCGCTGCAGGCGGGTGATGCCCAGGCCCGTCGAGCAGTTGCCCTGCGGATCGGCGTCGATCAGCAGCACGCGCTCGCCGCAGGCCGCCAGGGCCGTGCCCAGATTGATCGCCGTCGTGGTCTTACCGACCCCGCCCTTCTGGTTGGCGATGGCGAGAACGCGCAGCGGTTGGTCAGACTTTGCGGACACTCTTAAGCCCCTTCACTTGCACGATCTGGCCTCGCGGGTCGCTCCGGGATGGCCGCTGGTCGGACTCGAATTTCCAATATGTGGCGGCTTCCGCCAACTCGGACGCGACATCTTGTCCCTTCAGGAACCAGGCGGTCGCGCCGCGCTTCAGGTAGGGCTGGGCATAGCCCAGCAGTCTGACCATCGGCGCGCAGGCCCGTGCCGTCACGACGTCGACCTTCAGGTCCAGGTCCTCGGCGCGGGCGTTGTGGATCTCGACGGGAAGGGCCAGCTCATCGGCCACGACCCGAAGGAAGCGGCAGCGTTTGGCCATGCTTTCGACCAGGTGGACCTTGGCCCCTGGCGTGTCCTTCAGCAGGATCGCCAGCACCACGCCCGGCAGGCCGGCCCCGGCCCCAAGGTCGGCCCAGGTCCTGGCTTCGGGCGCGAGTTGCAGCAATTGGGCGCTGTCCCAGGCGTGGCGGTTCCAATAGGTGGCGATCGTCGCCGGGCCCACCAGGTTCATCACCGCGTTCCATTCGGCCAGCAAGACCTGAAACCGCGCCAGGTCGGCCAGCTGCGCGTCCGAACAGCCCGTCAGCCGCTGGAAGGCGGCGGCGTCGACCGGGTCGAGTTCCTCGACGACCAAGGGCGCGGCGCTCGCGGACATCAGGCCGCCTTCGAGCGACGAACGTGGGCCAGCAGCGCCGTCAGGGCGCCGGGCGTCACGCCCTCGATCCGGGCCGCCTGGCCCAGGGTCAGCGGCTTCACCCGCGCCAGCTTCTCGCGCACCTCGTTCGACAGGCTGCCGACCAGGCCGTAGTCCAGGTCGGCCGGCAGTCGCAGGTCCTCTTCCTTGCGGAAGGCTTCGGCGTCATTGCGCTGACGATCGAGATAGCCGGCATAGGCGGCCTCGATCTCGATCTGCTCCCGGGCCATGGGGCTCCACGTGGAAATCTCCGGCCATACCGAAGTCAGGCCGTCCAGGGTGACGTCCGGCAGGGCCAGCATGGCCAGGACGTCGCGGCGCTGGCCGTCATGATTGACCTTGAAGCCGGCGCGATTGGCCTCGGCCGGCGTCAGGGTCACCGAGCGGGCGAAGGCGCGAACGGTCTCCAGCTCGGCCTTCTTGCCGGCCCAGGCCTTGGCCCGAACCGGACCCACCACGCCCAGGGCCAGGCCCTTATCGGTCAGGCGCTGGTCGGCGTTGTCGGCCCGCAGGATCAGGCGGAACTCGGCTCGGCTGGTGAACATCCGATAGGGCTCGGTGACGCCCCGGGTGACCAGGTCGTCGATCATCACCCCGATATAGGCCTCGTCGCGGGCGAATACGGCGGGGTCCCTACCCTGCACGGCCAGGGCCGCGTTGAGCCCGGCCATCAGGCCTTGGGCGCCGGCCTCCTCATAGCCCGTCGTGCCGTTGATCTGGCCGGCCAGGTAGAGCCCGGGCAGACGCTTGGTCTCCAGCGTCGGGTAGAGCTCGCGCGGGTCGACATAGTCATACTCGATCGCATAGCCGTACCGGATGACCTCGACAGCCTCCAGGCCCGGCATGGTGCGCAGGAACAGCAGCTGGGTCTCGGCCGAGACCGAGGTCGAGACGCCATTCGGATAGACCGTGTGATCGTCCAGCCCTTCCGGCTCCAGGAACACCTGGTGGCTGGTCTTGTCGGCGAAGCGGACGACCTTGTCCTCGATCGACGGGCAGTAGCGCGGGCCGATCCCCGTGGCGCGGCCACCATAGACCGCCGACTCGCCCAGGCGTTCGGCGATGATCCGGTGGGTCTCGGCCGTGGTGTAGGTGATGCCGCACTGGATCTGCGGCACCTCCACGTGCGACGTCAGGAACGAAAAGGGCTCGGGTTGCGCGTCGGCGGCCTGCATCTCCAGGCGATCCCAGGCGATGGTCCTGCCGTCCAGGCGCGCCGGGGTGCCGGTCTTCAGGCGCCCCATGTCGAAGCCCAGGGCGTACAGCCGGTCCGACAGGCCGATCGACGGCGCGTCGCCGACCCGGCCGGCCGGAATGCGGGTCTCGCCCTGGTGGATCACGCCCTTCAGGAAGGTGCCGGTGGTCAAGACCACACGTGCGGCCCGATAGACGGCGCCCTCCCCGTCGAGCACACCCGCCACGACGCCGTCCTCGACGATCAGGTCTTCCGCCGCGGCGGCGACCACATCGAGGTTCGGATAGGCGAACAGCTCGGCCTGCATGGCTTGGCGATAGAGTTTGCGGTCGATCTGCGAGCGTGGGCCGCGCACGGCGGGGCCCTTGGAGCGGTTCAGCAGGCGATACTGGATGCCGGCCTTGTCGCCAATCCGGCCCATCAGGCCGTCCAGGGCGTCGATCTCACGGACCAGATGGCCCTTGCCCAGGCCGCCGATGGCAGGATTGCACGACATCTCGCCGACCGTTTCGCGCTTGTGGGTCAGCAACAGGGTGCGCGCGCCCGTACGGGCCGACGCGGCGGCGGCCTCGCAGCCGGCGTGACCGCCGCCGATGACAATGACATCCCAGGTGTTGGACAAGACGCGCCTCAATGCGAACGCCCCCGTCGCGGCGGGGGCGTATTCAGCCTTATACGTGGAACTCCCCGGATCGGCGAGTCACTCGCGGGTGTTTCACGTGAAACAGCCCCGAGACATCTGTGATCAGCCTGTGGACGATTCAAGCCGATGTTTCACGTGGAACATCATTTGCCGATGCAGAAGCTTGAAAACACGCGATCCAGCACATCTTCGGGATCGATCCGCCCGGTGATCCTCGACAAGGCGCGCGCCGCCAACCGGACATCCTCCGCCGCCAACTCGACCTCCAGGCCGACGTCGGACAGCGCGCGCCGCAGATAGGCTTGCGCTTCCGTCAGACTCTCGGCGTGTCGAATGCGGGTCGCGGCCGGAAACTCCGCGCCGGACAAGGCGTCCACCACGTGGGACGTCAAGGCCGCCCTCGCCCGCTCAGCGCCCGCCGGTTTGCGAGCCGCCAGTTCGATCGTCTTCAGGCCTTGCGGCGCGAAAGCCGTCCGCAGGTCTTCCAGCCGAACGGCGTTCACCAGGTCGATCTTGTTGATCACCGCCCAGTCGCCAGGCTGGATGGCGTCTTCCTCGGCCTGTTTCACGTGGAACATCGCCGCGTCGATCACCCAGAGCCGCAGGTCCGCTTCACGCGCCCAGGCCCGGGCCCGGCGCACTCCTTCGGCCTCGATGGCGTCCTCGGTGTCCCGCAGTCCGGCGGTGTCGGCGAGCAGGACCTTGTAGCCGCCGAGGGTCAGGGGAACCTCGATGATGTCGCGCGTGGTGCCCGGCGTGGAGGTGACGATCGCCGCGTCGCGCTCGACCAGGGCGTTCAGAAGCGTGCTCTTGCCGGCGTTCGGCGCCCCCACCAGGGCGATCCGGAAACCGTCCCGCACCCGACGTCCCCGGGAGGAATCGACCAGCGCCGCGGCGATCTCGGCTTCCAGGGCCTGTAGCCCCGGCCGGGCGCGGGCCGCCACATCCTCCGGGAGTTCCTCGTCCGGGAAATCGACCGCCGCCTCCAGCATGGCCAGGGCCTGGACCAGCCATTCGCGCCAGGCGTCGTAGCGCCGGCTCAGCGCCCCGCCCAGCTGGCCGAGCGCCTGGCGGCGCTGGGCCTCGGTCTCGGCGTCGATCAGGTCGGCCACGCCTTCGGCCTGGGTCAGGTCCAACTTGCCGTTCTCGAAGGCGCGTCGCGTGAACTCACCGGGTTCGGCCAGGCGCAGGCCTTCTAACGCCAGGGCGTCCAGAACCGCCCCGACCACGGCCCTACCGCCATGCACGTGAAACTCCGCCGCGTTCTCCCCGGTATAGCTGGCCGGACCCGGGAACCAGAGCACCAGAGCGTCGTCGAGGGCCACCCCCGCGTGGGCCAGGCGACGCAGCGCCGCGCGTCGCGGCTTGGGCAGATCGCCGGCCAGGGCCCGCACAGCGTCGGCCGCGCGGGGTCCCGAGACCCGCACCACCGCGACCGCCGCCGTGCCCGCCCCCGTGGCCGGGGCGTAGATCGTGTCGTTCATTCGGCCTTGCCGCCCATGCCCCCGACCGCGGCCCCGGCCGCCGCCGTCATCAGCTTGCGGAACTGGTCCTGAGCTCCAGCTCCGAACGCCATCCAGTTCTTCATCAGCTCCTCGGGCGCGAGCATGGCCATGTTGGAGGTCATGCGCTCCTGCATCTCCTTGACCAGATGGTCGTTCAGGGCGCTCACATCCGGCAGGCCCAGGAAGGCCCGGGCTTCCACCGGCGTGCAGTCAATCTCAATGGTCATCTTCATGATCTGGGGTTCCCTGCCACGGGGGCACGATATTGTTATGCCCTGACCGCGTCGGCGCACGTTAGAGCGCTTCGGTCGAAAGTCCCATCGACACCGAACGATCCCTGCAGCGATACGGAGAGCCCCATGTCCGAGACCCTCTCGATCACCACCGCCAACGGCGCCTTCTCCGCCTATGTAGCCCGTCCCGCCTCGACCCCCGCGCCCGCCGTCGTCGTCATCCAGGAGATCTTCGGCGTCAACAAGGTGATGCGCGACATCTGCGACGACCTGGCCGCCCAGGGTTTCGTCGCCGTCTGTCCCGACCTGTTCTGGCGTATCGAGCCGGGGATCGACATCACCGACCAGAGCGAGGCCGAGTGGAAGAAGGCCTTCGAACTCTACAACGCCTTCGACGTCGACGCGGGGGTTTCGGACATCGCCGCGACCATCACGACTGTCCGCGCCCTCCCCGGTGTCAACGGCAAGGTCGGGGCGGTCGGCTATTGCCTGGGCGGCCTGCTGGCCTTCCTGACGGCGACCCGCACCGACGCCGACGCCAGCGTCTCCTATTACGGCGTTGGAACCGAAAAGCACGTCGCCGAGGCCGAGAAGCTGGCCCGGCCCCTGCTGATGCACATCGCCGAGGAGGACCAGTTCGTCCCGAAGGAAGCCCAGAAGGTGATCCTCGACGCCTTGAAGGATCACCCGCAGATCGAGATCCATACCTATCCGGGACGCGACCATGCCTTCGCCCGGGTGGGCGGCGCGCACTATGACGCGGCGGACGCCGGTAAGGCCAACGCCCGCAGCCTGGCCTTCTTCAAGTCCAACCTGGGCTGACCGTCATGCTGGCCATACAAGCCGTCCGCGCCGGCGGCCCCGAGGTCCTCGAGGCCGTCGACCTGCCCGTCCCCGCGCCGGGTCCCGGGCAGATCCTGGTCCGTCACCAGGCCGTGGGCCTGAACTTCATCGACACCTATCACCGCAGCGGCCTCTATCCGCTGAAAATGCCGGCCGTCCTGGGGCTGGAGGCCGCGGGCGTCGTCGAGGCGCTGGGCGAAGGCGTCACCCGGTTCAAGGCCGGGGACCGCGTCGCCTATAACGGCACGCTCGGGGCCTACGCCCAGGCGGCCGTCGTCCCGGCCGACCGCGCCGTGAAAGTTCCTGACGCGGTCAGCCTCGAGACCGCCGCGGCGGTGCTGCTCAAGGGCATGACCGCCGAATTCCTGGTCCGTCGCTGTCACGAGGTCCAGCCCGGTCAGACCGTGCTGATCCACGCAGCCGCCGGCGGCGTCGGCTCGATCCTGGTGCAGTGGGTCAAGGCGTTGGGCGCGACCGTGATCGCCACCGTCGGTTCGGAGGCCAAGGCCGCCCTCGCCCGCGATCACGGCGCCGACCATGTCGTCCTCTATGGCGAGGCGGACGTCGCCGCGCGGGTGTCGGAGATCACCGACGGCCAAGGCGTGGCCGTGGTCTATGATGGCGTCGGCAAGGACACCTTCGAGGCCAGCTTCAAGAGCCTGGGCCGGCGCGGCACGCTGGTGACGTTCGGCAACGCCTCGGGCCCGGCCCCGGCGATCGCCCCGCTGGAGCTGGGGACCAAGTCGCTGTTCCTGACCCGGCCGCGATTGTTCGACTACATCGCCACCACCGCCGAGCTGGACGAGAGCGCGGCGGCGCTGTTCGCTGTGCTGGAGTCCGGAGCGGTGAAGATCGAGGTGGGACAGACCTTCCCGCTGTCCGAGGCCCGGGCGGCCCACGAAGCGCTGGAGGGTCGACGGACGACGGGGGCGACCCTGTTGATCCCGTAGAGCTGATACCCGGCCTTTAAGATCGACACGCCGCGAGGCCCCCTCCGGCCCTCTGGGCCACCTCCCCCGGAGAGGGAGGATCGCCGTGATAGATGCTCCCCCTCTGGGGGAGCTGTCGCGGAGCGACTGAGGGGGTCTTCCCCCTGGTCGGGACCAGGCCGCCGGTATGAGTCCTCGAGCCCCCGTCCGCCTTGCCAACACTTCTCGGGAGAGGATCGCAAAAAGGGCGGCCGGTTCGCACCGGCCGCCCTTCGTGTTTCACGTGAAACACCAAGCTTAAGTGTTCATCGACTGGAAGAAATCGCCGTTGGTCTTCGACTGGCGCATCTTCTCGAGCAGGAACTCGATGGCGTCCGAAGCGCCCATCGGGTTGAGAATGCGGCGCAGGACGTAGGTCTTCTGCAGCTGGTCGCGCGGGGTGATCAACTCTTCCTTGCGGGTGCCGGACTTCAGCACGTCGATGGCCGGGAAGATGCGCTTGTCGGCGACCTTGCGGTCCAGGACGATTTCCGAGTTACCGGTGCCCTTGAACTCTTCGAAGATCACTTCGTCCATGCGGCTGCCGGTGTCGATCAGGGCGGTGGCGATAATCGACAGCGAGCCGCCCTCCTCCACATTGCGCGCCGCGCCGAAGAAGCGCTTGGGGCGTTGCAGGGCGTTGGCGTCGACGCCGCCGGTCAGAACCTTGCCCGACGACGGCACCGTGGTGTTGTAGGCGCGGCCGAGGCGGGTCACCGAGTCCAGCAGGATGACGACGTCGCGCTTGTGCTCGACCAGGCGCTTGGCCTTCTCGATGACCATCTCGGCCACCTGCACGTGACGGGTCGCCGGCTCGTCGAAGGTCGAGGCGATGACCTCGCCCTTCACCGTGCGCTGCATGTCGGTAACTTCTTCCGGGCGCTCGTCGATCAGCAGGACGATCAGGTAGCACTCGGGGTGGTTGGTCTCGATCGACTTGGCGATGTTCTGCAGCATCACCGTCTTGCCGACGCGCGGCGGGGCGACGATCAGGCAGCGCTGACCCTTGCCCAGCGGGGCGACGATGTCGATGACCCGGCCCGAACGATCCTTGATGGTCGGGTCGGGCAGTTCCATGTGCAGGCGCTCTTCGGGATAGAGCGGCGTCAGGTTGTCGAAGTGGACCTTGTGCTTGACGTTGTCCGGGCTCTCGAAATTGATCTTCGAGACGCCGGTCAGGGCGAAATAGCGTTCGCCTTCGCGCGGCGAGCGGATGGCGCCCTCGATGGTGTCGCCGGTGCGCAGGCCGAACTTGCGGATCTGCGAGGGCGACACGTAAATATCGTCCGGACCCGGAAGATAGTTGGCTTCCGGCGAGCGCAGGAAGCCGAAGCCGTCCTGCACCACTTCCATGGTGCCCGAGCCCGAGATCTCCACGCCTTCCTCGGCGAGGGTCTTCAGGATCGCGAACATCATGTCCTGCTTGCGCATGGAGTTGGCGTTCTCGACCTCGAAGGTCTCGGCGAAGGCCAGCAGGTCGGCCGGGGATTTCTCCTTCAGCTCCTGCAGGGACATGGTCTTCAGGCCCATGGCCGCCACGGCGGCGCTGATCTCGGAGTCGTCGTCGTTGTCGTCGCCGTTGGCGGACGGGGCTTCGGCGGCCGGCTCGACCGTCGTGTCGACGACGGGTTCCAGCTCGAGGCCCGGTTGGTTTTCGGTTTGGTCGGTCATGATGACACTCAACGTCGCACGGCCCGCGAAGCTGCGAGCCGGGCCTTGGTTCTAGAACGGACTCGTCGCGGTGAGACGGCGAGCGGGTCGCGCCATGACGACGGCGCGTATCGATCGGGGGACAGACCTTCGAAGCCAAAGCTCCGGGGGCGCGTCAGGACGAGCGCCAGTCCGTAAGAGGCGGGAACAGGCCGCGAGGCGACCTGTCTCCCGGATGGGAACCACAAGCGGCCTCGCCGGTCAAGCGAAGCCCGCCTTATCGCCTGCCAGCCTCAGTGACCCAGGAACTTGGTCGTCACCGACAGCACGATGACGATCGCCGCCAGGAAGGGCAGCTCGTTGGTCATCCGCCAGAACTTCTCCGACCGGGTGTTGGTCCCGGCGGCGAACTGGCGACGGGCCTTGGAGACGAACCCGTGCCAGGCGAACAGGAAGACCAGGGCCGCGATCTTGGTCAGGGCCCAGGGCTTCAGGTAGAAGTCGGGACCCAGGCGCTGGGTGTCGATCATCGCCAGCAGCAGGCCCATCAGCAGGGCCAGGATCATCGCCGGGTTGATGATGATCCGCAGGGTCCGCAGCTCGGCCAGCTTGAACACCGCGTCCATGTCCGAACCGGGCTCGGTCTTCATGTGATAGACGAACAGGCGCGGCAGGATCAGCATGCCGGCGATCCAGGCCATGACGAAGATGATGTGCAGGCCGCGGATCAGGTCGAAGTGACCGGCCAGGACGTCCATCATGCGCAAGCTCCCCGCGGGTTCGGACATTGGGTGCGATCAGCGCCACAGCGCCAAGCGCAGGTCGTGATGACCCGGTCCGGCGCCCCGAGGACCGCCTGGACGGCGCGGCCCAGGCCACGAACGAAATCGGGGGCGACGCCCAGGGCCGGGACACGGACATAGGCCGGACCCCCCGCCTTGATCGCCACCTCGCGATACTCGTGGTCCAGCTCGACCAGGGTCTCGATGTGCTCGGAGACGAAGGCGATCGGGGTGACCACCAGCGCCAGGCCCTGCTGGCTGGCGGTTCGAATCTCGTCCTCGGTCGACGGGCCGATCCACTTCATCGGCCCGACCCGGCTCTGGTAGGTCACCCGCCAATCCCAGCCCTCGCCCAGCCGGGCCGCCACCGCCGCGGCCGTGGCCTCGACCTGCTGTTGGTAGGGATCGCCGGTCAGGATCACCTTCTCAGGCAGGCCATGGGCCGAGAACAGCAGCCGCGCCGGACCCGGGCGTCCGGCCTTGTCGTAGGCGGCCTTGATCAGCTCGGCATGGGCCTGGACCAGGTCCTCGTCCACCGGATAGCAGCAGACCGTCGAGACCCGGCCAGGGCCCTTGCGATAGGCCCGCGCCCAGGCCTTTAGCGATGACCCCGTCGTGGTCGAGGAATATTGCGGATAGAGCGGCAGCAGCACCACCTCGTCCGGTGCGAAGGCCTTCACCGCCTTGGCGGTGTCGTCGGTCAGCGGCGTCCAGTAGCGCATGGCGATGAAGCAGCGCGCGTCCGCGTCGGGAAACCGCGCGGCGAGATCCGCTTCCAGCGCCCTCGCCTGCTTCTCGGTCTCCGGCAACAGAGGCGAGCCGCCGCCCATCAGGGCGTAGTTCTGCCTGGCCAGCTTGGCGCGCGTCCCGGCGATCAGGGCCGCGATCGGATAGCGCAGCGGGGCGGGCAGCCCGATGATCGCCTTGTCGCGGAACAGGTTGAACAGGAACGGCCGCACCGCGTCCGGCCCGTCGGGCCCGCCCAGATTGAACAGGACGACGGCGATCTTGCGCCCATTCCCGCGCTTGGCGGTCACTTGCCGGTGACCCGGGCCAGCACCGCCTCGACATGGGCGATGGGCGTGTCGGGTAGGATGCCGTGACCCAGGTTGAAGATGTAGGGACCCTGTCCCCACTGTTCCAGCAGCTGATCGACCCGCGCCAGCAGGGCGTCGCCGCCGGCCCGCAGCAGCAGCGGGTCCAGAGCCCCCTGGATGGCCTTGGTCTTCTGGATCGCCTGGCCCAGGGCCGCCGAGGCCTGGGTGTCCAGCGCCACGCCCTGGACCGGCGCGGTCCTGGCATAGGCCTCGACCAGGGTTCCGGCCCCGCGCGGGAAGCCGATCACCGGCGTGGTCACGCCCCGGGCTCGCAGGCCCTCGACAATGGCCGTGTGCGGCTTCGTCACCAGCCGGTCGAACAGCGGTTCGGACAGGCCCTCGGCCCAGCTCTCGAACAGCTTCAGCACCTGGGCGCCCGAGGCGGCCTGCATGGCCAGGTAGTCGATGGTCGCGTCGACCAGCACCTGGATCAGGGCGTCGAGCTGCTCGGCGTTCTGGTAGGCGAAGGTCCGCGCGCCGGAACGATCGCTGGATCCGCCCTCGATCATGTAGGTCGCCACGGTCCAGGGGGCGCCGGCGAAACCGATCAGGGTCCGCTCGGGCTCCAGCGCCGAGCGCACCCGGCTCAGGGTCTCGCCCACCGCGCCCAGCGCCTGGCCGGCCTGGCCCGTCAGCGCGCGCATCGACTCGATGGACGGCAGTTCCCCCAGCTTCGGCCCCTCGCCCGCCTCGAACCACACCTTCTGACCCAGGGCCTGGGGGATCAGCAGGATGTCGGCGAAGACGATGGCGGCGTCGTAGGGAAACCGCCGCATCGGCTGCAGGGTCACCTCGGCGGCCTTCTCCGGGTTCAGGCAGAAATCGATGAAGGTCGGTTCGGTGGCCCGAACGGCCCGGTACTCCGGCAGGTACCGCCCGGCCTGACGCATGAACCAGACGGGCGGGCGTTCGGTCCTTGCGCCGTCCAGGACGGAAAGGAGCTTGGGCTGGACGGAGGGCTTCGAGGGCGAGGTCATGTCAGGCTTAAATCCCGTCAGGCCCTTGGGCTCAAGCCCGTATCTCCCCGGAGGCCTTCTTCCCTTCTTCCTTCATTCTTTAAGAAGATTTTAAGGAAGATTGTAGGAGATGGTGAGCAAGTGCCTAACGGGGAAAACCCGTTCGCGACGCTGCCTGTCACCCGCCCGTCACAAAACCATCCAGGCTCGGCCCACATGTGGGCGCGGGGCTGTGAACTTTGGGGACAGTCCGCTAGTGCTTCGAAATTACTAATGAAACGTTAATATGGTGAACAGCGCTGTAACCATGAGCGTCCGCTCATCCCCGCTTTGGGGGAATCGGATTCGCACGGGCTGTGAAGACGAACCGAGACTGGGGATTGTCCGCGATCAACGCGACCGTTTAACACAGGGTCAGTTCGACGCACCGTAACGAGCCGGGATTCACCCCCGCTCATCCCCAGGGGCCAGGCCAGTGGTTAAGCAACCGTTAACGGATGATCCACAGGAAGCTGGGGCTCCCGAGAGCGAAAGGACCGCGCCGCGGTTCGCGACCTATTTCCATATCCACCTGGTGTCGGACTCGACGGGCGAGACCCTGAACGCCATGGCCCGGGCCGTCTGCGCCCGGTTCACCGACATCCTGCCGATCGAGCACATCTACGCCCTGGTGCGCTCCACCCGCCAGCTCGACCGGGCCCTGGAGGAGATCGCCGGGGCGCCCGGCGTGGTCATGCACACGATCATCGACGCCAACCTGCGCGCGGCGCTGGAGGAAGGCTGCCGGCGGCTGGAGATGCCGTGCATCGCCGCTCTCGACCCGGTGGTCAGCGCCATGTCGCGCTATCTGGGCGCGCGGATCTCCACCCGGGTCGGCGCCCAGCACGCGCTGAACAACGACTATTTCGACCGGATCGAGGCCCTGGACTACGCCATCGCCCACGACGACGGCCAGGGCGGCCAGGACCTGACCCAGGCCGACGTGATCCTGGTGGGAGTGTCGCGCACGTCCAAGACCCCGACCTGCATCTACCTGGCCCACCGCGGCGTGCGGGCCGCCAATGTGCCGCTGGTGCCGGGCCGCCCGCCGCCCGACGAGCTGTTCACCCTGAAGAGCACCCTGATCGTCGGCCTGATGACCTCGCCCGAGCGGCTGATCCAGATCCGCCGCAACCGCCTGTTGTCGCTGAAGGAGAACCGCGAGAGCGACTACATCGACACCGACGCCGTCCGGCAGGAGATCATCGCCGCCCGCCGGCTGTTCGAGCGCCAGGGCTGGCCGATCATCGACGTCACCCGGCGGTCGGTCGAGGAGACCGCGGCGGCGATCATCAACCTGCTGTCGGGCGGCCGCGGCCAGGTCGAGGTGCTGGGATGACCGGCTCACCGCGCACCCCCGTCACCCTGGCGTCCAGGAGCGCCGCCCGCCAGGCGATCCTGCGCAACGCCGGCGTCGCCTTCGAGGCGGTGAGTTCGAGCGTCGACGAGGACGCCGCCAAGGCGGGCCTGCTGGCCGAGGGCGCCTCGCCGCGGGAAGTGGCCGACGCCCTGGCCGAGCTGAAGGCGTTCAAGGTCTCGACCAAGCGCCCCGGCCTGGTGATCGGCTCTGACCAGACGCTCGAACTGGACGGCGCCCTGTTCGACAAGGTCGACACCGTCGAGGCGGCCCGCGAACGGCTCGTCGCGCTGCGCGGCAAGGTCCACAAGCTGCACTCGGCCGTGGTCGTGGCCCGCGACGGCCGGCCGATCTGGCGGGTCGTGGAGACCACCAAGCTCTCGGTCCGCAACTTCAGCGACGCCTGGCTGGACGGCTATCTGCAACGCAACGCCCCCGACATCCTGTCCTCGGTCGGCTGCTACTTCCTCGAGGGCGAGGGGGTGCAGATGTTCGACCGCATCGACGGCGACTATTTCGCCATCCTGGGCCTGCCGGTCGTGGGCCTGTTCGATTTCCTTCGCCTGCATGGAGCCCTCGAGGCATGAGCGCGGCTTCTGGCAAGATTACGGGCGCGGCCGTCATCGCCGGGGTCTGCGGGCGCCCGATCCGCCATTCGATGAGCCCGGTGATCCACAACGCCTGGATCGCCGCCGCCGGCCTGGACGCCGCGTACGTCCCCTTCGCCCCGGCCGAGAATGGCTTCGAGACCTTCGTCGAAGGCCTGCGCGGCGGCGCGATCCGAGGGCTCAACGTCACCATCCCGTTCAAGGAACAGGCCCTGGCCTGCGCCGACCGCCGCAGCGACCTGGCCAGGCTGGCCGGCGCGGCCAACCTGCTGGTGTTCGAGCCCGACGGGACGGTCGTCGCCGACAACACCGATGGCCCCGGCCTGATCGGGGCCATCGCCGCCCAGGCGCCGGGTTTCGACCTGGCCGCCTCGCCGGTGGTGATCCTGGGCGCGGGCGGCGCGGCCCGGGGGGCCGCGGCCGCCCTGGCCCTGGCCGGCGCGCCCGGGGTCAGCATCGTCAACCGCACCGTCGCCCGGGCCGAGGCCCTCGCCGCCTCCATCGGCCTTGGCGTCGCCGCCGCGTCGGAGGACCAGCTCGACGCCCTGCTCTCCCGGGCCGGCCTGGTAATCAACGCCACCTCCCTGGGCCTGGGCGGCGGGACCGGTCCGGCGGCGCGCCTGGAGCTGACCCCCGCCGACGCCGTGGTCGTCGACATGGTGTACAAGCCGCTGCGCACCGAGTTCCTGCGCCGCGCCGAGGCGGCCGGTCGCCGGACCGTGGACGGGCTGGAGATGCTGCTGCGCCAGGCGGTCCCCAGTTTCGAGGCCTTCTTCGGCGTCGCCCCGCCGGCCGGGGTCGACGTCCGGGCCCTGGCCCTGGCGCAACTGGGCGAGGCGGCCGGATGATCGTCCTGGGCCTGACCGGTTCCATCGGCATGGGCAAGTCGACGACCGCCCGGATGTTCGTCGACGAGGGCGTGCCGGTCTATGACTCCGACGCGGCCGTGCACGCGCTCTACGCCAGCGGCGGGGCGGCGGTCGCGCCGGTCGAGGCCGCCTTTCCGGGCGTGGTGGTCGACGGGGCCATCGACCGCGCCCGGCTCAGCGCCGCGGTGATGGGCGATTCCGAGGCCCTGGCGGCGCTGGAGTCGATCGTCCACCCACTGGTCGGCGCCCACCGGATCGGCTTCTTCGAGGACGCGAAGGCCCGGGGCGCCGACATCGTCGTGCTCGACGTCCCCCTGCTCTACGAGACCGGCGGCGACCGGAAGGTCGACAAGGTGGTGGTGGTTTCCGCGCCCGCCGATGTTCAGCGCCAGCGGGTCCTGGCCCGGCCGGGCATGGATCCGGCCAAGTTCGAGGCCATCCTGGCCCGTCAGACGCCGGACGCCGAAAAGCGGGCCCGGGCCGATTTCGTCATCGACACCGGCCGGGGCCTGGACGCCGCCCGCGACCAGGTCCGCGACATCCTGACTCGCCTCGGATCGCCGGCCGCGCTTGAAGGCCGGGACGAACAAGCCCATTAGAATCCGATGGCGCGGGAAATCATCCTCGATACCGAAACCACCGGCTTCGACTCCAAGACCGGCGACCGCCTGGTCGAAATCGGCTGCATCGAGGTGGTCGACTACATGCCCACGGGCCGGTCGTTCCACGAATATTGCGATCCCCTGCGCGACATGCCGGCCGAGGCGGAGAAGGTGCACGGCCTGTCGTCGGCCTTCCTGACCGGCAAGCCCAAGTTCCACGAAATCGCCGACCGCTTCCTGGAGTTCGTCGGCGACAGCCCGGTGATCGCCCACAACGCCGCGTTCGACCGGCAGTTCGTCAATTTCGAGCTGGAGAAGTGCGGCCGCGCGCCGGTGCCCGAGAGCCGCTGGGTCGACACCCTGGCCATGGCCAAGAAGCGCTTCCCGGGCATGTACAACTCGCTCGACGCGCTGTGCAAACGCTTCAAGATCAGCCTCGACAGCCGCGACAAGCACGGCGCCCTGATCGACGCCCACCTGCTGGCCGAGGTCTATCTCGAGCTGCAGGGCGGCAAGGAGCGGGCGCTGGAGCTGACCCAGGTGGTCGCCGCCACCGCCGTTTCGGCCGCCCGCGCCGGGTCGTACGGCGCCCGGCCCCGGCCGCTGGCCCCGCGCTCGACCGAGGAAGAGCGCGAGATCCACGCCGCGTTCGTGCGCAAGAACCTCAAGGACAAGGCCGTCTGGATCCAGTTCGGCGTTGGGGTGGTGGTCGAGGCCTGAACGCTTCACGCCGCCTCACGGGTCTTCGCCCAGGCGCGCGGCCTGCCGGGCCTTGACCTCGTCTCTCAGCCCCAGCCGCCTGCGGATCTCGCGGCGGACATAGTCGACGCGGGCGGGCGTGCGGCCGCTGTCATCGTCCGTTTCGCCGGCGTTCTCGCGGGCCGTCCGCGCGGCGGCGCGGATCAGGGCGCGGGTCTTGGATCTGGGCATGTCTCTCCTCGTGGCATGACGGGGCCGCCTCACACGGCGAGCCGCTGAAGGTGGGGAGGGAGGCGGAGCGCCGGGCCGGGCCCGGAAGCTTTGTAAGAATTACCGTTTCGACCAGGACCGACGCTCCGCGCGATCGTTGTCTCAGGAGCGCCCGGCGGTCGGCCCTGTTCGGGCCTCGCCGACCTTAGCCCCCGACGGGCGGGCCGGGCTTGCGGAGCCCGGTCCCGGAACGCCTGCGTCACCGCAGGCCTGTCGCCCTCTTCGGCCCTTCGTCAACGCCGTATCCGTAAAACGGGCCCGGCCGGCACCAGATGACGAGGTCGCGGCCCCTGGTGGAACCGCCGCCGACGAGCGCTTCCCGCTCGACCGTCCTCCAAGGCCGCGAAGGTCGCAGGCCTCACGCCCTCCCCATCGCCTTGAAGTGGGTTGATTATGCAGCGGACGCGAAAGGGGGAGGATAAACGATTTTGGCGCGTTGAATTCGTTGAGAAACTACGCTGGGAGCGATGAGGACAAGTTTTTCCCGCGCTCTTCCCGGCCCTTGCCAAGTCCGCCCCCGGCGGCCAGTCCGCAACGGGGCGAGCGACCCTCGGCGCCGGCTCCGTTTCCATCGGCCTGCCAGTGAAGCCATCCCGTTCGGAGGAAAACCCTTCCCGCTCATCCCGCAGGCGTCGGCGCCCAGTGACCGGACAATCGCTGGCCTGGCGGCGAGCCCGGCCACGCTCGCGGCGGATTTCATCGCCGCGCCCGCCGCGTCCAGGCTTGATCGCCGGAGCGCGGACTCGAGGCGGGATTAGCGGGATGATCGACAGGCGGGGCTTTCTGAACCTCACGGCCGGCGGAGCCCTGGCCGCGGCCGGGCCGGCCGCCGCCCATCTGGTCAAGGGCGCGCCGGACGTGGTGGTGGTCGGGGCCGGGGCGTTCGGCGGCTGGGCGGCGCTGGCCCTGCGCGAGCGCGGCCTGTCGGTGGTGTCGCTCGACGAATACGGCCCGGCCAATCCCCGCGCCTCTTCGGCCGGCGAGACCCGCTCGATCCGGGCCGGCTACGGGGCCCAGGGGTTCTATTCGGCCTGGGCGGTCAAGGCCCTGAAGCTGTGGCGGTTGAAGGAGGCCGAGTTCGGCCGCACCCTGCTCTACGCCAACGACCGCATCGAGCTGGCCGACCGCTGGCTGCCCGAGATGGTCGCCCAGCGTCGCATCTTCGACGACCTGAAGCTGCCCTATGAGATCCTGTCGCGCGACCAGTTGCGGGTCCGCTATCCGCAGATGGCGTTCGATGACGTCGACTTCGCCTTCGTCGAGACGGCGGCCAGCGCCGCGGTCATCAAGGCGCGCGAGAGCATGATCGTGGTCTCCGAGGTGTTCCAGAAGAAGGGCGGCCAGTTCCGCATCGCCCGCGCCCTGCCCGGTGCGGCCACCGGCCGCCGCATGGACGCCCTGGCGCTCGGCGACGGCGGGACCCTGGCGGCCGGCCAGTTCGTCTTCGCCTGCGGCCCGTGGGCGCCGAAGCTGTTTCCAAGGCTGGTCGGCCCCAAGGTGGCGGTCTGGCGCAGCGAATATTTCTACTGGGGTCCGCCGGCCGGCGACGCGCGGTTCTCCTGGCCCCACCAGCCGGCCTGGCACGACCATGTCGCCGGCGGCTATGGCTTCGGCAGCCTGGAGCGGGGGCTGAAATATTCGCCCGAGGCCGGCGGCCGGGTCACCCAGGATCCCGACACCGCCGAGCGCCTGCCGACCGACTATCTGCTCAAGCGCGGCCGCGACTATATCGGCCGCCGGTTCCCGGACATGCGCGACGCCCCGATCCTGGAGACCCGGGCCTGCCAGGTCGACAATACCCAAAACAGCCATTTCATCATCGACCGGCATCCCGACTACGACAATGTCTGGCTGGCCAGCGGCGGCGGCGGCCACGGCTTCAAGCACGGGCCGCTGGTCGGCGACTACCTGGCCGACCGGGTCATGGGCCGGCCGGCGGATCCGGACACCGAAGCGTTGTTCCGGCTGGCCAGCCATGCGGACCTGGGCGGCGGGGCCTAGAGCATCGCGCGGCTTGCTCTAGGGCCCGTACTCGATTGCGTGTCGGTGATACCCAAGCGAAATCGGCGCCCTAATTGGTTGTCATCCCGGAAGCCTCGCAGAGGCTGTCCGGGACCCAGGGGCCGGCGCAATGCGATCGCCCCTGGGTCCCGGCTCTACGGTCCGCCAAGCGGACCTTCGGCCGGGATGACAACTGAAAATCAACGATCCAATCGAGTCCGGAGCCTAGACCCGCAGGTCCGCCGTCACCGGGGCGTGGTCGCTGGGCCGTTCCCATTCGCGCACCGTGTCGTGGACCTTGGACGAGACCTTGCCATCGACGATCGCCGCGTCGCGCAGGCCGGGGCTGGCCAGGATGTGGTCCAGGCGCAGGCCGCGGTTGGACTTGCGGAAGTCGGCGGCGCGGTAGCTCCACCAGGAGAACAGCTTCTCCGGCTCGGGCGTGGCCAGGCGCGGCAGGTCGAGGAAGTCCATCGCGCCCACGAGGCCTGCAAAGGCCTCCAGTTCAATGGGCGTGTGGCTGACGATCTTGGACATCTGCCGATGGCTCCAGACGTCGTTCTCGCCGGGGGCGACGTTGAGGTCGCCGGTCAGGATCAGCGGCGCCTTGGGGTCGCGCCGCTTCATCTCGGCGGTCAGGGTCTCGTAGAAGTCCAGCTTGTGGTCGAACTTGGGGTTCAGGGCGCGGTCGGGGACGTCGCCGCCGGCCGGGATGTAGAAGTTGTGGATCTCGACACCGGCCACCTTGGCCGACACGCAGCGGGCGTGGCCCTCGCGGCAGGCGTTGAGGACCGGGGCGTCTTCCAGCGGCAGGCGCGAGGCGATGGCCACCCCGTGCCAGCCCTTCTGGCCCATGATCTTGATGTGCGGCAGCCCCATGGCGACGAAGGCCTCGCGGGGGAACTCGCCCTCCTGGCACTTGATCTCCTGCATGCACAGCACGTCCGGCGCCTGTTCGTCGACGAAGCGGGCGGCCTGCTCGGCGCGCAGGCGGACGGAATTGACGTTCCAGGTGGCGATACGGAGGCGCATGCCGTTCCTCTAGAGCGCGAACGAGGTCCGGGCTAACGAAAAACGCCCAGGCGCCGGAAGCGCCTGGGCGAAAGTCGGGTCTCTCATGCCGCCGCCGGGAGGGGATAGGTCCGGCACGGTTGCGAAGAGCGGGTCGGGCGCTCCTCGCCATGCGTGTTAAATCTGCCACGGCGAGAATCTAAGTCAAGGACAATCGCGTTAACAACTTGCATGTTGTGAAATTGTCGCATTCCGGCCGCGTCGAACCGCCGGATTGCAACTAGGGCTTGCCGACCCGGCGCCTGGGATCGGTAAGGACGAAAAGTTTCGGGTCCAGGCCGGCGGTGTTTTCGAAGTCGACCAGCCGAACGCGGGTCTCCCCGCCCTTGACGTCGGTGACGGTCCAGCCAGTCAGGGCCGGGGCGTTGCTGAAGTTCAGGGCGATGCGGCCCAGGGTCTGGCGCTTGGCGTCGACGGCGGTGATCGTGAAGCCGTCCGACAGCCTGCGCACGCCGGTGATGACCACCCCGCGGTCCAGCCGCACCTCGCGCGCCAGCAGCAGGTTCAGGGGCGTGCGGCTCAGCGGATAGCTTTCGAAGGTCTTCAGCCGGCTGTCGAAGATGTTGACGGCGCTGCCGTTGCTGACCACCAGCAGGCCGGCCGGGCCGTCATAGGCGAAGCGGGCCTTGCCCGGGCGCTGCAGGTAGAAGGTCCCCTGCGTCTGGGTCCCGCGGGCGTCGGTCTGGACGAAGCGGCCCTTGGCCGAGCCCAGGGTCTGGATATAGGCCGTGGCCTTGTCGACCAGGGCCTGGTCCTCGGCCGACAG
The DNA here is from genome assembly GCF_059418465.1 of Caulobacter sp. GW821-FHT09A05. Classification (NCBI taxonomy): domain Bacteria; kingdom Pseudomonadati; phylum Pseudomonadota; class Alphaproteobacteria; order Caulobacterales; family Caulobacteraceae; genus Caulobacter; species Caulobacter sp. GW821-FHT09A05. The sequence continues at coordinate 88,688 of NZ_JBWKPX010000017.1, forward strand.
CACGGCGGCCTGCGGCCTCGGCGCGGCGAAGGCCTGTCCGCCCGCGGCGGCGGCCAGGCCGGCGGCGAGGATCAGGCGACGGGTCGGGGTCGTGGTGGTGCTCATGCGATCTCCTCGAGGGCGTTCCGCAAAGATGTGCGCGGCTTTGCGAACGGAACGCCCGTCACGGTATGGCTCAACCTTTGCCCTGACGGTGCGACGAGCGAAAGGCCACGACGCGACCATTTTCCGGCGCTGCGATGAAGCGGCGTTCAGGTTCGGGCGGTTGGAGCGAGGGGAAACGCCGGCGAACGGCCCAGGTTTCCAGGACGCGCCAGGACCTTGCGATGGGCGGGACAGGCGCCTGCGCCTGTCCCCGGCGGTGGCTACATCGGCGGGGGCGGCGGGGCCAGGATCTCGCGCTTGCCGGCATGGTTGGCGGCGCCGACCACGCCCTCCTTCTCCATCCGCTCCATCAGCGAGGCGGCGCGGTTGTAGCCGATCTGCAGGCGGCGCTGGATGTAGCTGGTCGAGGCCTTGCGGTCGCGGGTGACCACGGCCACGGCGTGGTCGTAGAGGTCGTTGGCCCCGCCCTCGCCGGCGAACGCGCCCTCGATGGCCTCTTCCTGCTCCTCGTCGCCGCCGGCCGTGACCTCCTCCAGATAGTTGGGGATGCCCTGGTCGCGCAGGAACTTGGCCACCGCCTCGACCTCGCCGTCGCTGACGAACGGGCCGTGCAGGCGGGTGATGCGGCCGCCGCCGGCCATGTACAGCATGTCGCCCTGGCCCAGCAGCTGCTCGGCGCCCTGCTCGCCCAGGATGGTGCGGGCGTCGATCTTGGAGGTGACCTGGAAGCTGATCCTCGTCGGGAAGTTGGCCTTGATGGTGCCGGTGATCACGTCGACCGACGGGCGCTGGGTGGCCATGATCAGGTGGATGCCGGCGGCGCGGGCCATCTGGGCCAGGCGCTGGACGGCGCCTTCGATGTCCTTGCCGGCCACCATCATCAGGTCGGCCACCTCGTCGATCACCACCACCAGGTAGGGCATGGGCTCGGGGCGGATCTTCTCGGTCTCGTAGATCGGCCGGCCGGCGTCGTCGAACCCGGTCTGGACGGTGCGCTCGAAGTGCTCGCCCTTCTCCAGGGCCTCGACGGCCTTCTCGTTGAAGCCGCCGATGTTGCGCACGCCGATCTTCGACATCCGGCGATAGCGGTCCTCCATCTCGCGCACCGTCCACTTCAGGGCGACGACCGCCTTCTTGGGATCGGTGACGACCGGGGCCAGCAGGTGCGGGATGCCGTCATAGACGGAAAGTTCCAGCATCTTCGGGTCGATCATGATGAAGCGGCACTTCTCGGGCGGCAGCTTGTAGAGGATCGACAGGATCATGGCGTTGACCCCGACCGACTTGCCCGAGCCGGTGGTGCCGGCGATCAGCAGGTGGGGCATCTTGGCCAGGTCGGCGATATAGGTCTCGCCGCCGATCGTCTCGCCCAGGGCCATGGGCAGGATATGGGTGGCCTTGTCGTAGTCGGACGACGACAGCAGGTCGCGCAGGTAGACCGTCTCGCGCCGCGAGTTGGGCATCTCGATGCCGATGGCGTTGCGGCCCTGGGCCACGGCCACGCGGCACGAGATCACGCTCATCGAGCGGGCGATGTCGTCGGCCAGGGCCACGACCCGGGCGGTCTTGGTGCCGGCGGCCGGCACCAGCTCGTACATGGTGACCACCGGGCCCGGGCGGATCTGGTCGATTTGGCCACGCACGCCGAATTCGGCCAGCACGCTTTCCAGCAGGCGGGCGTTCTGGCGCAGGGCCTCCTCGTCGAACTCGGCCGAGCGCGGCTTGGGCTTGGCCAGCATGGCCAGCTCGGGCAGCTGGAAGCCGCCCTCGTCCTCGAAGTCGAAGGCCTTCTGCTGCTCGCGCTGCTCGCGGCTGTTGGACTTGGCCGGGACCTTGGGCTGGGCGATGGCCAGGGGACGGACCTCGAAGCTGGGCTCGAAGGCGTCGTCGTCCTCCACCGGCGGCGGCGGGGCCTTGGAAGGCTTGGCGGCCTTGCGGGGCGCGGCCTCGGGCTCGATGTCGATCACCGGCGCGGCCGCCTTGCGCGGCGCGCGCGGTCGGGCGGCGGGTTCGGGCTGGGGCGCCTGGACGGGCGCGGGGTCGCGCTCGCGCGGCTGCATCAGGCCGTGGATCAGGTCGCCGACGGCCTCGGGATCGATGCGGCGGACGCCGATCGCATAGCCCAGGGCGACGATCGCCCCGACCGCCAGCAGCAGGGCGGCGATCAAGTGGGCGCCGGGCAGGCGGGCGAAACCGAGCACGCCGGCCAGCAGGTTCAGCACGCCGTCGCCCCAGAATCCGCCCAGGCCCTTGGCCAGCGGCCAGGCCGCCGGACGCGGCGGCGCGGCCAGCAGGCCGGCCAGGGCCAGCAGGCCCAGGCCCCCGACCAGGGCGCGGACCCGCAGGTCGCGGCGATGGGCGGCCGGGTCGGGCTGGGTGACGCGCGACATGCCGAACACCAGCATCAGGGCGGCGGCCATCCAGCCGGCCAGGCCCATCGACTGCATGACGATGTCGGCCAGGGCCGCGCCGGCCCCGCCCAGGGCGTTGGTGGCCGGCAGGCCGGTGGCGGCGTTGAGGCTGGGATCGGCGGCGTTGTAGGTGGCGACCGACAGCAGCAGGCCCGCCCCGACCACGCAGATCACCCCGCCCCGGAACCGGGCCGACCAGGGCTGGGCCCAGCCATAGCGCACCGCGTCCCAGACCAGTTCAATGCTCGATCGCCGCGCCGCTCGCGCCATCAGAAGTCACCTTGCACTCGTAGAACCCCGATGTTGTGACCCAAGAGGGTTAAGGGGCGTTTACGCTGATCGGTCGGCCATGCGGTTTGAGGTCGCGGATTCGCCTTCGCCTTTGGAGGAGACGATCTTCTCGACTCCAGCGTGCGGAGGGCTAGGATGCTAGTTCGACGGCGGCTCGCTGGGGGAGCTATGGCTACCAACGTCAATCTGGATGCCCTGATCGCGCGGGAAGACTTCGAGGTTGAGACGGGCAATGACGACGCCACCTCCCTCTTAGCCATTGCGGTTCGCGATCTTGAAACGCGGTCATTCTTCTATCCGGCGGTTCGCAAACCGGACTTTCAACGCGAAACCTCGGAGTGGGACCCCAAGCGGGTCGTAGGTCTCATCCGAACCTTTATCGAAGGCGATTTGATTCCGGCGATCATCCTCTGGAAACACCGCGACCTACTTTTCGTTATCGATGGCTCGCACCGGCTAAGTGCACTCATCGCTTGGGTCCACGATGACTATGGCGATGGCGAGACGTCACAGAAGTTCTTCGGGCATGCCGTTCCTATCGAACAGGCGAACTTCGCAAAACGGACGCGGGAGATGGTCTCAAAGGAACTGGGATCGTACGCGGATCACGTTGCGGCAGCGGAGAACCCGGCTGAATTCGGACCTGATATTGTCGCCCGCGCTCGGGCCCTGGCCAGTCGAGTGCTGAACGTCCAGTGGGTGCGCGGCGACCACACTAAGGCCGAACAATCCTTCGTGCGGATCAATCAACAGGCCGCGATGATTACCCCTCAAGAGCTGGAATTGCTTCGGGGACGGCGCCAGCCCGCTGTCATGGCGGCTCGCGCGATTATCCGACGGGGTACCGGACACCAACACTGGTCGGCATTTGGAAAGCCCGTTCAAGATGAGCTACGCCGCCTGGCTGGCGAGGTTTATGCTCTACTATTCGAGCCCCCGCTCAGCTACCCGATCAAGTCCTTGGACTTGCCGGCTGGTGGGACGGTCTATTCCGCCCCTACTCTGCGCATGGTCTTTGAATTTGTCCGGTTGAGCGTCGGCGTGGAGTCGGGGGAGAACGACGAGACCGGTCTGCGTACCATTGAATATTTGAAGCGCACGAAGCGTGTTGCCGAGTTGTTGATCAGTAATAAGCCAGCGTCGATAGGGCTGCATCCCGCCATCTATTTCTATAGTTGGACCGGAAAACAACAACCTGTCCTTCTCTTGGCGATGGCGCAAATTTTGGTGGATCTGGATCGTGCCAAGAAGCTCCCGGACTTCATTCGACGTCGCGAGGCCTTTGAGGGCTTCCTCATCGCAAACCGAACGCTTGTGAATCAAATCGTCCGGAAATTCGGAACGAAGGACTCGGGCCTTAAACACCTACGGACCTTCTACGACAACGTGTTCACGCTGATCGACCAAGGGACGTCCTCCGAGTTGATCGCGAACGAACTCGTAAAAATGGACGGCTACTCGTATTTGCAGCCTGCTGAAACGCCTTATGAGGGCGTGGCTCCAACGCGTTATTCGATGCAGGTCAAATCTGGCCTGGTGATCCGCGAGCTAATCGGTAACGCTTCCCGATGCCCGATCTGTAAGGGTCTCGTACCGACGCAGGCGCTATCGATCGATCATAGGGACCGGCGTGAGGATGGCGGCATGGCGACCGTGGAGAACGCCCAACTCACCCATCCATATTGCAACACGGGCTACAAGGAATCGCTGCACGCGAAGGCTAAGGCGACGACCTAGGAACCTATGCTTAGCGGCCGTTTCGCTGGTGGCATCACTTTGTCTCAGGACGCCGGAAGACCGGAACAAAAAGCGAACATACGTCCGGACTCGACGTGGCCGGGAGTCATTCTGGCGCGTAGCCCGCCGCTGTTGGCGGGTCAGTGGGTGCGGTCATGGACAAGGAGCTTTTGAGTCAGTTGCCGATCATTCTGTCGGCGGTCGCGGGGGTGTTCACCGCCCTGGCGACCCTGGTGTGGGCCTTCCGGCGGAAGCCTTGAGCTTCCGCCGGGGACCCCGGGTTCAGGCTTCAAGCCACGCCCAGATAGTCTTTCTTGCCGATCTCGACGCCGTTCTTGCGCAGGATCGCGTAGGCGGTGGTCAGGTGGAAGAAGAAGTTCGGCTGGGCCTGGGCCTGCAGATAGGCCAGGCCCTTGACCACGCTGGTCTCGCCGCGGCGGGTCAGGGTGATGTCGCGGTCCTCGGCGCCCTCGAACCGGGCGGGGTCCAGGCCCTCGACATAGGCGATGGCGCGGTCGATCCGGGCGATCAGGGCGTCGAAGGTCGTCTCGACGTCGTCCCAGGCCGGGACCTCCTCGCCGGCCAGGCGCGCGGCGCAGCCCTTGGCGAAGTCGGTGGCGATCTGCACCTGGCGCAGCAGCGGGAACATGTCGGGGAACAGCCGGGCCTTCAGCAGGGCGTCGGGGTCCAGCTTGCGGGTCTCGACATGGGCGCCCGCCTTGGTCAGCACGCCCTTCAGGCCCTTGAGGCCCTGGACAAAGACCGGCACGCTGGCTTGATGGATGGTGAGGGTCATGGGAGCTCCGCTGAGAAGGGCGCAGTCCTAGCGCGCCGGATCGCCGTGAGCCAGACCGGCTGGAAAAGGGGAGCGCCGCCGTGACGCCTGATCGTCGTTCCAAGCCTTCAAGCCCGTCCGCCATGACCGACGCCTTCGCTCCGCTCCTTCGTCGCCTGGTCCTGGTCGTCGCCGCCCTGCTGCTGTGCGCGGGCCCGGCCATGGCGCGGGGCCCGGTTCCGGCCCGGACGGAGCAGGCGCTGCGGGCTTCGGAGAAGGCGGTCTATGCCGGGGCCTTCGAAGCCGCGTCCGAATCTCTGGCCGCGCCCCTCGCCGTCTCCGAGGATCCCGAGGAGGTCCTGCGGCTCCTGCTCCAGCGGGTGCGGGTGCACCAGACCCAGCGGCTGTCGGGCAAGGTCAGCCCGGACGAGAGGATCACCCTGGGCGCCGTCAAGGTGCTCCTGCCCCATGTCCGGGACCCTGGCCTGCTGGCCTTGGCCAGCCTGCGCCAGACGACCTCGACCTATTTCCACGACCTGACCGCCGGGGACGTCTCCAAGTCCATGGCCCTGCAGCCGGCCTATCGCGAGGCCGCCGCCGGCTTGACCGATCCCTGCCTGAAGGCCGAGGCCCTGTTCTTCGCCGGGCTGATGCCGCAGGCGGCGGGCGACGTGGCGGCTTCGACCGAACCCCTGGCCGAGGCGTTCCAGGCCGCCACGGCCGGCGGCTGCGAGCTGGAGCTGTCCTACGTGCTGCGTCACCAGGCCGCCGTGCGCGAGGCGGCCGGCGACAAGGCCGGGGCCCGCGACCTGATGGCCCGCTCGCTGGAGATCCGCCAGAAGATCGGCTTCGAGGTGTTCGCGCCCTTCTCCCAGCTGTCGCTGGCCGACACCGAGGAGGCCCTGGGCCGGGTCGAGGCCGCCCAGGCCCTGCGGCGCCAGGTGCTGGACGCCGCCCGCCGCCTGGACCTGCCGGCCCAGGAGGCCGCGGCCCTGAAGGCGCTCGCCGCCAAGCCCGGCGCGCCGGGCTAGGGTCCGGACTCGATTGGATCGTTGATTTTCAATTGTCATCCCGGCCGAAGGTCCGCCTGGCGGACCGTAGAGCCGGGACCCAGGGGCGACCGCATTGCGCCGGCCCCTGGGTCCCGGACAAGCGCTACGCGCTTTCCGGGATGACAACGAATTACAGCGCTGATTTCGCTTGGGTATCACCGAAACGCAATTGAGGACGGACCCTAGGCGGCCTCTGTTTCGGCGTCGAACCGGGCTCGGGCGGCGCGGATCTCGGCGTGATGACGCTCGGCCCAGCCGACCAGCTGGGCCAGCGGCTCCTGCAGCGACGTTCCCAGCGGCGACAGGCTGTATTCGACGCTGGGCGGCTTGGTCGGGAACACCCGGCGCTCGATCAGGCCGTCGCGCTGCAGGTCGCGCAGGGTCTGGGTCAGCATCCGCTGGGAAATGTCGGGCACGGCGCGGCGCAGGGCCCCGAACCGCAGCGGCCCGCCGGCCAGGGCGATCATCAGCAGGGTGCTCCACTTGTCGCCCAGGTGGTCCAGGACGTCGCGCACCGGGCAGGCCTGGGCGTTCAGTTCCTGGTCGGTCCAGGCCTGGAACGAGGCCGACAGGGTCTGGCCGGCGGACGGCTCGACTGTTTCAGGTGGTTCCTTCAAGCTGCCTATCTCCCGAAAACCTGCCGTCTTTACGGCCGGACCATAGTCTCACATCTATACGTGGTCTCAATCAGAGACCAAAGCAAGGATCATCCCATGAGCGCCTCTTCTCCCCGCCTCCTGGTCACCGGCGCCGGCGGTCAGCTGGGCCGCCGCGTGGTCGAGCTGCTGCTCGAGGCCGGCGCGCCGAACATCGTGGCGGCCAGCCGCGATCCGTCCAAACTGGCCGAGCTGGCGGCGCGCGGCGTCGAGACCCGTCGAGTCGACTTCGACGAGCCGGCCTCGCTGGCGACCGCCTTCGCCGGCGTCGACCGCCTGCTGCTGGTCAGCACCGACAGCCTGGACCAGCCGGGCCGGCGCATCGCCCAGCATCGCGCGGCGATCACCGCGGCCGAAGCGGCCGGCGTCAAGCACGTGGTCTACACCTCCGCGCCGGGCGCGCGGCCCCAGGAGGGCGGCGGGGTGATCGACGACCACTTCTGGACCGAGCAGGCCCTGGCCGCCAGCGCCGTCCCCGGCTGGACCATCCTGCGCCACAACATCTATGCGGAAATCCTGCTGATGGGCGCGGGCCAGGCCGTGGCCAGCGGCGCGCTCTATTCGGCTGCCGCCGGGGCCGGCCGGGCCTATGTCAGCCGCGAGGACTGCGCCCGCGCCGACGCCGCGGCCCTGCTCCAGGGCGAGGGCCGCCGGATCCTCGACGTCTCGGGGCCCGCCGCCGTCACCCAGGACGAGGTCGCCGCCCTCTATGCGAAGCTCTCGGGCAAGCCGGTCACCCACCACGCCCTGCCCGCCGACGCCCTGCGCCAGGGCCTGCTCGGCGCGGGCCTGCCGCCCTCGCTGGTCGCGGTGCTGGTCGATTTCGACGTCGCGGCCGCCGAGGGCCAGCACGCCATCGTCACCGACGTGGTCGAGACGCTGACGGGCCAGGCGCCGGTCTCGGTGGCGGCGTTCCTGGAGGCTAACCGGGCGGCGCTGGGCTAGGCCGGCGGAACGGGCGCGGCGGCGCGGGGTTTCCTAGGGGTTCAATTCACTCCTTCAGGAGCCTTCCCGATGAAAGTCAGCGACGCCATGACCAGCCAGGTCTCCACCGCCGCCCCCACCGACACCGTGCGCAAGGTCGCCCAGGTGATGGCCCACGTCGAAACCGGCGCCGTGCCGATCGTCGAGAACGGCAAGGTGGTGGGCCTGGTCACCGACCGCGACATCGTCCTGCGCGTGGTCGCCGAGGGCCGCAGCTTCGACAGCCCCATCTCCGAGGCGATGAGCGAGGGCGACGTCCAGAGCGTCCGCGAGGACGACATCCTGGCCGACGCCACCGCCAAGATGGCCAGCCACCAGATCCGCCGCCTGGTCGTGCTCAACGAGGCCGGCAAGCTGACCGGCATCCTGTCGCTGGGCGACGTGGCCAAGGACTACGGCGCCAAGCAGGTCGGCAAGACGCTGGAGGAGATCTCGGCGGAACCGGCGGATACGGCGGCGGCTCAATAACACCTTCTCCCAGAGGGAGAAGGAGGGGCCCGCGCCGCAGGCGTGGGAGGATGAGGGGTTAGGTTGCTGGCCGGCGTGCTGGCACGCCGTCGAGCGCCTTCACCCTTCCAAGCTTTGCTTGGGCCCCTCCCTCTCCCCTCCGGGAGAGGGTGAAAAGAAAAAGGGCGGCTCCTTCCGGAGCCGCCCTTTCTGTATTCCGAAGGCCGGAAAGCTTACACCAGCGAGCTGTCGATGCCCTTGCAGGCTTCCATCAGGCCCTTAACCGACTCGACGGACTTGGCGAACATCGCCTTTTCCTCGTCGTTGGTTTCGAACTCGATGACCTTCTCCGCGCCGCCGGCGCCGATCACGACCGGCACGCCGACATAGAGCCCGTCCAGGCCGTACTGGCCGGTCAGGAAGGTGGCGCACGGTAGGACGCGCTTCTTGTCCTTCAGGTAGCTGGTGGCCATGGCGATGGCGCTTTCGGCCGGGGCGTAGAAGGCCGAGCCGGTCTTCAGCAGGGCGACGATCTCGCCGCCGCCGCCGCGGGTGCGCTTGACGATGCCGTCGAGCTCTTCCTGGGTCATCCAGCCCTGCTTGACCAGTTCCGGCAGCGGCAGGCCGCCGACCGTCGAGTGACGGACCATCGGCACCATGTCGTCGCCGTGGCCGCCCAGGGTCCAGGCGTGGATGTCTTCCACCGACACGCCGGTCTTCTCGGCCAGGAAGTAGGCGAAGCGCGCCGAGTCCAGGACGCCGGCCATGCCGATGACCTTTTCCTTGGGCAGGCCCGAGAACTGCTGCAGGGCCCAGACCATGGCGTCCAGCGGGTTGGTGATGCAGATGACGAAGGCGTCGGGGGCGTGGGCCTTGATGCCTTCGCCGACGGCCTTCATGACCTTCAGGTTGATGCCCAGCAGGTCGTCGCGGCTCATGCCCGGCTTGCGCGGCACGCCGGCGGTGACGATGCAGACGTCGGCGCCGGCGATGTCGGCATAGTCGTTGACGCCCTTCAGGGCGACGTCCTTGCCGAACACGGCCGAGGCTTCGGCGATGTCCAGGGCCTTGCCCTGCGGGGTGCCTTCGGCGATGTCGAACAGCAGGATGTCGCCCAGCTCCTCGCGCGCGGCGATGTGGGCCAGGGTGCCGCCGATCATGCCGGCGCCGATGAGGGCGATCTTCGCGCGAGCCATGGGGTCTCCGTCAAGGCTGTGGACGATGAATGTCGGGGCGCGGTCTACGCCCGCTGCGGTTCAGTCTCAAGCCCTCTTTCCCGTTTCGCCGCGGTGCGGCAAGACTGCCTGAACGGCGATAAGGACATGCGGGGATGAGCAAGACCGATCCGGGACGCTTCTTCGAGGACTTCCGCCTGGGCCAGGTGATCGTCCACGCCACCCCGCGCACGATCACCGCCGGCGACGTGGCCCTGTACACGGCGCTGTATGGGCCCCGTTTCGCGCTGTTCTCGTCCGACGTCTTCGCGCGCGACTGCGGGTTGGAGCCCGCGCCGGTCGACCCGCTGATCGCCTTCCACGTGGTGTTCGGCAAGACCGTGCCCGACATCAGCCTGAACGCCGTGGCCAATCTCGGCTACGCCGAGGGCCGGTTCCTGGCCCCTGTGCACCCGGGCGACACCCTGTCGGCCCGGTCCGAGGTGATCGGGCTGAAGGAAAACGCCAACGGCAAGACCGGCGTCGTCTATGTCCGCACCACCGGCGTGAACCAGCGCGGCGTGGCGGTGCTCAGCTATGTGCGCTGGGTGATGGTGCGCAAGCGCGACCCCGGTGCGATCGTCGAGGGGGCGTCGGTTCCGGAATTGGCGACCGCGGTGGCCGCCGCCGCCCTGGTCCCGCCGCCGGGCCTGGACTTCAAGCGGTACGACTTCGCCCACGCCGGCGCGCCGCACGCCTTCGAGGACTACGCGGTCGGCGAGAAGATCGACCATGTCGACGGCATGGTGGTCGAGGAAGCCGAGGCCCAGCTTGCTACCCGACTCTGGCAGAACACCGCCAAGGTCCACTTCAACCAGTTCGAGCGCGCGAAAGACCCCTCCGGCCGGCGGCTGGTCTATGGCGGGGTGGTGATCTCGACGGCCAAGGCCCTGTCGTTCAATGGCCTGCAGAACGCCGGGCTGATCCTGGCGATCAACGGCGGGCGCCATGTCAGCCCCTATTTCGCCGGCGGCACGGTGTTCGCCTGGTCGCAGGTGCTGGACAAGGCCGAGCTGTCGCCGACGGTCGGGGCCCTTCGCCTGCGGCTGGTGGCGACGGTCGACCGGCCCTGCGCCGACTTTCCCGACAAGGACGATACCGGAGCCTATGCGCCGGGCGTCATCCTCGACTTCGACCATTGGGCGGCGGTTCCGAAGCGTGGCTGAGTTCGTCCTCGACCCGGCCTTCGTGGCCACGTCCGCGCCGCTGGGCGACCTGCCGCTGTGCCAGGCCCGTCTGCAGCTGGACGCCCGCTATCCGTGGGTGGTGCTGATCCCCCGCCGCCCCGCGATGCGGGAGCTGGAGGACCTGGCCGCGGCCGACCGCGCGCGGCTGATGGAGGAGACGGTGCTGGCCGGCGCCGCCGTCCGCGCCGTGGCCCAGGCGCTGGGCCTGGCGGTCGACAAGCTCAATGTCGGCGCCCTGGGCAATGTGACTCCGCAGTTGCACGTCCACGTCCTGGGCCGGCGGGTCGGGGACCCCGCCTGGCCCGGTCCGGTCTGGGGCCATTCGCCGGGTCTGGCCTACGCGGCCGACGCCTTGGAGCGGGCGACGGTCGCGGCGAAAGCGGCGCTGGGCGTCTAGCCGCCTATCGGCGCTTCTTGCGGCTCGAGCCCTTGGCCGCCTTGCTCTTGCCGCCCTTCCGCGAGGCCACGGCCTTGGCCTTGCCGCCCTTCTTGCCCTTGGCCGCCGTGGCCTTGCCCTTGCCGGCCTTGCGGGCGGCGGCGGCGCACTTGGCCTTGGCGGCCTTCAGGGCCTTGCCCTTCTTGCCGCGGGTCGAGCAGGCCGGCGCCTTGGCGGGCGCGGCGGCCACGAGGCGCGGCGCGGCCGGGCGCGCGCCCCAGATGACGGGACCCCGACCCACCGGGACGTAGCCGGCCGGCACGGTCGCCTGGGCCACGCGACGGGCGGTGACCGGGGTCTCGGTCCCGTTCTCGTTCAGCTTGCCGGTCCAGGACCCGTCGCCGCGCGGCGTCAGGTCCAGGGTCGCCAGCTGGCCCGGGCGCGGCGAGAACCGCGCGAGGAAGCCGCTGTCGGAGCGGTCGAGAAAATCGATCAGGCCGGTGGAGCCCACCGCGCCCGTGCGGCGCGGGTCGCGCCAGGCGCCTTCCAGGGCGTCGCCGCCGCCGACCTTGTCGACGATCTGCAGCCGGTACAGCGTCGCGCCATCCGTCCCCTCGATCGACCAGCCGCCGTCCAGCGGCCCCTGCAGGCCCTGGGCGGCGAGGATCGAGCCCTTGACCCGCAGGTCGTAGGCCTCGGCCACCGGCACGTAGCCGCCCTGCGGGATGGCATGGCCGGGCTGCTCGTCGGGGTCGGGCGTGGGGATCGGCAGGATGGTCGGCTTGTGCGGCGGGGCCGGCGCCTGGGGCGCGGCGTCTTCCTCGTCGGTGGTTTGGGGGCCGCTCTGGGAAATCAGGTCGGCCAGGGGATCGACGGCCTGGTCGGCCGAGACCGCCGTGTCCGGGGCCGGCGGCGCGGCCACGACGGGCACGGCGTTCGGGTCGCTCAGCGCGGGGGCGGGCGCGGTCTGGGCCGGCGCGGTCGGAACGGGTGTCGTCGAGACGGGCGCGGTCGAGACGGGCGCGGTTACGACCGGCGCCTCCTGGGCCCAGGCCTGGCCGGAAGCGATGGGGGCGGCGGAAAGGGCCAGCAGGGAGATCAGGAGCGCGCGCATGAGAAGCTTTGACGGTCTTTCGAATCTAGGCGGCCGAGCGTTCGGCGATGGCGGCGGCGACCGCCACCAGCCGTTCGGCCTGGACCAGGTGCAGGCGTTCGGCCATCCGGCCCTCGACCCGCAGGGCGCCCTTGCCGGCGTTCTCGGGCGCGGCGAAGGCGGCGATCACCGCCCGGCTCCAGGCGATCTCGTCGGCGGTGGGCGAGAAGGCGCGATTGCAGATCTCCAGATGCTTGGGATGGATCAGGGTCTTGCCGTCGAAGCCGAAGTCGACCGCCTGGCCGCAGACCGCCTCCAGGGCGGCAAGGTCGTCGATGTCGTTGTGCACCCCGTCCAGGATAGCCAGGCCATGGGCCCGGGCGGCGGCGACCGACAGCGACAGGATCGGCAGGAAGGCCTCGCGGCCCGGCGTCTGGCGGGCCCGCATCTCCTTGGCCAGGTCGTTGACCCCCATCACCCAGCCGCTCAGCCGGGTAGCGCGCGCGGCGGCGGCGATCTCCCACAGGTGGAAGGCGGCCTTGGCGGTCTCGATCATGGTCCACAGCCGGGTGTGGGCCGGGGCGGCGTGCAGGGCGGCCTGGTAGGCGTGGACGTCGGCGACGTCGTTGACCTTGGGCACGAGCACCGCGTCGGGGCCGGCCTCGGCGACGGCCTTCAGGTCGGCCTCGCCCCAGGGGGTGTCCAGGCCGTTGGTGCGGACGACGATCTCGCGCGGGCCGAAGCCCCCGGCCCTGACCGCCGCCACGGCGGCCTCGCGGGCGGCGTCCTTCATCTCCGGGACGACGGCGTCCTCGAGGTCCAGGATGATCACGTCGGCGTCCAGGGTGCGCGCCTTGTCCACCGCCTTGGCGTTGGAGGCGGGCATGTAGAGGGCGCTGCGGCGCGGCCGGACGAGGTCGGACATGAGGCTCCCGCGAGACGTCTTGCTCTTGCGCTTCCTCTTAAGCACCGGAACGACGCCACCGGAAGCCGTCACGCGCCGCAACAGCCGAACGGGGCCCAGATTCCCCGGTCGAAATCCCCGGAATGGGGTTAAGCTGACGCCATGACCACGCGCTATGACGACACCGCCAAGAACGTCCTGGGCCAGGAACTGCAGCCCTGCTCGCTGAACCCGGTGACCGGCTTCTACCGCAACGGCTGCTGCGAGACCGGGCCGCATGATCTGGGCCTGCACACGGTCTGCGCGGTGATGACCGCCGAATTCCTGGCCTTCTCGGCGGCCACCGGCAACGACCTGTCGACCCCGCGCCCCGAATACGCCTTCCGCGGCCTGCTGCCCGGCGACCGCTGGTGCCTGTGCGCCGGCCGCTGGAAGGAGGCCCTGGACGCCGGCGTCGCCCCGCGGGTGGTGCTGGAGGCCACCCACGAGGAGATGCTGGCGGTGGTGCCGCTGGGCGTGCTGAAGGACCACGCGGTGGCATGAGCGGTCTTCCTTCTCCCCTTGCGGGAGAAGGTGGCCTCGCGGAGCGAGGTCGGATGAGGGGTTAATGAACGGATCAGCCGCGAGCGGCGGACAGGACGGCGCGACCCCTTGTGTGTCCGGGATCTGTCAGAGTTGTGGTCGCCACGGGCCGGGGCATGGCCCGGCCCGTGGCGGTGAC
>NZ_JBWKPX010000018.1:0-3262 GCF_059418465.1 Caulobacter sp. GW821-FHT09A05
AACCCTCAAGCCTCGCTTGAGAGAGTGAATCATGCCCAGTCCCGCACCGCTACGGACTTCTTCAACAGCCTGCTAGGACTTTTTTCCGGCGAGGCCGTCGCCGTTCGTCGTCAAAATGCGTCAAAGCCGTGATTAGACGCGTTTTCCGATCCAATCGGCGGAAAAGGCCTCGGCCTTCCGCTAAGGTCACCCGCGAATCCTTTCCGCTTACGAGGCCCCCATGACCACGCTGACCAACCTCGCCGCATGGCTCGCCGCGGAGTCGGCGGGCGACGAGGTGAAGGACGTCGTCAAGGTGATCGCCGACGCCTGCGCCCGGATCGGCAAGGTGGTGGCCTCCGGCGCGATCTCGGGCAGCCTGGGCGCGGCCGGCCTGGTCAATGTCCAGGACGAGGAGCAGAAGAAGCTCGACATCATCACCAACGACATCCTGCGCGACGCGCTGCAGGGCTGTCCGCTGGTGGCGGGCCTGGCCTCCGAGGAACTGGAGGTCATCGAGACCACCGGCGCCGTCGGCGGCTTCCTGGTCACCTTCGATCCGCTGGACGGCTCCAGCAACATCGACGTCAACGTGTCGGTCGGCACCATCTTCTCGATCCTGCCCGCGCCGACCGGCGTGGCGCCCAGCGAGGCCGACTTCCTGCTGCCCGGCCGTCGCCAGGTCGCCGCCGGCTACGCGGTCTACGGCCCCCAGACCATGCTGGTGCTGACCCTGTCCCAGGGCGTCGTGGCCTTCACGCTCGACGCCGACGGGACCTGGCTGCTGACCCATCCCACCATCGCCATTCCGGCCGACACCGCCGAGTTCGCGATCAACATGTCCAACCAGCGTCACTGGGCCGAGCCGGTGCGGCGCTATGTCGACGGCTGCCTGCAGGGCAAGGCGGGTCCGCGCGGCAAGAACTTCAACATGCGCTGGGTCGCCTCGATGGTCGCCGACGTCCACCGCATCCTGATGCGCGGCGGCGTCTTCCTGTACCCCTGGGACGCCCGCGAGCCCGACAAGCCGGGCAAGCTGCGCCTGCTGTACGAGGCCAACCCCATGTCGCTGATCGTCGAGCGGGCCGGGGGCAAGTCGACGCTCGACGGCAAGACGGCGATCCTGGACGTGCAGCCCACCAAGCTGCACCAACGCGTGCCGGTGGTGCTGGGTTCGGCCAACGAGGTGGATCAGGTGGGGGCGGCTTAGGCCGAGCATCCTCCGTTCAAACGCCCATGGGCCCTCGTCCTGCGTCCGCCTTTGACGCACCGCGGCCCCATCTTCGGTTCTCGCCCCGCCATGGAGCGAATCCGTCAAAGCGGGTAGGCTCGGAGCATGACGACAATCGCGCCGCCCTTCCTTTCCAGCCGCCTTGCCGTGCGGAAGGGCTGAGTGATGGCCGCCGACGGACACGCCTCTCTGAACACCGAGCACTTCCTCGACGTCTCCCGCTCGATCAGCGGCCGCGCCTGGCGCGAGCGGCCGGGCGACGCGGCGGTCGCCCGCAGCCACCAGCAGCTCCACGGCCTGTCCGAACCCCTGGCCAGGGCCCTGGCCTCGCGCGGGGTGGACGTCGATCACGCCGAGCACTACCTGCGTCCAACCCTGAAGGCGCTGTTTCCCGACCCGTCCAGCTTCACCGACATGGACCGGGCCGCCGAGATCCTGATCGACGCGCTGGAGAGCGGGCGGCCGACCATGGTGTTCGCCGACTACGACGTCGACGGCGCCACCAGCGCCGCCCAACTGGTGCGCTGGTTCCGCTACATGGGCGTCGAGCTGCCGATCTACATTCCCGACCGCCTGACCGAGGGCTACGGCCCCAGCCCGGCCGCCTTCAAGACCATCCGCGACAGCGGGGCCGAGCTGGTCGTCACCCTGGACTGCGGGGCGGCCGCCTATGACGCGATCGCCAGCGCCGCGACCATCGGCTTGGAGGTGGTGGTGATCGACCACCACCTGATGCGCGAGGATCCGCCGGCCGCGGCCGCCGTGGTCAATCCCAACCGACCCGGCTGCCAGAGCGGGCAGGGGGTGCTGGCCGCCGCCGGCGTGACCTTCGTCCTGCTGGCCGCCCTGAACCGCGAGGCCCGCAGGCGCGGCCTGTTCACCGACGAGCGGCCGCAGCCCGACCTGCGCCAGTGGCTGGACCTGGTGGCCATGGGCGAGGTCTGCGACGTCACCCAGCTGGTCGGCTTCAACCGCGCTCTGACCACCCTGGGCCTGCGGACGATGTCCAGTTGGGGCAATCCGGGTCTGAAGGCGCTGTTCGAGGTCGGCAAGGGCTCGGGCCCGGCCTCGGTGTTCCATGCCGGCTTCATCCTGGGGCCGCGGATCAACGCCGGCGGGCGGATCGGCCGCTCGGACCTGGGGGCGCGCCTGCTGTCCACGGACGACCCCGAGGAGGCCCGCATGCTGGCCGAGGAGCTGGACGGCCTCAACACCGAGCGCAAGGCCGTGGAGGCGGCCGTGGTCGAGGAGGCGGCGGCCCTGCTCGAGCGCGGCAGTAACTTCGATCCCGACGCCCCGGTCATCGTGGTGGCGGGGGAGGGGTGGCATCCCGGGGTGATCGGCATCGTCGCCGGCCGCCTGCGCGAGCGCTATCGCAAGCCCGTGGTGGTGATCGGCGTCGACCGCGCCGCCAATGTCGGCAAGGGCTCGGGCCGCTCGCAGCCCGGCGTCAACCTGGGCGCGGCGATCCAGGCGGCCTTCGAGGCGGGGCTGCTGATGGCCGGCGGGGGGCACGCCATGGCGGCGGGCCTGTCGATCCGTCCCGATTCGATCCCCGAGTTCCGCGCCTTCCTGGAGGAGCGTCTGGCCGGCGAGATGGAGGCCGTGGGCGTCGAGGGGGTCGAGGTCGACGCCCTGGTCCAGCCCCGCGCCGCCAATCGCGCCCTGTGGAGCGAGTTCCAGCAGTTGGCGCCGTTCGGTCCCGGCAACCCCGAACCGATGTTCGCCCTGGCCGGCGTCCGCCCCGAGCGGATGATGGCCATGAAGGGCGGCCACGTGCGGGTCGACCTGGTCGGGCCGTCGGGCGACCGAATCAAGGCGATCTCCTGGCGCTCGGCCGAGACCCCGCTGGGCGAGCGCCTGCTGTCCGGCGGTGGGGCCCTGCACGTCGTGGGCCGTCTGAAACCGGACGATTACATGGGCCGGGAAGGGGTCCAGCTGGAGATCGAGGACGTCGCCGACCCCCGCATGCGCATGACCTGAAAAAACTGCTCTTCGTCGCTTGCGCCCCGGGGGGAAGCTTTGTATATCGCCTGCTCTTCGCGGCCACGT
>NZ_JBWKPX010000018.1:3362-99802 GCF_059418465.1 Caulobacter sp. GW821-FHT09A05
GGTCCCTTCGTCTATCGGTTAGGACGCCAGATTTTCATTCTGGAGAGAGGGGTTCGACTCCCCTAGGGACTACCACCGCGAAGCGTACTTGGACTTTACATGCGAATACCCGCCTAATGCAGGCGCCGTGGTCCCTTCGTCTATCGGTTAGGACGCCAGATTTTCATTCTGGAGAGAGGGGTTCGACTCCCCTAGGGACTACCACCCACCACGGACATTTCAGGTTTATGTCGGTCTAGACGCTGCGACGAAATGTCGCGCGGGGGTTTCGGCCGTCCCATGACGTCAATTGGTTATTGACGGCTCTCGCCTCGCGAGAACAGTGTTATTCTGTGGTGCTCGCCCCCTGGGCTGTCTGGGCGAGCCAGAGGGGCGGAATGTCTGGTTTCGATTTCGAGGACTCGGGATCGCATGAGGAATTCGTGCGTATCAGCGGTCGCGTAAAGTGGTTTGATACCGGCAAGGGGTACGGCTTCATCGTCCCCGACGATCCAGGCCAGACGGGCCTGAAGGACGTGCTGCTGCACGTCACCTCCCTGCGCAACTGCGGCCGGGAGACGGCCCTGGAGGGGGCGATCATCGTCTGCGACGTGGTCAAGCGCCCCAAGGGCTGGCAGGTGTCCGAGGTCGTGAACCTGGACGAAAGCGCCGCCAGCGTCCCCATGGAGCGGCCCAAGCGCACGTTCGGCGACGGCGGCATGGGCCTGCGCCGTGATCACGGCTTCCGGTCGGGAATTGACAGCGGCCGCCAGACGCTGGAGCCCGTGGGGCCGGCCGAGCGGGCGAAGGTCAAGTGGTTCAACCGCACCAAGGGCTACGGCTTCGTCGTTCGCGACGGCCAACCGGGCGACATCTTCGTGCATATCGAGACCCTGCGTCGCGGCGGACTGGAAGACCTGCAGCCGGGCGACGACGTGATGGTGCGTTTCGCCGAAGGGCCCAAGGGTCTGGTCGTCGCCGAGATCGCGCCCGGCGAGGAGTAGCGCCGGAGGAATGGCCTTCGCCATCGCGACCTCGTAGGATCGCGGCGTCGCGGGACGCGGC
Organism: Caulobacter sp. GW821-FHT09A05; assembly: GCF_059418465.1. Classification (NCBI taxonomy): domain Bacteria; kingdom Pseudomonadati; phylum Pseudomonadota; class Alphaproteobacteria; order Caulobacterales; family Caulobacteraceae; genus Caulobacter; species Caulobacter sp. GW821-FHT09A05. Next base: position 4,407 of record NZ_JBWKPX010000018.1, read on the forward strand.
GAGGATGGCGAGGCGCGTGTGACCTTGATGATGACGATCGGACGGCGCGTCCTGGCGCTTGTCGCCATGGCCCTGGTCTCGAGCGCCCTGATCGCGCCGCCGGCCCAGGCCTGGCAGGCCAGGCCTGGGCCGGCGGCGACCGCCACGCCCTCGGCCAAGCTCGACACCGTCGAGATCCTGACCAGCCGGGGACGGGTCAAGTTCACGGTCGAACTGGCCGTGACCAAGGCCGAGCAGGCGCGGGGCCTGATGTTCCGCAAGTCGCTGGCCCCCGACCGCGGCATGCTGTTTCCCTACAACCCGCCTCAGCGGGCCGCGTTCTGGATGAAGAACACCCTGATCCCGCTGGACATCCTCTACATCGGCCCCGACGGCCGGGTGCTGTCGATCGCCCGCAACGCCGTGCCGCACGACGAGACGCCGATCCCCTCGGGCGGCGTCGTCCGCGGCGTGCTGGAGATCCCCGGCGGCCGCGCCGCCCAGCTGGGCATCCTGCCGGGCGACCGGGTGCTCAACAAAATCTTCTTGAAGGGCTGAAGCGCGCCCGTTCCATTTGCTCCCGGCGACGAAGCCCTGTAGAGCAGCCGCTCGGTGTTTCGGAGCGTAGCGCAGCCTGGTAGCGCATCTGGTTTGGGACCAGAGGGTCGCAGGTTCAAATCCTGCCGCTCCGACCACCTAGACCCCCGTTCGGGGCGACGATCGACCTGGAGAGGCTTTCATGCTCGCGCGCATCTACCGCCCCGCCAAGACCGCCATGCAGTCCGGCAAGGCCAAGACCAAGGACTGGGTGCTGGAGTTCGAACCGGCCTCGGCCAGACGTTCCGACCCGCTGATGGGCTGGACCCAGTCGAGCGACATGAACGGCCAGGTGCGCCTGAACTTCGAAACCCGCGACGAGGCCGTGGCCTACGCCCAGCGTCACGAGATCTCGTTCCAGCTGTTCGAGCCCAAGACGCCCAAGCGGATCATCAAGGCCTACGCCGACAACTTCGCCGCCGGCCGCAAGCAGCCCTGGACCCACTAGGACTTCCGTCTCAAAATTCTCCTCCTGGAGTCCGCGCCCTTAGCTCAGCTGGATAGAGCACTCGCCTTCTAAGCGAGCGGTCGCTGGTTCGAATCCAGCAGGGCGCGCCACCCCGGTACAACTCTGGGCACCGAAAGGGCCGCCCCTTGTACCCCATTGTTCGCCGCGACGGTGCGCGCGAGCTCCCAATCGTTCCCAAGCACCCTGACATCGTTCGCCGCGTGGACCTCGACGCGCTTGGCCACCGCGCGAAGCAGGTCGCGGCGGTAGGTGCCGTCTTCGTTGCGCAGCATCTCCCGGGTCGCCTGGGCGAACCGGATCATGATCTCCGGGCTGATCGCCGGCCCGAGATTGTCGATCGCCGAGGCCGCGCGGGCCGCATCTTCCTCCGCAGCGTCGCGCTTGGTGCGCAGTTCCTTGATCCGATCCTTTAGAGACCGATCGCTCGGATCGGTCAGGCCGTCCTCGATGGCGATGTAGACGCGCTGCAGCTTGGCCTCGGCTTCGGTGGCGATCTTCCTGAGATCGGCAAGATGGGCGCGCCGGCGTTCCAGCCATTGGTCGCGGTGATCCAGGATGTTGCCGACGAGGGCGGCTAGGCGCACGGGGTCGAGGATCCGGATTTCCAGGAGATTGGCTACCGCGTCGTCGAGGCGATCCATCTGGACGCTGATGCCGCCGCAGCCAGTCTTGCCCGCGCGGGCCAGGGTCGAGCAGGTATAGTATCGATATTTGCCGCTCTTGCCGGTCCGCAGCGTCATGGCCCGGCCGCACAGTCCACAAAAGCAGATGCCGCCGAGCATGGTTGGGCCGCCGGTAAAGCTGGGGCTCATGGCGCGAGGATTGCGCTGGGACATCATGCGCTGGACGGCGTCGAACTCCTCGGCGGAGACGATCGCCGGGCAATCCATGATCACCTGGTCGGCCTCCTCCTTGGCTTCCCCCGTCTTGAAGTGGCGGGAATTGAAGGGATGTTTGCCGATGTAGGTCGTGCGGGTCAGGGTCTGGTGGACGCTGGAGACGCCCCAGCGCCCGCCGTCGCGGGTGAACAGGCCGCGTTCATTGAGATGCACGGCGATCGACTTGACCCCAAGCGGGCCCGAGGACTCGTGACCATAGAGCGCCAGGCGATAGATCAGGCGGACCTTCTCGGCCTGGATGGGGTCGATCTCGAGCTTCTTCTTGTTTTTCGCGCCGCGCTGTTCGGCGACATAGGTGCGGTAGCCCAGGGGCGGCCGGGCGCCGTTCCAGAAGCCCTGGCGGGCGTTCTCCTTCATGGCCCGCAGGGTGTGCTTGGCGTTCTCCTTGGACTGGTATTCGTCGAACAGGGTCATGATCTGGCGCATCATCAGGCCCATCGGATCCTCGCCCAGTTCTTGGGTGATGGAGACGATCCGCACACCGCTCCTGGCCAGCCGGCGAGCGTAGAATTCGAACTGGAACTGGTCGCGGAAGAACCGCGAGAAGGAATGGACCAGGATGATCTCGTAGGGCGTCGGCTTGGCCGTCGCCGCGTCGATCATCGCCTGGAAGGCGGGGCGACGGTCGTCCGTGGCGGAATTGCCGGGCTCGACGAACTCGGCCGCGACCGGCCACCCCTTGTTGGCGCAGTAGGCCTGAAGCTGGCGTCGCTGATCGGGGATGGAAAGATCGCCCTCGGCCTGGCGGCCGGTCGAAACGCGAAGATAAAGCGCCGCCCTGGGCGTTTCGCGCGGGCTGGGCTTGGGCTTGCGGGCCATGTCGGTCTCCCAGGATTAGGGGAGGGGCCCGAACAATTCGGCCAGGACCCGCTCCAGGTGGGCCTCGGTGACCTGGACCTCGCGATCGGTGATGGGCACGACAGCGGGCCAGTCGTCCGTGACTACGATGGAGACGAACGCCGCGGCCTTGGTTGGTAGTGGCTCGGGAGAATTATTTTTCAGATAGTCGAAGAGATCGTCGGGATAGCGCCATGAGCGGCGAGCGGGGCGCGTGCGGCGGGGCATGGCCGTGATGGTTGAACGCGGCGGGCCGCATAGGCAAGGCGCCTGCCCGGCGCGGCGTGCCGCAGGGTGGAAAGGCAGGGAATAAGCGGGTTTCGCACGGTCTGTCGGAAGTGTTGGAAGGCTTCCGCTAGAGCGCGCGACTCATGATCCTCATGAGCATCTCCCGAGCGCGCTGGGCGCGCCGCCGCATGATCCTGATGATGACGCCTGAAACCTTCCGCGCCCTCGCCTTGAGCTTTCCCCGCGCCCAGGAACGACCGATCCTGGGATCGCAGGAGTTCCGCATCAAGGACAAGGTGTTCGCCACCTTGGGATGGCCTGAAGCTGGCTGGGCGGTGGTGAAACTGACGCCGGCCGAGCAGGCCCGCCTGATGAAGGCGTGCGAAGGCCTGTCCCCGGAGCCGGGCGGGCGCGGCAAGCGCGGCGTGACCCGCGTGCGCCTGGCCAGTGTCGATGAAGAGCGGCTGGAGCCGGTGCTGGAGGCGGCCTGGCGTCAAGCCGGCGGTCCCTCGGCGGCCTACGCCTAGAACGAACGGCGCCCGTGCCGGGGGAGAGGCACGGGCGGCGCGCTTTCGCTTTTTGGACGCTGAGGCCGGCCGGGGGGAAGGGAGCCGGGTTGTCCGCGTCGAGGAAGAGATTGGGCGGCGAACGGGGCTTTGCAACGGCGCGACCAAGGTGATTTCGCGGTCGGATCGTTTCAGGCGCGTGACCCTGTTTCCAGAGTCCAGATCTCCGTTCGAACCATGGCCAGGGGTTCCCGCCGGGCGCTTTCGCGCCCGGCTCCACCCGATCGGGTGAGCGGCCGGCGGTCACGCTCGGTCCCGCGGCTTTCGCCGCTCCTACGGGCGTGACGCCTGGCGGGCGCCTTTGGGGCGCCGCCGGCCGCTCGACGCCGCCTCCCGCCACGCGCTTCGCGCGGGCTCCTGTGCAGGCTTCATTCTTGTTGGTGGCCGCTGACGCGGCCCAAGAGGTTTTGTCTGGCCGCTCCGCGGCCGGGGCTTAGGGCTCCGCCCTCGGCGCACTTCGGATCGGCTTCCGCCCAGCTTCGGTCGTGGCCAGGAGAGCCAGGCGGGAAGGGAGGTCACGCCCTGCAGCCGGGTCCCCGCGAAGCCGCCCCTCCGTTTGCACACCCGGATGAGCACCGAACATCAGAAGTATTCGACGGAGAACCAGGCCCAGATCATCGAGCGCTATGCCGAGACCCGAGGCTTCGAGATCGTCAAGACCTATGCCGACGAAGGCAAGAGCGGCCTGCGGCTTGATGGCCGTGAGGCGCTCCAACGGCTGATCGCCGACGTCCAGGCCGGTCGCGCCGACTTCTCCGCCATCCTCGTCTATGACGTCAGCCGCTGGGGACGGTTCCAGGACGCCGATGAGGGCGCCTATTACGAATTTCTCTGCCGCGAGGCGGGGATCACCATCCACTACTGCGCCGAGCAGTTCGAGAACGACGGCAGCCTCAGCGCCACGATCATCAAGAGCATGAAGCGAGCCATGGCCGGCGAGTACAGCCGCGAGCTGTCGGTGAAGGTCTTCACCGGCCAGTGCCGACTGATCAATCTCGGTTTCCGTCAGGGCGGCCCCGCCGGCTTTGGTTTGCGCCGACAACTGGTCGATGAGCACCGCCGACCCAAGGCGCTGCTGGATCGCGGCGAGCACAAGAGCCTGCAGACCGATCGGGTCGTGCTCGTTCCCGGTCCGGCCGAGGAGATCGAGGTCGTCCAGCGCATCTACCGGATGTTCGTGCTGCACCGTCGGTCCGAGCGCGAGATCGCTCTGCTGCTGAACGGGGAGGGCGTCCTGACCGATCTTGAACGGCCCTGGACACGCGGCACCGTCCATCAGGTCCTGACCAACGAAAAATATGTCGGCAACAACGTCTATAACCGCGTCTCCTTCAAGCTGAAGAAGCGGCGGGTGGTCAACGAGCCGGAGCAATGGATCCGGGCCGAGGCCGCGTTCGAGGGCATCGTCGATCCGGATTTCTTCATCGCGGCTCGCCGGATCATCGAGGAGCGCAGCCGCCGGTTCACCGACGCCGAGCTTCTGGAACGTCTGACCGGGCTGCTGGCGCAGCGGGGGTGCCTTTCGGGCCTGATCATTGACGAACTGGAGGACATGCCGTCCAGTTCGACCTATCGCCACCGCTTCGGCAGTCTGGTCCGCGCCTATCAGATGGTCGGCTACGCCACGAGCCGCGACTATCGCTACCTGGAGACCAACCGGGCCCTGCGCCTGCTGCATCCGCAGGTCGTCGAGCGGACCATCGCCAGCATCGAGGCGCTCGGGGCCAGCGTCCGCGTCGATCCCGTCACCGATCTGCTGACCATCAACGAGGAGTTTTCGGCCTCCCTGGCCATCGTGCGTTGCGCCCGCACCGCAGCGGGCCATTCGCGATGGAAGATCCGTCTCGACACCAGCCTCAAGCCCGACATCACCATCGTCGCGCGCATGGATGGCGAGAACGCCGCCGTCCAGGACTACTACCTGCTGCCGTGGATCGATCTGGGCGCGGCGGCCAAGTTGCGGCTCAGCGAGGAGAACGGCGTCTTCCTCGACGCCTATCGCTTCGACGACCTCGATCCCTTCTTTGACCTGACGCGGCGCGCCAGCCTGAGGAGCGCGGCATGAGCGACCACGCCCCCGAAATCCAGTCGATCGCCATCGCCGACATCACCATTCTCAATCCGCGCTCGCGCAACAAGCGGGTGTTCCAGGAACTGGTGACCAGCATCGCCAATCTGGGCCTGAAGAAGCCGATCACCGTCAGCCGGCGGCCGGATGACTCGGGCTATGACCTGATCTGCGGTCAGGGCCGGCTGGAAGCCTTCCTGGCGCTGGGTCAGTCGCAAATCCCGGCCATCGTCGTGGAGGCCTCGCAGGAGGATTGCTTCGTGATGAGCCTAGTCGAGAACCTCGCCCGGCGTCAGCACACCCCGCTGGAACTGGTTCGTGAGATCGGCGCCCTCAAGGAGCGCGGCTATTCGACGGCGGAGATCGCCCGCAAGACCGACTTCAGCCCCGAATACATCTGGGCCATCTGTTTCCTGCTGGAAAACGGCGAGGAGCGGCTGATCAACGCCGTCGAACGGGGCCTGATCCCGCACAGCGTCGCCATGGAGATCGCCAAGGCTGGCGACGCCGAGGTGCAGGGCGCCTTGACCGAGGCCTATGAGAACAAGGCGCTGCCGGGCAATCAGGTATTGGCGATCCGCCGGATCATCGAGCAGCGCAAGACCAGCGGTAAGGCCGGCCACAGCGGCTCGCGCGGCGGCGGCCTGCGGGTGCGGGTGACGGCCGACTCCCTGGTCCGCGCCTATCGCAAGGAAACCGATCGCCAGAAGCTCCTGGTCAAGAAGGCGGCCCTGGCCCAGAGCCGGCTGCTGTTCGTGGTCAACGGCCTGCGCCGCCTGCTTGGCGACGAGCATTTCGTCACGCTGCTGCGCGCCGAGGCGATGCACACCCTGCCCAAACCGCTGGCCGAGCGGCTCGGCGTGGCCGGAGCCTGACGGTGGACGAGGTCAAGGTCGCCTTCGAGCGGGATCTGCTCACCGTTCCGCTCGATGAAATCCTGCCGATGCGCAAGCTCGCCGACAAGGTCAGGGCGTCGGTCAAGTATCGCCGCATCGCCCAGTCGGTCGCCGAGGTCGGCGTCATCGAACCGCTGGTCGTTGTCCGCTCGCCAGGCGGCGGGCCCTACATGCTGCTCGACGGGCATGTTCGCCACGCCATCCTGCGCGACCTCGGCGAACGGCAAACCCGGTGCCTGCTGGCGGCTGATGACGAGGCCTTCACCTACAACAAGCGTGTCAACCGCCTGGCGACCATCCAGGAGCACTACATGATCGTCAGGGCGCTGGAGCGCGGGGTCTCCGAGGAGAAGTTGGCGCGGGCGTTGGACGTCGACGTCCGGTCCATCAAGCGCCGTCGGAACCTTCTCGACGGTGTCGCGCCCGAGGTGATCGAACTCCTCAAGGACCGGTCGGTCAATCCAGTCACCTTCGAAGTGTTGCGCAAGATGAAGGCGATGCGCCAGATCGAGGTCGCCGAACTGATGATCTCGGCCGGGAACTTCACCTCCGCCTATGCCAAGGCCCTGTTGGCCGCGACACGGCAGCTCGATCTCGTGAACCCGGACAAGCCCAAGAAGATCGGCGGCATGACCTCCGAGCAGATGGCGCGGATGGAGCGGGAGATGTCGTCCCTGACCCAGGACTTCAAAGCGCTCGAGGCCTCCTACGGCGATGACGTGCTGCATCTGGTAATCGCGTCGGGCTATCTGGCCAGGCTGGTCAATAACGAGGAGATCGAGCGCTATTTGCGCTCGCGACACCCAGAAATTTTGGACGAGTTCCGGGCGATCATCTCGGCGGCGTCGCTGGACCGGTCGGTGGCGGCGAGCATGGACGGGCCCGAGGGCTGACGCGCTGGCCGTGAGATTCTTGCGATAGGCCGCGAGCGAAGCGCGCGCCCGTAGATCGTCGCCTGCTGGCGCGCGCGGCTCGGTCCTATCGTCTCGTGGATCTCACGGCCGCGCCGGCGTAGTCGAATATTCTGAGGGGATCGGCGCCGCCATGCCGCGGTCCCGCCAATTCCCAAAGATGCCGAGTGCGACCGCTCGCGGTTTTGACGAGCACTGCGATGGCGCGCAGCTCGGCATAGGACTCGCTTTCGAGCGCGTGAGTGGTGCAGCACAGGACGAACGGCTCGCTCTGCTCACCGAGCAGGTACTCGGCCTCCTCGCGTGAATTGGCGGTGACGGCCACATCGTGCGGGGTATCGGGGCCGGCGACCATGCCACGCTCGCCGTAGAGTCTGTTGAGTTCGTCAGCGGCGTCCTCGGCCTGGGCCCGGGACGCGCAAAGGACGAGCGACTTCTCCAGGAGCAGTTCCGCGTCGTCGAGGCGATCCATGAAGTCCCGCATCGCTCGCCTGGTGATGGACTTGCCTTGGGGCGCGGGCGAACCGGGGGATCCTGAGACGACGGCGCGAAGATCCGTGATCCTCTGTGGCGGGAGGAAACCGGCGGTGCGAGCGCCCTCGATGTCGAACTCGAAGATGTCATTGTTCGCGAAGTGGCTCGCCAGGGGCGAGCCGATGTCACCATCACCGACGAGGAAGGCGACCTGGTTGAGCATGGAGGTCTTCTCGAGGATGTCCCTCACGATCTGGGGTTTGGTCTGATTGGCCGCCATGCAGATGAGATGGGTGAAGGCGCCGCCCTTGAGCGGCCCGTGAGGAAAGCTGTCGGAATCTCTGAGGAACCGCAGGCACGAGCCGTAGTCAGCCACATAGGTTCTGGCCGCCGGAGCGCCGGGCGAGAGGTTGGTCAGCAGGTCGACCGATTCGACATCGCTCTTTCTGAGACGCTCGAACGTTTGTTGAGCCATCGATTTAGACGGCGTCAGCACCAAAGCCATCGTCCCGGTGGCGTTGACGACGAACTCGTAAAGCAGCTCGGTCACGACCCTGGAAATCCCCACACCCTGGGGCGCGGTTACCAGCGCGCGGTCATGTTGCTGACGTAGATGCTCGATGATGGTGCTGGTGATCTCCACCTGCAGGTCGGTAAGGTTGGAGGAGGGCGGAAGCTTGGCGCCGGCCAGCAAGGCCCCCCGCAGGCCGCCCATCGTCACCCGCGCCCGCGACAGGTTGGCCCCGCGCAGATCGGCGCCTTCGAAATTGTAGCGCCGAAGGTCCGCCGTCCCGAAATCGACCTCCGCCAAGTCCGCGCCCTTGAAGTCACGCGCGGGATCGAGGCGCGCGATGTGCACGAGACTCTGGAAATCACGCGCCTCGCTGTCGCGAAGCCGGCGCCAGACGCGCAGTTGCTGTTCGTCCAGCCTCATTCGTCGTCGACCGTCAGATGGAGGGCCGCCGTGCTCAGCACGATCTCTGGCTCCTCGCCCCCGGGCAGGCACTTGGTCAGGAAGAGGTTCATGATCTTCTTCTTCGCCGGGTTCAGTCCGGGCAAGCGCCTGTCGTACTGAAAGCTGATATCCCGGCGGTGACAGGTGATGGAAAAGTTCGCGACGGCCTGGCTATCATTCATACCGATGGCGCAGAGCCGCTCGTCGCCAAGCGGGCGTGGCGCCAACAGATTGTTCACCAGCGGCCCCTCGATCCGCCATCGGCTTGGCGGCTCGGAGATGATGTTCGGCGACGCGGAGGGCCGGTCACCAAGCCTCTCGCCGGGAAGGATTTCGCAGCCTTCAAGCGACAAGGCCAGATCGGCGCGCTTCAGGGCGCATGTGACCTCCAAGCCGTCCAGTCTCATCACGTGGCGCCCGAACCGCACCTCCGGCACGAGGTCGTACGAAAGCGAATGGCCGCCCTGGGTCTGCGTAAGGGATATATGGGCGCACCTGGGAAGCGGATTGGTGACGACCTGGCTGACCGTCACCGGACGATGTGGCGCGGTTGAGCGAGGTTGCGTGACGCGGGCGCGGGGACGGGAAGGCGAGCGTGTCGCGGGCGGCCCTGAGCTAAGGGTCTGCAGCACCTGACGCGCCGTGTCCGACCAACTGCATCCGATCCTCTCCCGCAACAGATCGCGTAGCCGGATCGCGTCGTCCTTGGCCCCGCGAATATCTCTGGCGATGTCACCGATCGCCTCCGCGACAGCCCTTTGGTCCTCGGCGTTGACGAAGGGTTCGATCCGCGATCCTTGGATGTCGATGGTCTTGATGCAGCCCAGCGCGGCGCCTCTCAGCTCCTGCTTGAGGAGGCGATGGACTCCGCTGTTTTCCGTCAAGATCAGTGGGGTCGCCGCGGCGATCGCTTCCCAGGCCGTTAGGCTGAAGCCCTCGTGCAGCGACAAAACCAAAGCCAAATTGCTGCTGGCGAGGCGTTCCATGATCGCCACAGGATCCGGCGAGAACGCCAGGGGCAGGACGTTGACGACCCGGTTCGCTGCGCTATCCGCCAGTTCCTGGAGCTTTTGGGCCTCATCCTTTTTCTTCGGATCAAGGCCTACAATCGAAAGCGGCGCACCCTTGAACGGACCGTACGCCTTGGCTTCGTAAGCCGTCCGGGCCGCGAGGCCGAAGCCCATCGCCGCCAGGCGACCCTGTTTGATCACGCGGTTGGCGTTATCGAAGCGTCCGAAGGTGACCACCTCGAGCTGGTGATCCGAGGAGGTCTGCGCGGGGGCGTCTTCCAGGCCTGGGATCAATTCGATGACGGAACGACCTTTTCCCAGACGCCGCGCCGACTCTCCCAAAAGAGGACCCACCGAAAAAACCAGGTCGGCGCGAAGCAGCAGGTCGGCCTGCCCACCGCTGAGCGTATCGGTCCGTTGAGGTTCTCCCTTCACGCCGTGGTAGCTGCGGTAGTCCATGTGGTGGATGACGGCCGAACGCGCGCCAAGGAGCGCCGCGGCATCGACGGCGGCGTCGCCGGTGATCGTGTCGTGGCCGATGCAGAGATCGACATGCTCGACACCAAGGGCGTTCAGGCGATCGCGCGCCGCGACGGCCCAGTCGCCATCAACTTCCGTGGTTCCGCTTTCCCCCGAAAGGGGGACAAGCGTGACGCCGGATCGCCGGGCCTGCTCAATCGGGGGCGGCCCAGGATCGGTAATGGCGCAGTAGACATGGCCGTCGCCAAGTTCGCCGGCCAGAGCGATGGCGAGCGACCGATTGAAGGCGTTGATGCCGCCGTGCAGCGGTCCCCAAGCTGTGGCGAACAACAAGACGTTCAACGTGGGTGTCCTCGATCCTCAGGCCATGCCGGGAAGGCGCGCTTGAAGCTTCACCCTACAACGACAGAGGGCAAACTAAAGCGCTTCCCGCCGACCTGTGACGCGGCGGGTTGGGCGGTCGCTGGATCGGTCGGTGGCGGCGAGCGTGGACGGGCCTGAGGGCTGACGCGCTGGCCGTGAGATCCTTACGAGAGGCTTGAGCGCGAAGCGCGCCCCTGCGGCGCGCCGGACGCTGGTCCCTGGCCGGCGGCGCCGGCGCCCGCAAGGCGGCTTGCTTCCTCCGCTTCGCTGCGTGCAGCGCGCCCCGCTTCGCGGCGGGCCTTCGGCCCGGTCTGGCCGGCGCCGGCTTTGCCGGCCGGACCCGCTTGCGTCCGGCGCGCCACAGGGGCGCGCCCGAAAGGAGCGCAAGTCATGTCCGCCGATCCCCAAGCCGCCGACGCCAAGTCCAAGGCCATCGCCGTCCTCAACGACGCCTTCCGCCGCCAGCCGGGTCCGGGCTGGGTAATGACCGCCGGGGTCCAGGCCCTGGGTCTGGCCTTCATCGGCGCGGCGGTGCGGGCCGTGCTGGCCCAGGACTGCTTCGACGCCGAGGACGACCCCTATGGGGAGCACGACTTCGGCGCGGTGACGGTCGAGGGCCGAGCGCTGTTCTGGAAGATCGATTACTACGATCTGGCCCTGGCGTTCGGCTCGCCCGATCCGGCTGATCCTGCGGTGACGCGCCGGGTGCTGACGATCATGCTGGCCGAGGACTACTGAGCGGTTCGGCCCCGCCCTGGCGGGGCCGTGTTCACGCCGGGCCGTGAGGCGATGTTCAGATCACCTCAAGCGTGTATTGTTCTTCCGGGTTGTGGATCCGGGGGCGGCCATGGGCTGGTATGACGACGAGGAAGAGGCTTGGCTGCCGGCGTGGGTGATCCCGCCGATGATGTGGATCGGCTGTCTGCTGGTCGCCGTCCTGCCGGCCGGGGTGATCGTCGGCGGCTGGACCCTGGTGTTCAAGCAGGCGCCGCCGGGTGTCGTGGCGGTCGCCTATGCGGTGTCGCTCGGCCTGATGCTGGCGGCGGTCAAACCCTGGTCGATCCGTTGAGCGCCGCGCGCCGCGTGTCGGATTTCGGCTAGCGCGGCTGGAAGACGACCATCAGGCTAAGGCCGATGACGGCGGCCAGGGCGGCGACCGCCAGCAGGCCCGCCAGGCCGACGGGCGTGAGCAGGCGGGCGGTCGGGCGGCGTCTTGGCGGCATGGTTTGAACCTTAAGCATGATGGGCGGCCTGCATTGTCGGCTGATCGACGCGGGTCGCATCGAAACCCAGCCCCAGTTGCTCGTCCCGAAGGGCAATCTCCTGATCGAAGTTCGACAGGGTGACGCCGACCAGGCGGATGCCCAGGCGTGGCGGATAGACGGAGCGGATCAGGTCCAGGCTCGTCTGGCGCAGCGTCTGGCGGTCGGCGACGGGCGAGGGGAGGGAGCGGCTGCGGGTCGCCTGCTGGAAGTCGGCCCATTTGATCTTGACCGTCACCGTGCGGGCCCGGGCGCCGGTCTTCGCGCACTAGGCCCAGACGTCGTCGGCCATGGCCAGGACGCCGGCCTCGATAGGTTCGGGTTCGGTGTGGTCCTGGTCGAAGGTGGTCTCCGAGCCCGAGGACTTGCGCACCCGGTCCGGATTGACGGCGCGATGGTCCTCGCCGCGCGCGATGGCGTAGTACCACGGCCCCGACTTGCCGAAATGGTGTTGCAGGAAGGTCAGGCTCTGGCGGTGCAGGTCCTCGCCGGTATGGACGCCCAGCCGTTTCATCTTGGCCTCGGTCACGGCGCCCACCCCATGGAACCGGCCGATCGGCAGCGACTGGACGAAGGCCTCGCCCTTGCCTGGCGGCACCACGAACTGGCCGTTGGGCTTTCTCTGGTCCGAGGCGAGCTTGGCCAGGAACTTGTTGTAGGAAATCCCGGCCGAGGCGGTCAGGCCCGTCGTGTCCAGGATGCGCGCCCGGATCTCCAGGGCGGTGTCGGTGGCGGTCGTCAGGCCGCGCCGGTTTTCGGTGACGTCGAGATAGGCCTCGTCCAGCGACAGCGGCTCGATCAGGTCGGTGTAGTCGGCGAAGATCGCGTGGATCTGCCGGGAGACGGCCTTGTAGACCTCGAAGCGCGGCGGCACGAAGATGAGTTCGGGGCACTTGGCCAGGGCGGTTGTCGAGGGCATGGCCGAGCGGACGCCGAACGTCCGGGCCTCGTAACTGGCGGCGGCGACGACGCCGCGCCTGGCCCCATGGCCGACCGCGAGCGGACGCCCTCGAAGGCTGGGATCATCGCGCTGTTCGACCGACGCATAGAAGGCGTCCATGTCGATATGAATGATCTTGCGAATCCCGTCGCCGGCCATGGAAGCGAGTGTAGCGGTATGCGAACCAAAGGGGAACATCCATCGGCGGTTTGGCCTCAGGCGCGAACTGTCCGGAAGGTCACCGAATAGCGCAGGGTCTCGACCGGCGGGATGCTGTGCTGCCAGTCGCTGCGAGAGGACCCGCTCATCAGATAGGCCGAACGCGGCGCGGCCAGGATCGAGGCGCGCTCCCACCTGTCGCCGATCTTGCGGCGCAGGCGGAAGGTGGCGGTCGATAGCAGCGAGACACCGGCGATGGCGACGGCCGGGGGCCGGTCGCGATGCCAGCCGATCCCGGCCCCCGGCGCATATTCGGTGACCAGGGCGTGCCGGAAGGTCTCGCGGGCCAGACCCGTGAACGCCGCGACCCGCTCCAGGAGCGGGACGAGGAAATCGGGCAGGGCCTCACCGGTCTCGACCAAGGCGCCGTCGGCGCCCCGTCGCCAGCCGAACCCGGCGACGCGCCGGTTTCCCAGATAGCCCAGATGTTCGTAGGGCTTGAAGTCCAGGTCCTCGAACCGGCGCGCCAGATCGCCTTCCTCCTCGGCGGTGATCAGGTCGGGCTGGTATCGGAAGCCTGCGGGCATGGCCTTTGGCGGGGAAGGTGGCAGGTCAAAGAGGCTGGGCTGAAGGCTCATCAGGGGACCTTGCGTTTCGCGGTCGACGAGGACGCGGGCGGATCGACCTGACGCACGGCGCGCCAATAGGACCAGGGAACCCCGGCCGTCAGTTCCATCTCGAACCAGGCCGTCTCGCCGGCGAAATCGGGGACGTGTTCGGGCGAGACGAAGGTCACGCGGCTGCGGGAATGGCCATTGGCCCCCGGGAAGGTGAAATAGAGCGTCCGGCTCGAAAGATCGCCCGTTCGCTCGCGCTGGCGGGTCAGCATCTCGATGCAGCGGCGCCAGACGCGAGGCGGCTGGCCGGCGGGCGCGGCGAGGCGCCCACGGCGAGGGGGAGGGGACATGGCGGATTTCCAGAATGTTCTCCAAATGTTCTAAACTATCGACCGGAGTCAATCGACCGGAGCGCGAAACCTCCGCAGGGCGTGCGGCGCGCGGCTGGTCTGGCCCGCGTCAGCGGTGATATGCGGAGGGAATGGCGGAGCAGGACCTGGATCTGGAGGCGATGGCGGCGGCCCTGCGGGCGAGCGGCGAATACCGGGTGTTGCGTCTTCTGGGCCCAAGACCGCGGATTGTCGTTCCCGATGGGATCGCCACCCGCTGGGGCCTGTTCGTCGACGTCGAGACCACGGGGTTGGATCCGCGCCGCGACGAGATCATCGAACTGGCGATGGTCCCCTTCCGCTACGGCCTCGACGGACGGATCTACGAGACCGGCGAACCCTTCCACGGTTTTCGCCAGCCGGCCGAGCCGATCCCTGCGGAAATCACCGCCCTGACCGGCATCGACGACGCCATGGTGGCGGGCAAGTCCATCGATCTAGACGCCGTGACCGCGGCGGCGGCGCCGGCCGCCCTGGTCATTGCCCACAACGCCGCCTTCGACCGGCGCTTCCTGGAGCGGTTCTGCGAGGTGTTCCGCACCAAGCCCTGGGCCTGCTCCATGACCCAGGTCGACTGGAGCGCCGAGGGCCACGAGGGGGTGAAACTCGGCTACCTCGCCGCTGGCGCCGGCTTCTTCTACGACCGCCACCGGGCGGTCAACGACTGCGCGGCGGCCATCGAACTGCTGGCGACCGACCTGCCCAAGAGCGGCGTTCCGGCGCTGGCCAAGCTTCTCGAAACCGCGCGCACGCCCACTTGGCGCATCTGGGCCGAGAACTCGCCGTTCGCGATGAAGGACCTGCTCAAGGCTCGCGGCTATCGCTGGAATGGCGACGATGGCGTGCCGCCGCGCTGCTGGTACATCGACGTGGCCGACGCGCAAAAGGATGAGGAACTGTCGTTTCTCCAGAAGGAGATCTATCGCGGGGAGGTCGACCTGCTCAGCCGGCGGATCGAAGCCTATGACCGGTTCTCGGATCGGTGCTGAACCTGGCGATCTTTCCCGGCATCGGCGCCGGCGCGCGGCTGTGGTCGCGCCAGGAGGTCCTCGCAAGGCCATCCCCCGCGCCGGCGGCGGCAGGTGTCTACGCCTGGTACTTCGATGGCCCTCCAGGCGCGGTCGATCGGAGCGGCTGCCACCGGAACGGCGATCTCTGCCTGCTCTATGTCGGCATCTCGCCCAAGGAGCCGCCGGCCAACGGCCGCGCGCCGTCCCGATCAACCCTGCGCCAGCGGCTGCGCACCCACTATGCGGGCAACGCTGCCGGCTCGACGCTGCGCAAGACGCTGGGCTGCCTGCTCGGCGACACCCTGGGCATCGCCTTGCGGCGCGTCGGATCGGGCGAGCGCTACACGTTCGGCAACGCCGGCGAACAGGTCCTGGATAGCTGGATGGACCAACATGCTTTCGTGACCTGGCAGGAGACCGATCGGCCCTGGCTGCTGGAGCGGAGCATCCTCGCCTCGGGCCTTTCCTTGCCGTTGAACGTCAGGGACAATCCGTGCGAGGCCCACACCCGGCATGTCAAAGCTGTTCGCGCCGAGGCGATGCGGCGCGCCGACATCCTGCCCGTGCTGACCGACAACGGCGGGGCTCGCCGCCCGGGACTCGCCAATCTTTCCTAGCGAAGGCCCCCCGGGGCCGCGAGCGCTAGAGTTCGTGCGGCTGGAAACAGGCCGGGTCCAGGCCCTCGGGCACGCCCCGGACATAGAGGCCTTCGGCATGGTGGCGCGCGAAGTCCTCGACCTCGTAAACCTGGCCGTTGAAAACGCCGAGATGGGGCAGGTCCGCGCCCGTGCGCAGCACCTGTTCTCCGGGCTCGAAGGTCCGCTCGATCATGCTGGGTCTCCCGTCCTCGTCCAGTCTCGCGGTCGATAACGCCTCGGGTCCCGATTGGTCGGCGGGCGTCGCCCTCGCGAATTCGTGGGTCAGGGCGTGACGGGCTGTTTCGGCTGGATGGGCTTGGAGGCGGCCCACGCCCCTCGGCCCTCGGCGCGGGCCTTGGCTTCCGCTGCCGAATAAAGGCCCTTGCTGTAGCGGCGATACTCCGTGGCGAAGCCGGAGCGGATCAGCGCCGCGTTCAGGTCAGGCGACGCGTCCGACCAGCAGCGGCCCACGAACCGGCCGTAGCGGTCCCGGTCGACGAAGCGGCAGCCGACCCGTCCTCGCGTCAGGCGCAGGAGCTCGCCGCGCGCCTCATAGGCCAGCGGTTCGGCCGGCGTCGCGCCGCGACGCACCTCGGGAGCGTCGACACCGAACAGTCGGACGCTTTCAGATCCGCAGCGGAGCGTGTCGCCGTCGTGAATCTTGGGCGCGTTGCAGGCGATGATGGCGGCGGCGAGGAGCAGGGGAGCAGGCATGAGCCTGCTCTATCGTGCTTCGCGTCGGCGGGCAGCGTCTTCGTCCTGCCGGAACAGTGAAACCGGCCTAGGCGTCTCGGCATGCGGATGACCCAGGCACCGGACCTTGCTCAGACAGGTGTCGGCGTTCGAACCGGCCAAGCTACTACAAACCATCAGGTGTCATCATCCAAGCGGGCGCCGTTCAACTTGGCGCCAGTCGAATAACCATTCGGGTAGATTTACCATGAGCAAACAGCCGCCCGATCTCTCTAGATGATTATGCCTTGCCCTGCTTCTTGAACACCCGGTTGACGGTTGGCTGGCCCATAGTGGTCAGCACATAATCATGTTCAGTGCCGCTTGCGTCGTAAGCCCCGAGCACGTCCTCTGAGCGCGCCAGTTCGTAGCCAGCGGCATCGAACCATAGCACCTCGTCGTCACCGGCCACCGGCAGCACATTGTACCGCCGCTTCGCCCCCTCGGTGCCAGTCAATCGTGCTTCTTCAGGCAGGGCGGCGGCCTGGTCAACTGCACGCGCCGGCAGGGTCTTTTCCCAGGCAAGGAAGCGCTGCGGATCGATCAGGTCGTCACTCGTCGGGTCGTCAATCTCGTCTTCTAGCCAGGTTTCAAAATCCTTGCGCAAGATCTCTGCCTCTTTACGGGTTCGCGCCCGTCCTTGCGCCTGCGCAAAGGCTACGAAGGGATCGAGGGTCCCCCACCGCAGAAGTTCGCGCGCCCAAAAGCCGAACCAGGGAAGTCCGGTCGTCGTCTTCCATGCCTCGAGCGAAGGGATCGCGAGCGGATCATCGGCGCCGGCAGTCCACTTCTGCGCGACGACTGCGCCGATCGCCACGCCCAAGCGGAATTCAAGATTGTCCGCGACGAAACGCTGGCGTGCGCGAAGATCGCCAGCGGCCGGATGGTGAACACCCGGCACGCGCATCCACCAATCAAGAATCCCAGTCCAATTCTCGAGCATGTTCGCGTCGGTCACGGTATCGCGTACCCTGAACCCGAAGCCGCGATCGTTCTGTAGCAACTCTCCGATCGCCACGAAATGAGCCACACGCTGCGCGGCGGTCTCGGTCCCATAGTCGCCAGCCGCTGAAAGAAGGTCCACGATCCGCGGCGCTACCGCCTCAAAACGACGACCGACCAGTGGCGAGAAGCCATATTGATACAGACGTTGGCGCTCCTCCGCATCGGGGTAGATCTGCTCCACGACAGCCTGCCCTCGCCGAATGATGGCGCGCTCAAGCCAGTCTTCCTGCGCTGCCGCGGCGAACGAAAAGGTCTTCTGCCAGAGCTGGGCGAGACGGGCTTCGGCCTCAGCAGAACCCATCGCCTCGCCGACCGTCTTGAGCTCCTCAAGCGCGGTCATCACGAAGGCATCAAGCTCGTCGAGGGTATCGGCAAGGCGAGACGGCCCGTCGTTCGCGCCCTTGCCGGCGTCGTCGCTAAGCTCCGCCGGGGAAACTTGGTCAAGCCAAGCAAGGAACGCCTCCTCTCCCGCGATGCCGAGAAGGCGGCGCGCCTTCCCGCGCAACTCCTTCAGCAGCATCACCAGCGGGCTCAGCGATGCGTCGCCAGCAAGTTCGTCGGCCCTAAGGGCCTTGCGCAGATTGTCGTAATCGTCCTGCAAGCCGGTTCGCTGCTCGCGCTGGGTCGCTTTTTGACCTGGGGCGGTGGTGACGATCGTCGTTGGCAAGGCCACCAACGTGATCCCTTCCATGCCTCTCGTCGAACCGGGCCGTCCGGCGCGGCCTGCAAGGTTCCGAAACTCTGCTGGCGTGAACGGCGTGATTACTGGTCGCCGTGTGACATTGTCGTACGCGCTGCGTTTGAGCGACGTAACGAAGATCAGATCGAATGGAAGGTTCACCCCTTCGGTCAACGTCGCTGTCGCAACCGTTATCGGACAGACCTTCGCTTCGATAACGGCAACCATCAGCCGCCGCAGCTTCTGCGGCATCTGCCCATGACTGGTAGCAATTCCGCAGTCTAGCAGCTTCAATTCGTACGAGCCCTCGCCGCAATAATCGATGCAGCAGGCACGGGCTTCGGCGAACAGCTCGCCGCGCCAACCATCAGGCGCCTTGAATGCGGGGAGCTTGGCCCACGTCGGCAGCGCGAAGGCCTGAACGAACCAGCCCATCGTCTGCTCGGGTTCCTGCGCGACCGAGATCAGGATCCGGCGATCGGCTGCAGCCAGATGCAACGCGGTCCAGAGGACCGTGAGCTGGTTGAAGCGATAGAGGCTCGAACGCATCGTCGCCGGCAGCTTAGGCATCGCCGGTGTCGTGAGGTTCAGGTAAACCGGGTTCGCGCGCTCCTGAACGTGGAGGGGCATCCCATTCACCAGCTCAAGATGCATGATCGACCGTCGTTCGGGCGTCGTCCGCAGCACCCCGATCACCTGTCTCGTGCTGCGATAGCGCAGGCCGATCGCCTCCGCTTCCGCATTGCCCTCCATCCAGCGCGCGACGGGACCTGCGGCGCCTCCCGCGACTGCGGTGAGCGCGATCCTGACGATGTCGGGCGACTGTGTAAGAAGACGCGAAACGAAGCTTTCCAAGCGGAGCGCGCGGCTGCTGTGATCCGCAAACGCCACCCGTCCGTTGTCGGTGTCTTCGGGAAGCACCTGATGGGCCTCATCGACAATGAGCAGTCGAAGCCGGCTGAGCAGCAACGGGGCGAGATACCGCATCAGCGCGTCCGCCTTCTCCACGGTCGCGATCAGGACGGTCGGTCGGTCGGCATTCAGCCAATAGTCAGTGATACCCCAGTCGGCCCCGCCGTATAGACCTGTGACAATCAGGTCGCGTCCCAGTTCGGAGGTGAGCTTTGCCTCGACCTCTCCAGCCAACGCCCTGGATGGGACCAGGTAGAGAGCAAGGGGAACGACGTCTCCATGGTCGCGGAGCAGCAATTCCCTCACTAGGCCAAGATTGGCAACGAGTGTCTTCCCTGATCCCGTCGGCGTGCACAGCGCGAAAGAGGCATTCTCCTGCAAACGTTTCAGGCCAGCCTGCTGAGACGACCATAGGATCCCGCGGCCACGAGCAAATTGTTCGCGGGCAAAGGCAAGCATTCTGGGAAGCTTTTCAGCGTTCAGCGCGCCGAGCGCACGCGCTGGACCGTAGATGCTAGCGCCGACAAATCGGTCGGCGACCTGTCGGAGCAACGTCACCACCAGCGATACGTCGTCGCTAAAGGTTCGCGCCGCCATCGCATCGAGCGCCTTGAGCTTTGCGGACGCCATGGTGAGGCGCGCGTCATCGCCGCGGCGGATCGAGTCTGCGAAGAGGCCGAGGGTTCGTACGAGCTCGACCGTGAAGTACCATGCCAGCCTGTCGTCGGCGTCCGCCTCCGCCAAAATCCGACGCGAGGCCGCAGTATCCGTCAGGTCAGGGTTTTCGCGCCAGAACGCCATCGCCTGCTTCAGTACGCCGTCAAAATCGGCCTGGAAGAAACGCGCGAACAGCTCTGTGCCGTCCTCCTCGTCGTGATCCACTTGGGCGAGGAGCCCGGACGCCATTGCCGGCAAACCGCCAAGCTGAAATGCAGCGCCAGCGAGGAGTGTGATTGGCGCCAGCCGGCGTACTTTGTCCGCTGAGCGGGACAGCCATTCTAGGGCTTCACCGGCACGCCGGTAGCAATCGATCGCACGCGGCGAACCCGCGCCTTCAACATCGACGAAGATTTCAGCCGCTTGCAGCAGGCGGCGAGCCTCGGCGAGCTGAACGCGGGAATCATCGCGGCTCCACGCGATGGTCGCCACATTCCAACCGATCTGCAGGCACCGAACGTAGGAGCGCGCCTGATCGGCGGATAACTCATTCTCCGTGGCGAGACCGATGCGCACGCCGTTGGCGACATTCAGCCGTTCCTGATCGTGCTCTGGCATCAGGCTTGCGCCCAGAGCGCATCATATATGCGGTCAATCAGCTTCTCACCGTCATTGAGGATCAGCTCGACCACCTGCAGATCGTGCGGCGCTGCGTATTCGTCCGGCACTGGCTTCCATTGGATGAGCGGATGCGCCGTCTTGCGGCTCGGCACATCGTTTCCGGCGATAAGAATCAGGTTTGTCCTCGGTATTGCCTCTGCGCCCTGGACGACGAGCGCGCGATCAAGCGACAGGATCGCGGCCGAATACGCTTCGGGATCGATGTCCTTGAGCAGTCGTTGGAGCTGCCGCAGGCCATGTGGCACCTGCGGCGCCTTGTTGATCTGGGCCCAAATGCCCTTTCCATCATTCTTGACGACCTTAGTGACCTTGTTGGTGACTTCGGTGCCATGCATCAGGGTGTGCACAACCGCCTTCTGGAGCTTCTTTCGCCACTTCGCCTCGCCAGCGATGAAGCGAACGACGGCCCCATCATCATCAATGGCGAGTGCGAGAAAGTCGGAGCCGCGTCGGCCATAGACTTCGCGCTTGCGAGCCGGGTCCCGCGCTAGCTCGAACATGTACTGCTCGGCGTCCTCGTGGAATCGAAACAGGAAGACCGGGATTACCCAGTCATGGCCGCCGACATAGTCGAAATGCTGGGTGAGCATGCCCGCCATGACTTCACCAAACAGGCCACGGCGAGTGATCGAGGGGAGGCAGGTCGGATAGGCCGCATGCGCGCCGTCGTCGGCAGCATCAGGATGAAGTTCGATGCCGAGCTGGGTGTGAAAATAGGCCCTGGCATCGGCATGCGCTGACTCAAAATAGGCGATGAAGTCATCGACCAGTTCGTCGTCGCATTCGCATTTCTGCTCGAGCAGAAGGTGCCCGTAGTTGCCTTCGGTGCTCGGATAAGGCGTCACCCAACGCTTGATCGCTTTTTTTGGTGGCGGACAAGTGTGCAGCGTCAATTCGATAAACTCCCCCGTGTTTACGATAGAGGAGCCGACCGCCTTGATGAAGCGCTAACGCATCCCCGTAGCAGGCTCCCAAGCAATTCCGGCTCCCACCGCGAACCGACGTTCATGATGTCTGCTTCGGGCGTTGTATCCTCGCTGGCGGATCCAGCGGGAAGAAATGGCGCGTTTCGGCGTCTTTCTGCGTTGGAATGCAGGTTGTCGAGGCGGTGCGGGACGATCAGTTTTGTCTAATCTGTAGCGATATCAGTGTATTCGCGCGGAGCATTACCTCGAAATTACGAAACCGTAGTTCTCCGTGGTGTCCAACAGGGCTCCCTTTGAATCCTAGAGGGCGCGTAGGCGCACAGAGCTCCTGGGGTACGGCTTACCCAAAGCACCGGCGTTCGATTTGGCCAAGCTACGCCACTGTTTGTCGACCCGAACTAGGCCGCGACGCGCACGGCCTTCAATTTGATGTTCAGAGCCGATGGGATGTCATCTACGCGAATGTCGCATTCGCGCGCCAGCGCGTGGCCGTGCGCCAGCGGGTCCGACACAATGGCGAGGTTGGCGGAGTCACGGCCGTCCGCGTCGAATTGGATCCGGTATACGAAGTATTTCGCGCCATGACACGCAGCCGCGTCCATCTCGTTGGCGACGAGCCGGACGACGCCGGATTTTACTTCAATGTACCGGGCGATCAGGTCCGTCCGTGACGGATCGGACGCGAAGAGGTCGCGGTCTTCGCTCGTCGGGAAGCTGAGGAGGTCGCAGCCAAAGGCACCGCGACCCTGAAGCCGGCTGACATCGAGGGCAAACCGTCCCTCGCTCGTCTCATAGAACTCAGCCCACGCCTCGGCGTCCGCCGGATGATCGGGATCTCGCGGCGCGCCCAGTGCTCCTGTGAACCCGCCGACCCGCAGACCGCCCCCGCCGCCCCCGCCCCCGCCGCCCCCGCCCCCGCCGCCAAGTCGTGGTTGCTGGGGCCCGGCCGTCACTCCCACCACCGGTCCGGGCTGCGTAGGCGTGGGTGGACTGGCTGCGGTCGGCGGCATGCCGCCACCCGGCGACGTTGATGGCGCCGGCGTTGAAGCGGGCGCGGGCGGGACAGGGGCAGGGGCAGGGGCAGGGGCCAGTGCTCTGGCCAGGGTCGCAGCGTCTACGCCGTGGCTTAGACCCTCGACGGGATCAGGCTCCAGCTCGGCCATGAGCGCCTCTATTTCCTCAGCCGAGCGATGGGTCAGCATGCGCCGGAGCTGTACCGCGCGCAGGCTATCGCTGGGGGCTGAGAGTAGCCTGGTGAACTCGCCGCCGGACTGCAGACCGAGCCGCTCGGCGACCGCGTCACCGATGACCTCGGCGGCCAGGAACACGATGTCTGACTCCTGGGCGAGCGGATCAACCACAATGATGAGGTCGTCGTCGGCGATCACTTGCTTCCAGGGTTCGAGGGCGGCCGTGCGGGTCTTGTCCTCCAAGTCGATCTGAATGATCGCTGTCGTGCAGATCAAAAGCCGAAATTTTTCGATCGGCCGAAAAGCGGCTGCATCGGAGTTCGCCGCCCGGCGATGAGCACGGATGTAGGGAAGCGATGCGGCCCACAGGCGCCGGAGGATCGCGGTGATGGTGCCGCCTTCCTCGTGCCGCTCCATGACCGTCATCCTGAGTCTGCGGCGGCTGAGTGGCGCAGCCCCGAAGCGGGCGAGGGTGTCGGCGGCGTTCCGCCGCGATGGCAGGTCGATCAGAGCTACCAGATCTAGGGCCGCGGCCGGCAGGTTGTCGCGATCCAGATAGAAGGTCTGCCCAACGTCCGCCCATCCGACGCTCGCTCCGCGGCGCACCTGCAGACGGCCCGTGCGGAAGAAGACATCGGCCTCAACCGGCGCGCGCCTGGGGTCAAAATCATCGAGCTCGAGGATCTGCCCGTAGAGCCTGCGCACCAGTTCAGTGGACGCGCCCCGTTGTTCGAGGCTGCCAAGCAGGGCGAAGATCCGCCCCTCGCGGAGATCCATTAGTCCGCGAGGCGATCCGGCCAAGTGTAGCGCCCTGGCCCAGGTCTCGCGATCCAGACCGAAGGCGTAGTCGTCGCTCGGTGGGGATGGTGCGGGGAAGAGATCGCCGAGGCGTCCTGGCGATTGCATGGTGTCGAAAGGCGCTGCACGTTCGCCGCTCCTGACGGCGAGCCAGGCGGTGGCGCCTATGCTGTGGCGGACCAGATCCGGCAAGGGGCCGTGGTATCGTCGATGCTGCTTCCTACCGGTCCGGGCGCTCAGTCTTGTGACGAAGGGCTGGCTCATGCGTGGGTCTTGCGCCAGCCACGCCAGGACCGCCTCGCTCGGTGCCGACGAAAGAATATCGTCCAGACCCTCGATGGTTTCGTAGGTGGCGTTGGCGTCCCAATAGGACAGTTCACTCCGCTTGATGGTGTCCTGAAAGTTGCCTTCGGACACGTCGAAGGTTTCCGGCAGGGCCGAAACCAGCGTCGTCCAGAGCTTGGACGGCACGCTCTGAAATCCTGTTTGCCGAGGCCAGATCTTGACGCCTATCCATTGGAAGAAACGCCACAGGTCTGCCGGATCGCCCGACAGGCCGCACGCTTCTGGCGAAGCCACAAGCAGGTCGGGGCGGCCTTGATAGAGCGCGGAGACAAGGGGGCCGGTCCCGCCATAGAAACTTGACAGATGGACCTCGCGCGCGTCCCGCCACTTTCCATCCTGGCATCGCACCTCAAGGCGGCCTGCCGGGTAGATGGCCTGTCTGCCCTCGCCCATGAACAGGTTGAAGACCGCCTGCAGCAGTTCGACGCGAACGCGCTCGGTGTCGAGGCGCCCGCGCTCACGAACGAGCATTGCTTGAGCTCGTAGCGAGGTGATGACGCCCTCGACGTTGAATTCATGAACGCCGAACCCAGAGAGTTGACCAATCCGCGCGCGCGGGGCGCCCTCAAGCTCGCTGCTGACCAGCCGCCACAGGTCCGGATGCATGAACTTCGCTCGCGCCCAAGAGGGAAGGGCGGGCGGCCGCCGTGAGGCCGGGTCCGTAAAGCAGGTGTTATTGCCCGCCAGCGGTCGCCCCTCCGGATCGACGATGAGCCGCCTGTCATGCAGGTCGCGCGGGAGCTTTCGCGCGACGCCGACGATAACGTTCGCGCGCTCCTTCAAGGAAAGCTCCGCTCCTCGCAGGACGGTAA
Organism: Caulobacter sp. GW821-FHT09A05; assembly: GCF_059418465.1. NCBI lineage: Bacteria > Pseudomonadati > Pseudomonadota > Alphaproteobacteria > Caulobacterales > Caulobacteraceae > Caulobacter > Caulobacter sp. GW821-FHT09A05. The sequence goes on from NZ_JBWKPX010000018.1 coordinate 28,891, forward strand.
GGGCCTTGCGAGTGTCAAATTCCTTGACCCCAAGCCGCTCCAGGACGGCGCGGTCGGCCTCATTCCTGCACAATGCGAGATTTCCGAACAGCCGGCGCGGGAAGAAGGTCTCGTAGCCCTTGGGGCCGACACGGGTCTCAGCCGCCGCAGCCCGGGGACCCTTCATGGTGCGGATGATCTTCAATTTCGATGCGGCGGCGTAGACGGCCTGCTCGAACGGCTGGAGCACGGGCGGGAACGCGGCGCGGCGGGCGAGAAGCGTCAGTGGCTCATGTGACCTGCCCTTGCCGTAGGCGGCGATTGTTTCGGCGAAGAGATTGGCGAGCTTACCCAGGACCGCGGTGTTGACGGTCGAGTGGGCGTTGAGCGCCTTGCGGTTTGAGTCAAGTTCCAGAGTCGCGTGCAGAAGCGCTGGAAAAGGCAGGGCGACATCGGTCGGGAAATAGGCGTGCAGGTTGCCGCCTGTGAACGCGTGACTGGGAACGGCGATGGCAGCTTCGTAACCCCAAGGCGCGCCATTGCGGTCCTTGGTGTTTCCGCTCTGCCGGCGGCAGCTCCAGGTTTCCTCGGTGCTCGCCTCGCCTTGGGTGATTTCCAGATGCAAGAGGTCGCCGTCTCCAGCGCGCCGTCGCCAGCGCGTTGGAGGTCGGCCCGAGACCTGCAGTTCGATCTCACTGAGCGAAGGGACGAACAGCAGGAACTGGGGTTTGAACTCGTCGGCCTGATCGATCGCCTGTTGCAGCAGGGCTGGAGTTTCGAACCCCGCGGCGATGACGGTCTGGTATCCCTCGTCCCGCAGCGCGCGCGCGCGCGCGACGAGCGGCGCCATCGCCTCGCCGTGGTGTCTGGCTGCCTCGTCGCCGACCATCGGAAAGGCGAGGATTGGCGCCGCCGGATCCGCGCCGCGCAATAGTGCGGCCAACTGCGAGTTGCGCTTGGCCAACTGCTCGGCGTGTGCCCATGCGTGACGACGTGAGAAGGCGATCTCCAGCGCGCCACTTGAGACAAAGGGTTCAGGCGACCAGTTCAGGAGCGACCGAAAGCCAAGACCCTTGGCGCCGATCAGCCGAATGGCCCGGCCTGGTTTGTCGCTGGTGTTGGCCGCCATCAGTGATCGGACCCCGCTGGTCCGGAAGGGCTGCCCGGTATTTGCGACGATCAGCCCGCCCGCGGTGATTTCGATGCGAACGCGGCCGGGAACGCCGGTTTCAGCGGCCGCGTCGGCGGCGTTCTGGACGAGCTCCAGCAGTTCCCGACCTGCATAGTCGCGGGTCGTTCCTCTCTCCGCGCGCCCGTGCCCGAGAAGAAAATCCGGCTTGGCTAGATAGGCCTGATCCGTAGCCTCGACCTCGGCGCGGACGAATTCGGCCCAAGTCTGGGACGACGTCGGCGTCTGGGTGTTACTTGTCGGTGCGTTCTGCATGTCGGCCAGCCCGTTTTATTGTGGCTACAGCTTAACCTTGTTCTGGGCGACCGAAAGCGCGGTTGGAGGACATGCGAGCGCGCCGGTTTGAAGCGGATCGATTACGCAGCGACAATCAAGACTAGAAGCAGGTCGATCCATCGAACGGTATTGTGATGCTGTTGTTAGACCGCAGCCGGAGCGGCTTACGTTTCGAAAGCCCGAGAAAGGGCGAGATCGCGACGGTCCCGTACTTTGGCTGACTGAGGTCGCGCTAGTTCGAAGTCAGGTTTAGATCTGCCCAACACCGCGTCGGTTGACCGATCGCTCAACTGGTTATGGCCGATCAACCAGCGTTGCTGCACCACTCCCCGCCAGCTCAGCCCCGTCGTCGGGACGCCCTGCATGGCGCGTACTTTGCGAATTTCCGCCTCGGGCGCCGCGAACAGAGCGGGCACGAGCTCCGCGATCGGAGGACGGCGCGCACGCCAGCATGCGCCCGCGTACTTCAACATTAGTGGGACATAGACGCCTTCCATTCCCCGGATATGTTGGTTGAGAAAACCCTGCCTGTAGATGTAGACCGCCAGAGCATCGTTTTGGGTCGCGTCCCCGGCGAGCTCGAACCACGAGGGGTCGAAGATTTCCTGAGCATGACGCAGTCGTTGTAGCGCCTGCTCATTGTCCTCGCGCGCGATCGCAAGGTCCGCATCGCAAATCGCCAGCCGCATATTCATGGTGGCGCGCGTCGTCGCGATCACAAAGCGACATGCCTCCCGCTCGCCGGAAGGCCAAAGTGATGAACCCTCCCAGGCATCGACGAGCATCCTGTCGCGCACCGACCGAGCATCCACATTCGCGCCTTTGAGAAATTCCAGGCGGTAGGCCAGCTTTGCCGTCCAGACCAATTCCATGGGATGGACGGGTTCGTGATTGCCTCTACGGCGTTCGACTTCGTCGCACGCGGCCAGCAACAGGTCCGGCGCGGACGCCCGCGACGCCGTGGCCGCCCAGCGGATCGCCGACCAGCTAAAGGGTTCCGCGATCCGCGACAGTCGATCTCGGTTTATCGAAGGCCGTCGACTCCGATCTTGTCTGAGGCGCCGGACCTCACTGAGATGATATTGAGCTTCGTGCAGCGTGACGGAGCGAAGGGCGGATCGGACGTCGAACCGCCTCACGTCCCCGGAGCGATCCAGGAAGTCGACCAAGGCGTGGGCGGCGCGATCATGAATGTCCGCCTGGGCCTTTGCGTTGGTCAGGAGCGGAACCCGGGTCCGGAGGAAATACTCGAAGCTGGCGTCTTCCGGTCCCGCATGCCGGCCCGATTGACCGTAACCCAAGATTCCCGGTTGTCCGTCCGGTCGCGGCTCCCTCAGTGCGCGCAAGATGTCCTGACAAGCGGCGTCCGACACCCCCAGCATCCGGCGCGCCGTGGCGAAGGAGAACCCGTTTTGGAAGACACTGAGGTCTTGCACGGCCTTTCTCAAAGGCGCTGGAAGGAGGTGGCGGCCGATCGTCCGGGTCGGCGTGCCGGCTTGTGATACCAAGACGATGCGCGTGGCGCCCAGTAGGCGGCCAAGGCACGGGGTCGGAGTTGGCTTGAGCAAGCCGGCATCCGGGTTTGAGGTGAGCGCCTTTTCGATGGTGCTCATTCGTAGGCGGCCATCCGGGCTGTGGGGCATGGTGCTGGGCCAGCTAAGCTGGCTCGCGCCAAGAATGACGAGGACGTCCGGTGCGCGCGTCGGACGCCGGGCCGTCGGCTCATACCGATTGAGTTCGTCAGCCAGCAATTTGGCGGGGACTATTTCCGACGCTGCGTTGCAGAGCTCTTCCAGCTTGCCGGGCTCACCTCGGATCGCATCCCAGACCACGCGCCAGAATCGCTCGCCAACTTCCTTGGGGGCGGCGCGCACGAAGATGTAGGATCCGAGACGTTCGGTCCGATGAGATCGTCGGTCGAGCAGGGTTGCTGCGGCCCGGTTCACACCGCAGAGCGCCTTGGTGACGGCCACCCCGGTGATGTCAGGCGGCAGGCGCAGAACCGGACTGTCCGAGTTGCGCAGCAATTCGCGGACATGTTCAATTTGCTTTTGCTCAACGGCGTCGGAAGGTTGAGCGCGGAACAGCTCGGCCAAATCGGGACAACGCACCCATCGGTGACGCCGCCAACCATCCCCAAAGGCATGATCGGCGAAGCCTGAGAGCTTATCGCCCTCCCCGGTCTTGATGCGGTCGCTCCTGGACGCGGGAGCCGATCCCGATGGGACCAACACTTGGTCGAACAGGGCCTCCTGCGCACTTTCGACCTTCGCTTGAACCCCGTCGACCCAGCCGATGTGGTAGTCCGCCCCGGCCTCGGGGTCGAACGGGGCGTCGGGAATCACTTGCGCTAAGCGACCCGTGGCGCAGATCGTTTCCATCGCCGGATCGCCGAGCAGGCGACCCAAGATCACTAGGCCGAGATAGGCCTCATGGGAGGGGCCTTGGACCTTGAGACACCATTCCGATTGGAACCGGCCAAAAATCGTGGAGGACACACTGAGATCCACGACCAGGGAGGCGCCGGCGACTAATTTGCGGAAACTCGGGTCCCAGGCTCGATGGTTGAGCGCCCACATATCCTTGGCGGCCGCCAGGGCGGTGGCGAACGAGGCGCCCCAATCGCCAAATCTCGGATCCGCGGGCAGCGGGCAACGGACCTGCGAAGCGCCGTCCATGACCAGTTCAAGGCCGATGGGCAGGGTGCAATGCGCAGCTGCGCCCCTGGGGCCGTTTGCTTCGACCAGAAACAGCGGCCAAGCAAACAAGCCTTGAATCATGAAGTTCTCCACCATCCGCCAGCGGGGTGGGGGCGCGCCGCGTCGTAGAACCGCCAGGGCTTCGACCCTGGCGTCTAGACGCTCGGTGCTTTGCCAGGACGTCATCAGGTTCTCGAGCAGCCCTGGTAGCTGATCGCGGGCGTCCCAGTCTCGGCCAAGCTCGAGGCGGGCGAGCCTGATGAGCTGATCGCCTGTGTGCCGACCAACCGTGATGTGGTGCGCAAGGATGCGGGCGCCGGCGATCGGGGAGATCGCTCGTCGATTGGAAGTTTCCCAGCGGGCGCGGGCCAAAGCCCTACTCCAAACCGGCAGATAATCCTTCCATAGGCTCGCGGTCGTCGGCGTCAGCGCCGCCAACGCCTCCAGCGTCGACGGCGGCAACTCCACGATCTGGTCCTCCGATCCCGGCGGAACCTCGGTGCGCCTTGGCCATCGCCTGCTGAAGACCGCGCGTTGCTCGCTCATGGTCGACAGGCCGGCGGCGCGCAGGAGTCTGGCGCCAAGTCCGAGGGCCTGCCCATCGATCCAGAGCTCGAGCGGACCTGGTTTGGGATCGCCGATCATCTCAGGTCCACGTGACGGCGATGCTGTCGGGGTCCTCACTCCAGGCGTCGAACAGGTCTTCAAGCATGTCGGGCCGGACCCCGACCAACTCGGCGAGGCCGGAGACAGCGTCGGGACGCAACGCGATCGACCGCCCCGCTATGACCAGCCGCGCAGGGGCAGCCGCCTCAGGGAAGGCGGCGAGCACCCGAAGCCCGTCATCGAAGAATTCCAGCATTCCTTGGCCGACCCGCAGCACGGCGGAGCGCTTGGGCAAACCATGATCGCTGCTTGCCGCTACGCTGCCAGAGGCGCGGCGGGCCGCCGCCAGACTCGCCGGACGCAACCGGTCGTCGTTGACGGCCTGGTCCGGGTTCAGCCAGGCGGGGACCGGCCCCATGCCGACCCGATACAGTGTCATTTCGCCGTCGCCGTCGTAATCCGGCGCTCGGGCCGAAATACCCGCCAGCGCTCGGAGGATCGCGGCTTCAATGGGGTCGACACTGTCGTGAGAAGGGTTGTCCGCGCCGGGCGGAGGAGCGGCGGCCGGGTCATCGGTCACGGCGCGCTGCAGACGGATAAGCACCTCTTCGGTGGTGAATTTGGAGCGCATGTCAGGTGTCCAGTCTGTTTGGGAAGCGCGTCTTCAAGAGGCGCCGGATCCTGGTGCGAATGGTGTCATAGGCCTTGTCGGTGAGCTCGAGTAACCGTTTGATCTCCTCAGCGGTGGTCCCTGTCGCCAGAAGCTCGACGACCCTCAGAGCGGCCTCATCTCCTGCGAAAGCCTCGAAGACCTGTTCCGCCTGTTGTCGTGATGCGATTTGGCGGTCTGCCCCAGGATCCTCGCTCAACAGCAGGTCCGTCGGATCGGCGCGGGCGTCCCGCCAGGAACGTTGAACCATCTCCGTCCGCGCACGCGACCATATGATCTGCTCAAGACCGTACATCAGGCTCCAGACCCGCTTGATGCGGCGGACCCGCAATACGCGGTCGATCGCGTCGTGCAGGAGTTCCGGCCCGTCGATCCCCCAGCGCCAAAGGCCCATGCGGGCCGCCGCGATGCCGGCCGTCCTCTTGAGGTGTGCGCGCCGCTGCTCATCGGCGCAGACCTCTCTTACGAACGCCAGAACCTCCTCGAAGGAGTAGACGCCGTCGGCTTGGTCATCGTTCGGGCCTGGCGGTGCTTCCGCGCCCACGGGCGCGAGAGGGGTGGGTTCCTGTCCGGTCGACGGGGTCGACGGGGGTCTTAACGGTCGGCGGTAGCCAGCCACGTCTTCCTCCCAGTTGGGGCCCTTTAGCTGACCCTGCTCACCTATCGCTCAAGCGCGCGGAGCGCGGACATCGCCCGCGAAAAATATTTCGATGGGCTGTCCCGTCCGCCCTTGGCCGCCTGATCCGAATGCTCCTTGAGGCGACCGCATCCCGTGGCGCCCGGATCAAGGAATGGTCATGGAACAGCATATCAATCTCCGCCCCGAGAAAGGGCGTCGCTCTCGCAGCGCGGGTTCGCCGGCGCTGGTCGCAGCGCTCACGATCGCTCTGCTTGGCTCAACCATCGCGTCTTCTGCGCAGGCTGTCGAGTGCACGACCTTCGTCAAGTCGGAGCTGAGTCGTCAACGGCCGACGCTCGACTATTCGGGCCTAACCGGCGACGCCGGAAACTGGGTCCGTTCAGCCAAGAGGAATGTCGGCGCCTCGGTCGTGGGCGCCGTTCCCTCCAAGGGAGCCATCATGGTCTTCGCTGGCAGCGGCGACGCCGGGGCGTTCCCAACCTACGCGACCTACGCCGCAGGCGCCTCCGGGCATGTGGCCCTGGTTACAACGGTGACGGATTCCCGGAACATCAAGGTCGACCACGCAAATTGGCGGCGTAACAAGGTCGACCTGGGCGTCAAAGTGACGACCTCCGATGGTTGGCGCACCGCCAGCGTTGAGAACCGCGACACCGGGGCAATGGGCGGCGGCCGCTATGCGGTGGCCGGCTTCATCAGCCCCGCGCTGTTCCCCAAGAAGAAGAAGTGATGCCGATGCGGGGATTGTCCTCGCCGGCCGTGGTCCTCGCTCTCGCGGCGGGGACCCTGCTGGCTCTGCTTGCCTGTGCGCCCAGCGCCCAGGCAAGCACCATCACCCTGTCGACCGGCGAACGCCTTGAGGGCGTCCTTGAAGGGGTCATCAACGGCCAACTGGCAATGCGAACGGCGCGCTTCGGCCCCATGACGGTGCCGCTTGCTTCAGTCGCTAGGATCGAAAGCGCAGCTCCTATCATGATGGAATTCGGCTCGGGGGAACGTCTTGTCACGGACGGCTTCCACGCCGACGCCATCAGCTTCCACGCGACAACGCGTTTTGGCGTGGCCGATGGAGCTTGGTCCGATCTGCGAAGCCTGTCTGAAATGACGTTGCCGGTGGCACAGACGGGCGCATCGTCCCCGGCAGTTGCCCCTCGCCACGAGGTCTCGGCTAGCGTCAGCTACCTCAGCAACCAGACAAGCACGCTCGTCGGTGGGCAGCGTTCACAGTTCACCAGCGTGCAGCTGGGCGTTTCCCGCGCCCTCACGCCCGCAATGACGCTCTCGGCCGACGTGCCGCTGTACCGCAGTGTCGGTCGGCTGACCGACCTCGGCGAGACTCGGAAGGAAACCGTCTCGGGAATCGGAGATGTGTCCATCTCGCTTAGCCGCGTCTTTCAGGGTGCCGGTGCACGGCCGCATCTCCGCATGCGTCTCGGCGTCGGCCTACCTACGGGCATGTCCGGTGGTCCAGCAGACCGCGCTCTCGCCGGTTTCAGCGCCGGTGCCTGGTCGATGACAGGCGAGCTGAGCGCGCAGCGGTCCATTGGGGGCGGCGCCCTGCTCGCCAGTGTCGGCTACACGCGCTACCGTTCCCGCCACGGCGGGCATTCCACGGGCGAGACGGAGTGGGCTGTCGGCTATCAGGCTGTGCAGACCGAGGGCTGGTCTCTGAGCAGCGTGGTGAGCGGCTCGTTCACGCGCGTGGCAGGCGAGCGAGCCGAACCCGCCTACCTGACACTTTCGGCCACGCATCAATCAGAGGAGGGAGTTGCGATTTCACCATTCTTCGTCAACGGGCTCAACGTCGACGCTCAGGACTTCATGGTAGGTTTGTCGGTGGTGCGTAGCTGGTAGCCGCTGAAAACGCCGAGATGGGGCAGGTCTGCGCCGTTGCGCAGCACCTGTTCTCCGGGCTCGAAGGTCCGCTCGATCATGCTGAGTCTCCCGTCCTCGTCCAGTCTCGCGGGCGATAACGTCTCGGGTCCGGATTGGTCGGCGGCCGTCGCTCTCACGAAGTCGTGGGTCAGGGGCTAGCGGGCTGTTTCGACTGGACGGGCTGGGGGGGCGGCCCATGCGCCTTTGCCCTCGGCGCGGGCCTTCGCCTCCGCCGCCGAATACAGACCCTTGCTTGTCGCTCAACTGTAAGGACACGGACGGGAGCACCGAGGTAACATCCTTCAACCGGATCTAATGTTCGCCATCTGATGATTTCGCCGCCGGCATCTCTATCTGAAGGCGCAGGTGTTAGGTGGCCGCCCGTGGGGTCTCACAAGTCGGGATCATCGAGCGCCTCCACGGCGCGCCGACGCTGGTTTTCGCCTAGTCCGTCATGGTCGACGGCGCGTTGGAGGTGATCTTGGCCGCGGCGGCGATAGTCGGTCGCGCGTTCGCCGGTTCGCTCCCGGGCGGCGGCGAGATAGGCGCGGCCGAGGCCGTACTGGAGCCGCCCTGCGCCACGCCAGTTTGGATTGGCCTCAACCAGGGTCTCCAGCCGGAAGGGCCGCAAACCCGGTCGCAATTGCCGGTGATAGAGAAGCCGTGCGGCCGAACGCTTAGTAAGGATCGCGTGGACGGCGCCGTAGAGGTCGGACCCATCAGCCGGCAAGACTTCGGCCTCGATCCGATTGGAGGTCAGCCAGACTCCGTCCTCGATCATCAGTTCCGCCCAAACCCTATGGATCCCAGCGCGCCTAAAGGTAAACCCGCCGGCTTGGGCAAACAGGCTCACGTCCCGCATGAACGGCTGGGTCGGTGTAATGGCTAGTGTGGCGGGGAAGGCGCAATAGCGTCGAGGGGATCGGTAGAGCCGGCGCTCGCCGTTCGGCTCCTCGATCCAAATCCGAAACTGCTCGTAGCCGGGATCAATCCTATCCGGCGCGACTGCGTCGGGGCCTTCTCCGCTCAAGGATAGGGTGATGGTCAACTCGATGGGTTCGAAAAGCCAAAAGCGCTCGGACGGCAATGTAATCGCGAGTGCGAAGCCTTGCGCCGGATCGACGGCGCGACGGTCGATTCGGTTGGTCGTGGCAGCATCGCCGAGGTCCTCGAACCGGGAACCACCGGGCCATACGTTTGGCGAAGTGGAGCATCGACGCAGGGTTGCCCGCTGGCCGTCCGTGAACCGAAAGTACTCATCGCCGAACGGAGCGGCCGCTTGGCTGCTGGCCAGGTAGCATTGATCGGAGACGTGCTGCAGATTGAACAGGTGGCTCACTTCGTGGATCGTCGTGAAGCGGGTCTCACGTTCGAACGCCTCGCCCCCCCGTCTCGCACGAATGCTGTCCAGGAAGATCGCGCAGCCCTCGCGGGGATGCTCGGTGTAGCTGTCGTTGCTGTTTGGGTCGTCCGGCGTCGTGAACCCGCGGTCGAACATGATCCCGAAGATATCGGCGCTATAACGATAGGCACCGGCGAACATCACAGCCACCTTGGATACGCGACCCGGAGGCGATGGATTTCCGGTTAACTTCAGTCCTGTCTCATGCAGACGATAGGCGTCGACGATCGATGCGCTGGATATCGGTGGACCCGTCAGGCGCGCGTGATCTATGCGCAGGTCGATATCGCCGCCCGAGGCCTCGCTGAAGGCCGTGGCCAATTGATCAGGTGAGGCGGTCAACCAGGTCGGCAGCGCGACATCGCCGAGCCGGGCGAGCACGCAGCCGAGCCTGATCATTTCGGGTAACGTGGCCGGATTTCGAAATCCACGGCCTTCGGGTTCTCGGTCTGGCCGCCCTTCTTCAGGATGACGGGGATGGCCAGCCGGTACTTGCCCGGCGCCTGATTGTCGGCGAAGACCACGATGAAATAGGTTTCGCCATTTTCCACGTCCGTGGAAATCGAGAGCGGCCGGATTGTTTGCGCGCCTTCACGCGCCGTCAGCTTCACGTCCTCCTCAACCACTTGATAGACTGGCTGATTGGAGCGGACCTTGGCCACGATGCCTTGCGGAGCAGCAGGTCGAATAACGGGGCTGACGAGCGAATAGGCCAGCGGCTTGGCTGGAGGTTCGGGCTTGGGGGGCGACGAAGTTTGCCCTTTGACCTGTAGCGTCTCGGCGACGAGATCCACGGTCCCATCGGTTCGCGGCGCCATCCGGAAGAAGATCGGCCCGGCAGCCTTGTCCGTGAAACTCGGTGCACCGCTCTTCACCAAATTCATCGATCCGCTGGAGGCAATCGCCGCCGCTGCCGCGTCAGCGGCCGCTTGAAGCACATCGAGCGCCGCCTGAGCGTCGATGACGGCCATTTCAGCTGGGATCAACAATTCCTGCGGCGCGCCCAGTTCGATCATCTTGTCGCGTTTGGCGACCGCCGTGGCGAGCGCCATCTTGGCGTCGGTCAAGGCCTTGGCCTTAGCCTTGGCGCCCGCTGCTTTGTCCTTGGCGTCTTGGGCGACCTGCTTATCCGCTTCGGCCTTGGCCGCGATCTCCGCCTTTCTAACTTCCCCGTAGCTGCTGAGCGCCTGTTCGGCGATCGTCGTGCCATTGTTGTTGAAACCGACGGTGTCGAGCAAGCCTTCCTTGAGCTTCACGTCGAGGGTGTAGCCGCCGAGGAAGGACTTCGCCTCAAGTGTGTAGGTGTTTTGCGGATCGGGAAGGTAGAGGACCTCTAAGGCCATCGTGCCGTCGGGTTGCGGCGATACTTTAAGAACGGGAGCAGGCAAGGCGTACCGATAGCCCGTGGCCTTCAGCGCGGCGGCGGGCGTGGAAGGCACCGGCGCGCTGTCCAGGGTGGTGATGCACCCGCCTAGCAGAGGAAGAGACAGCGCGAGGACGGCAGGCGTAAGGCGCGATAGCGGGGCCTGGTTCATTTCTCCGGCTCCACCAGCGTGACTTCGATGCCCTTGTCTCCGTCCGCAAGCGTGGTTTTGCCCTCGAGCAGTTCTAGCTTGCCGCTGGTGGGACTGATGCGAATCTTGAAAAGGACGGGATTGGGCAAGTAGTAAGCGTCCTTGCCATCCACCGCATTGGCTGCGGCGATTGTGGCCAGGGCGACCTTCTCCAAGACGCTGATAGCCGCTTTGGGCAAGACCGCTTCGTCGATCTCGGATTTGCCTTGGCTTAGCATGCCGTTGGCAAAGACCAGGGTGGCGTTGTTCTTGGCGAAATAGGCGTAAGGATCGATCGAGCGCTTCTGGGTCAGGTCCGGCAGGAACTTGACCTCTGACTTCAAGCCGCCTTTCCCGTCGGTATAGACGATCAGAAAGTGTGCGCCCTCGTAGTACCGAATTCCCTTGGCGCCCTTGTCGGCGGCCAAATCTGTCGTTCGATCGCCCGTAAATTCAATGGGCTGGACCGTCGTGCCAGCGCAACCTGCGAGCAGAAGGGCCAGGCCGAGTGCGGCAACGCGCATATCATCTCTCCCCCAAGAGCTTGGCTATTCCCGCATGAAATCACTCCCTTTTCAACCTTGAACTGTGATTGGCAAAGCAATCGCTTCAGCGCGCGTTGATAGATTGCTAGCGGTGTTCACCAACTGCGCATCAGTTGCGCAATACGGACAGCCCCGTGAGGGGCGGAGCATACGCGGCGAGCCTGCGGGATATGAACTCAGTCAAGATGGGCGAGAGACTATCGCCGAGGTGATTGGGGTGCACGGTTGACGTGCGGCTAAGACGTGCGCGCGTCGGTGCGAATTGAAGTTGTTTGGATTGTGATTTGAAGCATTCGTCGGCACACTTTTGTGTGCGAGAAATCATGGACACCCAGGAATGACGGAAAATCGTATTCTAGAGTGCTGTGGCGTAGACATAGTTATGTGATTTTTCCAACAGTGGGCGCCACCCCGGTACAACTCTGGGCACCGAAAGGGCCGCCCCCTGTACCCCATTGTTCGCCGCGACGGTGCGCGCGAGCTCCTAATCGTTCCCAAGCACCCTGACGTCGTTCGCCGCGTGGACCTCGACGCGCTTGGCCACCGCGCGAAGCAGGTCGCGGCGGTAGGTGCCGTCTTCGTTGCGCAGCATCTCCCGGGTCGCCTGGGCGAACCGGATCATGATCTCCGGGCTGATCGCCGGCCCGGCATAGAGGCCCTTGCTGTAGCGGCGATACTCGGTGGCGAAGCCCGACCGGATCAGCGCCGCGTTCAGGTCGGGCGAGGCGTCCGACCAGCATCGACCCACGAACCGGCCATAACGGTCCCTGTCCACGAAGCGACAGCCGACCCGTCCGCGCGTCAGACGAACGAGTTCGTCGCGCGCCTCGTAAGCGAAGGGTTCGGCCGGCGTCGCGCCGCGGCGGACTTCCGGGGCGTCGACGCCGAACAGCCGGACGCTTTCAGACCCGCAGCGCAGCGTGTCGCCATCGTGATGCGAGCAGGTGTCCGCCGATGACAATCGACCTCTGCCGCCGCGTCACACGCGTAAATAAGTAATAGCCGATCCATCCGACGTAGAATGCAGGTCCAACCAGCAACCGGTTGAGGTGGACCTCTTTGATAAGCCAAAATACAATAATATAAGCATACGAGAAGTAGTGCAGATGGTGGAGCATGATAACCGTGTAGGCCGGCAGATTCTGCGTATCCAGGCGGAAACGCGACAACAGCCGCTTGTCGAATTCGCCTGCCGTCGTTGAAATTGCCACAAGCAAGGCAACAAGGACCGCCGCGACTGCGGCGATTTCAGGCAGGAAGACTCCGGAGAGTAGATAGCCGAGCGCGCGCCACCGCCTCTTGACCTCGCCCATTGCGTCGTACGCCGTCCGAATTTTCTTCAGAGCCAGTGCGAGGAGGCAGATCGAGCCAGAAAGTGCGATGATCCGCAGTGCGCCTGAGAGGAGGTGATCCGAGGCGAACAGCGCCAATCCTGATGCGGCCAATGCGACGGACCAAGTCCGAAGCGAGGCCTATCGACGAGCCTTCGTCGCCGTACTTTCGGACCTCTCCCCCCTTGAGCAAGTCCTGGTGGTGACGAAGCTGAAGCCAAGCGGCGCGCTGACGCCCAGTGACCTCGTCTGCGAACGCCGTGAACCGGGTGCCCGGGAGTTCACTATCAAGGCGGAGAAGCTTCAATGACCGGTTCAAAGCAGGGGCAATGCTCGTGCGGTTTGCTGGCGTTTGTCGCGGCCTTGTGGCTGGCAAGCTCGCCGGTGTTGGCGCAGATCGCAAGCGCGGACCCGTCAGGTTCGGCTCCGCCCACCGCGCCAATGGTTGATGATGTCTGCAAGGAAAAGGCTGAAGTTATCCAGCTCGACCACGACTACAATCGCACGATGCCCGAAAACGCCGCCCGCGTTGATAAGCGTACGCGTTTGGAAAGCTTCGACGTCGCACTTACCTCTGGCGATGCTGTTCTTCTGACGGTGGTAGGTACCGGCGGGATCACGCCCACCGTCACTTTGGGTATCTGCGGCGAGGCAGGTTACAAACGCCTCAAGGTCATCGCGCCGAAAACGATACTGAGCCGCACCGCAGTGGATGGTGTGACGATCCTGGAGACTGGCACTTACCGGCTTCGCGTCGATAGCCCTACCGGTGACTTGGCGCCATACAAGCTACGTGCTCAGGCCGTTGTTCTGCCCAAGTTGCCGGACATCGACGAATTTGACATGACCAAGACGTTGTCCTCGGCATTTGACAACGCCACGATCAGCCCGTTCTCCGGCGCTGCATACAAGCTCTTTCGCGTAAAGCCGACGGCGGACACCCGGGCGCTATTCGAGTTGTTGAGCAGCGCGAAGGGCCTGCGTATCGAAGCCGGACCGCAAATCGATGACCCTTGGCGTGATTTCGTGCAGACCGAAGACCGGGACTATGGGCCCACGGTCTTTAGAGGCGCGAAGCGTATTTTGGTCACGCGGCTCCAGGCGGGCGCGGATTTCTTAATCAAGATTTCCGCTCCGGTGAACGGGGCAAGCGACTTCAAACTGTCTGCGCAAATCGCGCCGCCACCCCCCCCCGCTCCCCACGGCTCAGCGGATCGCCCGAGGGGCGGCCATCGACGGAAACCTGTCGCTGGCCGATGCACTGGTCTATGCGCGGTCTAAAGCGACAAGCGCGGTCGACGCAACGTTGCGGCCCTACAAGCTCTATACTTTGGTTGGGGACGCCGGTGAGGAGTTCACGATCACCATGTCTTCCAAGGAGATCGATAGCGTCCTTCAAATCGTCGAACAGACAGTGTTGGAAGAACGGCTAGCCGTGGCTGCGGAGAACGACGATCATCTCGACAAGGACGACAAGCTTGGGGCGCAGGATTCCCGCCTCAAGGTGAAGTTGTTTGCGCGAGGCGCTGTCACTATCCGTGCAACCGTCGTACGAGATGGCCAAACGGGTTTATTTGCTCTGACGGTCGAATGACCTTCCACGTGCTAGGGGACCTAGGGGGCGGCGTATTCGCCGCTCATCACTGCGCCAACAGCCGCATCGACGTCCTTTTGCAGCAAGCCGATCAAGAAGGCGGTTATGCGCTCGGCGGCCGGTTTGACGATGGCGCCGCCTACATCGACGACTTGGTCAGCGAACGCCTCCCTGGCTTTGCCCGCCACCTTCTCTCCCAGCTTGCTCAAAACACCGGTCGCCAGAGCCTTGAAGCTCTTGTCCGGCAACTGCTTGTCCTTGACCAAGCGGACTTTGACCGCCGTCTTGGTGTCCGCATCGATCAGGTCGTCGAGGAAGTCGACGAACGCCTCGACCGGCAATCTGACCAGTTCACGCGAGAACGAGGCGTCGGCGAACACGCCTCGGCGCTTGAGCCGGGCGATGATGTCTTCTCGGACCAAGGGGCTCTCCACCCCGAAGGTCAGCAGTGTTCCGTCCTTGGCGAACCGAACTGCGCTCAGCGCTGCAATCAGTTTGGCCTTGAGGGCGGCTTCATCGCCAGCGGTCCGTAGCTGCCAGTTCATGACGAGGTTGCGGGCCTTGGAAGGCGGCACGTTGAACGTCCTGGCCAGGTCGTAGATCGGGCCCTCTGGATCGATGGCTCCGGCGACGACCAGCGCCTCGAAGACCAGCAAGTCGATCTCGGTCTTTGAGCGAGCGCCAAAGGCGGGTGTCAGATATCCGCTCAAGAACCGTTCCGCGAACAGTTTGGATTTGGCCGGGTCTGCCAGGGCGCCGTGAACGTCATAGGCCATTCGAAGAAGTCCTCACCATTGGGTCACTGGTAGGGCGTGCCGGCAGGAGGATAGATGGCCCAGCGGCGGGGCCGCACCGCGCCAGGTGGCAGCCGCGCCCGCCAAATGGGTCACCGTGTGCGTGGCCGTCGCCAGGACGTCGGCGGCGGCCACCGCCATAGCAGCGGACGAAGGTGTCCATGCGCCGTGATTCCAGGACTCCATCGCGTGGGCCCGGATAGCGGCGCTGGTGGGATGACGCGTGGGCGGCTTCTTTGGGCCATGGGCGTTGTCGGGACCAAACGAATAGAACAGGCGCGCATAGCCGCTGGCAGGACGTGGATAGGGCGTGCTCGAAGCGCCCATATCGGCGCCGTGGTGTGGTGCGACGAGGCCCACAATGTGGCTTGGCGTGGGATGGGGAAGATAGTTGTAGGCGGCGTCGCCGGTCAGAACCCAGGAAGGCGACCAATCGAACGCGTGGTTGGTGACAACCAGGGCAAGGCCACTGCCGTTTCGCCCAGGACCAATGCAAACGCGTAGGTCGTAGTTTTGCGTCCCGGCCGTCCACTGGATCGGGGGCAAGGTGGAATCCACGACCAGCACCGAGCCGCCGGCCTTGAGGATATCGTTCGCCAGTAGGGTGTGGCTCGTGGAAATCTTCTGGCGAGGAACGATCCAGGTGCTGGCGTGCAGCGCCGTTTGCCTGTGTGCGCCCGCCCAGTGATCGGTGTCCCAGTGGGAAAGGATGACCGGCGGCTTTTCACAAGTGCAGAAATCCACCCTGGCCGGCGCGGTGGGCGCATTGCGACCTGAGCCGCAACCGACGTCGAAATAGTAGATCGGAAAGCCGCATTGGCAGACCAGGGCCGAAGCCGAGCCTTGGCCGATGTCAAAGCAAACCAAGCTTTCCACCTGGCACGCGGGCTGCAGGGCTGTTGCCAGTGCCTCCGGATCGGCTGTTGGCCAATCCTTCATGTCGAAAAGACCGTCCAAGGCCGCCGATGGCGCAGAGCGCTTCGGCGTCAGATGCAAAAAGGCGGGGGTGGGCGGCGCGAACAAGCCGCCATAGACCAGCGCGGGAACATCGGTTTCTTCGTCGGTCAGGCTGAGCGTGACCCAAGGCTCTTCGGTCCGCGGCGTAGCCTCGAACCAGCGATGGTCGCGGGCCAGCGAAAACTCGATCCGATAGACTGGAACCTCGTCGTAAGGGTCGGGCCCATCGAAGCCCTCACCGTCGCCGCCGCCAATGCGACGCTTCCACTGCGTTTGAATGCGCTCAGCGAGCTCCGGATCATCCAGGTCGAAAGGACCGTCGGCCCCAAAGCCTTTCCAGCCCGCGTCGACGGCGTCGAACACGAACGTCAGATCGTCTTCGCCATCTTGAGCTATCGGCTCCAAATCATCCAAACGAGCATAGGCGCGGCTCGGAAAGCCGCGACGCCACTCCTCCAGATCGAAGAACCGATTCATCTGCCAAGCCCCAAGTCATCCAAGCGCCACTATAGGTCGCAATGCGCGACCATCCAACCATATGGGCGGGCGCAACCCGTCAGGGGCGCAAAATCAGGAGCGATGCGCCAACGCCTGATGCCCGCCCAATAGTACCACTCAGTGATGCCGCATTAGGCTGGGATTGGGGCGCACAGTTGACATGCGGCTAAGACGTGCGCGCGTCGGTGCGAATTGAAGTTGTTTGGATTGTGATTTTGAGCATTCGGCGGCACACTTTGTATGTGAGAAATCATGGACACCCAGGAATGACGGAAAATCGTATTCTAGAGTGCTGTGGCGTAGACATAGTTATGTGATTTTTCCAACAGTGGGCGCCATCCTCCGCCGATCGTACGATTGCCTACGCCAGACTACGCTAGCCCACGCCAGAGCCCGCCAAAGCTGGTCATCATGCTGGTTTCGCCAGCGTGAGAACGCTGGGAGGCTGGAGAATCCCAGGAGGTTCGCAATCTCCGTTAGGGAAAGATCATCGCGCCTCATGTAGTCATGGAGCATGTCCCGGCACATGCGATTCAGAATGTGCGAGTATGTATTTTCTTGTGCCTTCAATCGTCTTGATAGCGTTTGACGATCCAAAGCGAGGCGCTGGCGCACGTGCTCGATGGAGCATCGGTGATTTGGCAGAATTTCACGGATCAGAGCTTCGATCTGCCCCGCGACGTCCGGCTTGGCGGGGCTGTCTTGGGGGCGGCGAGTGGAGGCGGCCATGGAAACCGACCTGATGAACTGTCCCAAATGATCAATGGAAATGTCCCAGCATGTTAAGCGATGCGGTCCACGGCCCCTAGTGACGCGCCTTGTCCTTTTCTAGTCAGGCGGACCGGAGGGCAGCTCGATCGTCGCCGCGAGCCCGCCTTCGGGACGGTTGACCAGGGTCAGGGCGCCGCCCTGGCCTTTGGCCAAGGCCTGGACGATCGACAGGCCCAGCCCCGCTCCGCCGGTGTGACGGTTGCGCGAGGCCTCGCCGCGCGCGAACGGGGCGGTCATGGTTTCCAGCATCTCGACTGGGAGGCCCGGCCCGTCGTCCAGCACCATGATCTTGACAAGGCGGTCCAGCGGGCGGGCTTCGACCGTGACCGCGCCCCCGTAGCGGGCGGCGTTGTCGATCAGGTTGTCGACCATGCGGCGTAGGGCCAGGGGCGAGGCCCAGGCCGCGCCGGCCGCCTCGGGCGCCAACAGCACCGCCTGACCCATCTCGCGACGCAACGCGACCAGGGTCTCAAGCTCCTGGCGGAGGTTGATTGACCGCGCGCCGTCACCGCGTCCGGCGTCCTGGCGGGCGAACAGCAGGGTGTCGTCCAGCAACTGGGACATCTCCGCCAAGTCGGCGCCGGCCTTGGCGCGCTGGGCGTCATCGGCGATGAACTCGGCGCGCAGGGTCAGGCGGGTCAGATAGGTACGCAGGTCGTGGGCGATGGCCGCCAGCATCCGCGTGCGCTCGTCCATCAGGCCGCGGATCCGCCCCTGCATCGTGTTGAAGGCCGCGGACAGTTCGCGCAGTTCCCGGGGGCCCCGCAGCGGCAGGGCCCTGGCGTCCAGGTCGTCGCCGAACCGCGCGACCTCGTGAGCCAGATGGCTGACCGGCCGGGTGGTCTGGCGCACCGCCAGGACCAGCATCAGCAGGGTGACGACCAGCAGGGCGGCGGCGGCGAGGGAGACCCGGCTAAAGAACTGCCGCGCCGTCTCCGGCGCGCGACGACGCAGCACCAGCACCTCGCCGTCGACCAGCCGCACGGACAGCCGCAGGGCCTGGCGGCCGGGCGGGGCGTCCTGGCGCAACCGGCCGCCGCGCCGGATGTCGATCCGCAGGTCCCGATCGCCCAGCGCCTGGCGATAGGCCCGATAGCCGGGATCGCCCGCGCCGGCGGCCCGGGCGCGAAGCTGCGGGGGCGGGAAGTCGGTGTTCAGGGTCGTGCGGATGACGCCGGTGTCCAGCGCCTTGACGACCTTCGGCCGGGCCGCCCGGGGACTGGCCTCGACCGCCTCGACGATCGCCAGGGCCTCGGACGGCCTGGGCAACTGGTAGAAACGCACGCCGCCTTCACCTCGGCCCTGCGGCCAGACCAGCAGGGCCGCGCCGATCACCAGCATCACCGCCAGCCCGGCTAGCAGGATGGCCGTCATGCGGGTGGAGAGGTTGTCGGACAGCATCATGGCTAGAGCCGCTCGGCCGGCGCGCTGAACAGGTAGCCGCCGCCGCGCACGGTCTTGATCAAGGCCCCGCCGCCTCGCGCGTCGCCCAGCTTGCGGCGCAGGCGGCTGAGCAACACGTCGATGGCGCGGTCGAACGGCTCGGCGCTGCGGCCCCGGGTCCGGTCCAGAAGCTGATCGCGGCTGAGCACCCGTTGGGGATGACGCAGGAAGGCCATCAGCAGGTCGTGCTCGCCGCCGGTCAGGACGACGGGGTTTCCATCAGGATCGGTCAGGTCGCGGCTGGCGGTGTCGAGCCGCCAGCCGGCGAAGCCCAGCACCTCGCCCGGCGGCGTGCTGGCCACCCGATGAACCTCGCGGGTGCGTCGCAGGATCGCCTTCACCCGGGCCAGCAGCTCGCGCGGATTGTAGGGCTTGGCCAGATAGTCGTCGGCGCCGATCTCCAGGCCGATCACCCGGTCGATATCGTCGCCCTTGGCGGTGACCATCAGGATGGCGACCTCGCCGGTCGCCCGCAGGCGACGGCAGACCGACAGGCCATCCTCGCCCGGCATCATGATGTCCAGAAGCACCAGATCCACCCGGCGACGCGCGGCCAAGCGGTCAAAGGCCTCGGCGTCGGCGCAGCCCACGACCTCGTAGCCCTCGCGGCGCAGCAGCCCCAGGGTCAGGTCCCGGATTTCGGCGTCGTCTTCCACGACCGCGATCAGCGTGTTGTCGGCCATGATCAGCCAATGCCTCAACCCCGGCCTGGGCGAAAGCCGCGACCGGCCTCGTTTACACTTCGACACAGTTCGTCGAGCGGCAGCAAACCGCGGATTGGCCGGCGATGGTCTGATGGCGATGTCGAGGGACACCGACCCATTTCCATGGAGCCATCATGCGTAAGACTTCCATCCTGGCCGCCGGCCTCTCGTCCCTGGCGGCGCTCGCCGCCATGATCGCCACGCCCGCCCAGGCCGGCCAGCACGGGCGCATCGTCAGCGTCCAGGGCGCGCGCGGCCACGGCTATGTCCACAGCCGCAACGTCAGCCGCCAGCCCGGCGCGATCTCGGTCTCGCGCGCGACTCAGACCAACTCCGGCCGCGGCGTGGCCAGCAATCGCGACGCCAGCTGGGGCGACGGCGCCTATCACGGCGGGGCGTCCCGCACGTTCAACAACGGCGCCACGGCCAGCCGCAGCACCAATGTCGTCGACAACCATGATGGGACGGTCAGCTACGACCATTCGCGCACCGGTTACGATGGCTCGACGCGTTCCGTCAGCGGGACGGTGACCCGCCCCTGATCGAACGCGTCCAGGCCCGCCGCGCCGCGCTCCCCCAAACGGCGCGGCGGGCTGCTTTCCGGAGACCGAGAATGAAGATCCCGACCCTTTCCATCATCTGCCTGGCCGCCATGGCCGCTTCCAGCGCCAATGCGGCCTCGCGCGCACCCGGCGCGGCGCTCGACAAGGCCGACGCCGACCACGACGGCTATGTCACCCGCGACGAGTTCAAGGCTTCGCGCGCGGCCCAGTTCGAACGCCTCGACCGTAACGGCGACGGCGTGGTGACGCTGTCGGAATTCCCCCGCCTGGCCAGGTCGAACCGTCCCAAGGCCCAGGCGCTGAAGACGGTGATCACCCACGGCGACCGCGACGGCGACGGGCGGGTGACCCAGGCCGAGTTCGTCGACGGGCTGGCCCCGATGTTCGACCGCGCCGACCGCGACCATGACGGCCGCCTATCGCGCGACGAGGTCGCCGCCGTCCGCGATCAGCTCGAGAGCCTGAAATGACGGCGCGTCGAACGGTCCTGCTGACCGCGCTGGCGGTGGCGGTCTTGACCGGGACCGGCGCCGTCGAGGCCGCCCAGCTGGGGCTGGGCCCACGGGGGCGGTTGCACCAGCGCCTGGAGGAGAAGAAGGCCGAGGAAGAGCGTCCGATCGATCTGCAGGCCATCCTGCCCGGCGCCCGCAAGCAGACCGACGCCTACGGCGCGGACGCCGCTCAGCGAGCGGACGTCTATATCCCGCCGGGCGCTCGCAACGCGCCGATCCTGGTCATGGTGCATGGCGGGGCGTGGATGATCGGCGACAAGGCCAATACCGGTTCGATCGAGAACAAGCTCAAGCGCTGGCTGACCCGAGGCTGGATCGTGGTCAGCGTCAACTACCGCATGCTACCCGACGCCATGGCCTACGAGCAGGCCGAAGACGTCGCCGAGGCCGTGCGCTGGACGCAAGGCCAGGCCGGGGACTGGGGCGGCGATCCGAGGAAGATCATCTTGATGGGCCACTCGGCGGGGGCTCACCTGGTGGCGCTGGTGTCGTCCCGTCCCGACATGGTCGGCCGACCCTGGGCGGGGACGGTGGTGCTGGACTCGGCGGCCATGCAGGTCTCGGCGACGATGGCCGGCCGCCATCCCGGGTTCTACGACCGGGCGTTCGGCTCCGATCCGGCCTATTGGTCCCAGGCCTCGCCGATGGACCAGTGGACGCCCAAGGCCGTGCCGATGATGCTGGTCTGCTCGACCCGGCGGCCGGACGATCCGTGCGACGACGCGCGGCGGTTCCAGGCCAAGGCCCGGGCGGGCGGACGCGACATGCCCGTCCTGCCTCAGGCCCTGACCCACGCCGACATCAACCGGACGCTCGGGTCGCCGGGGGCTTATACCGATGCGGTGGACGCCTTTATCGCGGACCGTCTGGGATCGTCCCGCTAAGCGCGGTCGTGGTAAGCTCAAGCTTGTGATGCGGCGACGGGTATGACCCTGGCCATGCGGGCGCCTCGTCGCCGGTCTCGGTCACCGTATTCGGCGCGGCCGCCAGCGCCATCGCGCACCGAGTTTGGATGTCAGGCCGCGAGACGCCGAAGCGAAGCGACGTCCCGACGGGGCGAGGCGCCGAACATTCGTGAGTATTCGCGGCTGAACTGCGAGGCGCTCTCATAGCCGACGCGGAAGGCGGCGCCTTCCACATTGGTCTCGCCGGACGCCAGGAGCCGGCGCGCTTCGAAGAGGCGCAGCTGCTTTTGATACTGCACCGGCGTCATCGCGGTCAGCGCCTTGAACCGCCGATGAAAGGCCGAGGGGCTGAGCTGGGCGATCGACGCCAGCTCATCGACGCGGACGGGATCGGCGAAGCGGTCGCGCAGGGCGTGTATCGCGCCGACCAGGCGGCGGGTGCGGTCGCTCCCCAGGGCCATCTTCACGACCTCGCCGCCGTGCGGCCCGGTCAGCAGCCAATAGCAGATCTCGCGCATCACCGCCGGATACAGCAGGGCGATGGCCCGCGGGGTCTCCAGAAGCCGGACGGCGCGGGCGGCGCAGTCGGCGAGCGGTCCCTCGAAGTCGCTGACGAAAACGCCGTGGCGGACGCTCTCCAGGGCGACCGGCGCGCTGTCGAGGCTCTCGATCACCTTGCGCATCACGCCGAGGTCCAGCTCGATGACGAGACCGAGATAGGGCTCGCCCGGACTGGCCTGCGTCACCTGGCCGACCGCGGGCATCTCGACGCCGACCACCAGGGCCTGGCCGGCCCCATAGTCGAAGCGCCGCGCGCCGAAAGCGGTCCACTTCGCGCCCTGCAGCGTGATGCACAGGGCCGGCTTGATGATCATGTGAGACAGCGGCCTGGGATGGTCGGAGCGCAGGATGGTGAATCCCGCGATGGCGGTCGCGAAGGGGCTCTTGCCCGACTGCCGGTCCGTATAGCGCAGGACCGAATGCACCAGATCGTCCGCCATTCGAGTCCGCCCGCATCATCCCAGAGCCAGCGTCTCAACCTAATCCCAGGAGCAGGAATAGGCAAGAATGGGGCCGAGAGGCCACCAGCGCGGCGGCGCGAACGTCGTCTTCTTGGAGCCATATCAACGTCGGCTTCTGGCGCGACGTTGCCGATTAGGTCACGCGGTCTGAACGTCAGCTTTCAACCGACGCTGCGGTTTCACATAACCTCCACCCCTAGCCAGAATGGGCAATCGTTGGCGAAGTCAGGAGGGTTCGGGGGAGGCGAAGGTTCGCGTGGTTGTGAGGGGTGGGCGTTGTGACGAATCCGGCCGCTTTCCGCCCCTGAACTCAGTAGTTCAACACCACGGTGATCTGGCCGGTGTAATTGCCCACCATGGTTCCGGGCTGCCGCGCCGGGATGCGCGCATAGACGGTGACCGTCGCCTCGAACGCCCCGGCGATGCTCGCGATCCCGATGACGGATCTGGCGTCGCCGTTGCTGCCGTCTCCCCAGATCATTGTTCTCGAAGGATCCAGAAACAGCTGATAGCGCAGACGATTGGCCCCATCGACGAGTTCGCGGTCGGATGGGGCGCCGGGTCCGGTCAAGCTGATCGATCCGTTGATCACGACGGGAACCACGTTGGAACTGGTGCAGGTCACCGTGATCGTCGCGGTGGAGTCCGTCGGCATGTCTTCGTAGGGCACATATTGGCCGAACGTGAGCGACGTGGATGAGACGGCGCAAATTGCAGCGGCGCTAGCCTGGCCTGGCCCGGCGGCCAGCGCCAAGGAGAGCCCTAAAACCCTCAGCCAAGTCCGTCGCACAGGCTTTGACCGGGGCAACATTACTGACAGACCAGCGGGCCGATGAGGGGAATATCCCCCTTCGCCGGCTTGAAATCGAAGATCACACGACAGGTCGTTCCGTCCTGAAAGACCACGTTCGCGCGATTTTTCGGCTTCAGCCCGGTCACATAGGCCTCGCCGTCATAGCCCACCGGCTCGGCTTGCGCGCCCTCGACCTTGACGACCGACCCCGGCGGCAGGGGTTGGCCCGTGCGGTCATGCAGCGTCAGCAGGGCCGCGGCCACCCTACGCACGCCGAAATCGACTATCACGCCGGATCGGTCGGCGGGACGCACCAGCACGGCGGTTCGTCCGACCTCTATGTCCGCGGGCAGTCTGGTGGCGTCGAGCGAAAGCCGATTGTTCTGGTATGAGAGCAGTGAAGGCACCAGAAGCTTGCCCCGAGCGTCGGTCGTGCCGACGGGCCGGTTCGCGTACAACACGGGTACGCCCGCGACGTCGCCGGTGCTCACCACGGCGAAGCTGTCGAAAATCCGATCGCTCGCGAACAGGCCGCCGCCGGCCAGGACGAGCGCGCCGCTGACGCCGGCGCGACCGGCGATCTGCCCGGCGGAACGATCCACGCCGGCGGATACGCGGCCCCAGCGGCCGAGCAACTCCCCCTCCGCCAACAGCTGAGCGTCGGCGCTTCCAGAAGCCCGCAGTCGGTAGCCGTAGTCGCCCGGCTCCAGCGCGGTCTTGGCGACGTTCGCCGACAACGCCGAACGCCCGCCCTCCCGGGAAGTCTCGACCGACGCGGAACTCGCGGCGCCGATGGGGAAGCTGACGCCCAGATTCAGGCCGAAGGCGCGCGCATCACGAAGATCCTTGAAGCCGGTGGCGTAGAGGGAAGCTCGACCCACACTTACGCTGTAGCTCGCCGTAACGAACTCGTCCCGTTGACGGGCGACCACGCCGTCGTCGGGCCGTCCTGGCCCAGACCTCGCTGGACGGGTTCGAGCGGTTCGGCGGCTGTAGGCCAGGCCGATATTTCCCAAGCCGCCGGCCCGATATCCGAAGTTGGCGTCCAGCGTCGATCTCGGCGCCGGAGACCCCTTCTCCGAGGCGATGTCCTGGTAGGACGCGGTCGAAAACCCGCCGCTGACGCTGAAGCTGGCGCGCCGCGAAACCCGTTGAAAGCTGGTCCAGACCATGGCGCCGCTCGGACTCGCGGAGCCGGATTTTCCCCCGACACTGCCGGCCATCGCCACATTGGCCACGCCGAGCGTTCCGATCAGCGAGGTGACGCCTCCGCCGAGCAGCGCCAGGCCGGCCGTGGCCTCGCCATGGCCTTCCAGCGTCAGCGCGTCGGTCAGGCCGTAGCGGGCCGATCCGTTCGCAGCCCATCCCGAATACCCGTCGCCGGCCTGGCCGAAGTTCCGCCGAACCGCGCCGGCTTCGACGGAATAGCTGCCCAGCCCGCGCGCCAGAAGCGCCGTGCTGGCGTAGAAGGGCAGATTGATGAGGGTTTCTCGGCCGAGCACGTCCACGACCGCGACCGCTACCTCGCCCGCACCGGTGACGACGGGAAGCGTCCGCACGGTGAAGGGGCCGGGCTGCACCGGCTCGCTAAGCTGGCGAACGCCGTTCACCACCACATTGACGGTGGAGGGCACCGCGGCGGTCGAGCTGACCTGGGGCAGGGGATAGGTGACCAGATCGGGGCGCAGGCCAAAGTCGCTGGCGACCTGGACGCCGCCGAGCCGCACGGCTCGCGTCCAAGGCAGAGCGCCCGCCACGACGTCGCCGACACGCCACCGGCGCAGCTGGTCGAACTGGGTGTTCGTGTAGGTGGTTTCGAGGCGCACAAGGCGCTTTCCGCCGGCGCCGGGCGCGAAGTTGACGAAACCCGCGCCCTGCAGCAGTCCGTGCGGGCCGAAGGCGCGGCCGTCGAGCAGCGCGCCGCCGGTGACCTGCGCCCGGGCGAAGGTGCCGACCACGTCGTAATTGAGCACCGCGCCGTAGTCAGGGCGCGACAGAGGCGCCAGAGGGACGGACGCTCGGCCACGAAGCTCGGTGGGCGTCAGCCCGGAGTCGTCGGCCACCACCAGCAGGGTTTGCCGCGCTTCGTTCACCTGCGCGCGGACATTGGGCAGTGCGCTAAGCGGGATCGGCTCACCGCTCGCCGCGACGTCCTGGGGCAGAGCGAGGCCAAGCTCAAGCCATTCCGAGGGTTTGGCGTAAAGCACGCCGTCGCGATCGGTGAACTCGCCGACCCGACCCGTCGCGCGGCCGTTCATGACCACCTCCAACACGAGGGCGCGTTCGGCTCCCAGGGCCGCGCCGGCCGCCAGCAGGGCCGCGACCAAGCCGGCGGCGCCCAGGGCGACGTTCGGTTCAAGGTGCCAGCGCAAGAGTTTGCTCACTCTTGCCATTGCGACTAGTGACGCTCAGGCGCAGCGCGCCCGCCGGCAGGCGGTGGCCGTCCACGACCCAATGGCGCTCGGCGCCGGCCAGGATGTAAGGGTTCTTGCCGCGAGCGACCGCGGATCGCCGGCTGCCATCGGCCAGGGTCACCACGATCGCCTGGACGGCGTCATAGCCCAACCCCGCATTGGTCGCCGACAGGACGGCTTCGCCGCCCGGCGCGCGGCCAACCCGCCACCGGAGGCCTTTCGGGGCCGGCGACGCCGCCGCGATGATGACCGGCAGCGAGACGCGGAGCGCGATGACGATCTGCTGGCCTTGGCTGATGGCCGGCACTTCGTCGAGCAGCAGCCGATAGCTGCGCTCGCCCGCGACCGCCGCCCCGCCTCGCGCCAATAACCTCAGCGTCTGGGATCCGCCGGCAGGAACCGTGAAGATCGGTGGCGACAGGATGAGGTCGCGGGTCGGCGTCAGGACGTCCTCGTCCCCGGACTGGGCCCAGGCATAGGCGCGAACCTGCACCGCGACGGGCGCGTCACCGCGGTTCCTGACCTCTATCACCGTAGCGCCTTGACCGGCGGCGAGGCCGATGGTGACCGGCGAGATCTCCAGAACGGCCGCCTGAGCCGTCCCGAAGAGCAGGCAACTTGCGGCCGTCAGCGCCGCCAGAACAGGCTCAAGTCGCATCGGGCGTCTCCTTCGGCGACCGCCTCAATAGGTGAGAGTGACCAGGATCGTGTCCGTGTAGGGGGCGCCATTACCGGAGACGAGGGTCTGACCGGTGGTGACCTGTCCATACACCGTCAGGGTCTGCTGCACCGCGGTTCCGGTGCCGGAAACCAGTCCCGCGCCGGCGTCACCCCAACGCGTGGTGTGACTGGCCTCCTTGAAGAGGTCGTAGGCCAGGATATTGACGCCGCTCACCAGGTTGCGCTGGGCGGCCACATTGTGCAGGCCGTTGCCGAGACCGACAGTATAGGCGCCGCCGCCGGTGCAGGTCACGTTGATGGTGGCCGTACCCGGAGTGGGGCCGGTGAGCGCCACTTCGCCGAACGCCAGCGCAGAGGAATCCATGGTGCAGACGGTCGTCACGCTAGCGCTGGCGCTGATGCTGGATGTCGCCGTCGCCGCCGAGGCGCCCTGGGCGGCGACCAAGCCGAGAGTCGCGACTGCAAAAAGAAGTGCGATCTTCATTGGATAAACTTTCTGACTCCGCGATGCGGAAAAGATTGTCGAAATATTTTCGATTTTCTGATGAGCTTGTCCGTAAAATTATGACGACTTCAAAATACTTATAACTAGATAACGTCATCTTAATTGGGCAAATAATATTATGTCTGTCTCAGATTGTATTTTACTAAATTTACGATGTGGTGCGACAATTGCACACAGTTCAAGAGTTTCTGAATATCACAACTCGGAGTGGGGCGATCGCTGAACTGCGGGCTTACGCACTCGCAGGTGATCGGACGACGCCTTTCAGCCAACCCCGCCCTCGAGCTACGCCGGGTCATGGCGGGCCGCGGAGAGAAGGAGCCGAGTTTCCGCGAAAAGCCCATCAGGACCTTGGCCAGCTCCGAGGGGCGGACGTCGTCATCGGCGCTGGCCAGCGAATGTCCGGCCCTGGGGCGACGCCGAGTTCCGAGTATGGCGCTGCCTAGCCGAAAATCCGGACTGGCCGACCTGTCCAGCAGGGTGGCAATCGGACGGCGACCCTGCCAATAGGTCTAAGGTGAAGTTTCGATCTGAGTTTGCGATGAAGGCCCGTGGTGCGCTGTCGTTCCTGTTGCGGCGCTAGCCCAAGACCCTGCGGTGGCGGTCGTTCCCGCGCAGGTGCGCGCGTTGGACGGATGCTGGCAAGGCGAAGGCGCCGTCATGGACAAGCCGGTGGCGATCACCTTAATGACCCGGCCGATCACCGAAGGCGCCATGTTCTTGGTCGAGGCCCACAGCCACGCCAAGTCCGATCCGACGGACCGCTATGCCGCCCACCTGGTCTTCGGCGGACGGCGCGCGCCGCTTCGCGGGCCATATGCCGCAACGCCACAGATGACGATTTGATCCAGACAAGATTCCAGCCTGTTCAATCGCCTAGGCGGCGTACCGGACCCGGGGGGATCGTCGCCGACGGGGCCGGGGCGATCGGTGCGGAGAGGGCTTGCCAGGGCCCCCTTGCGAGCAGCGGTCACCCTAGCGATCATGGAAGGCTTCCGGATCCAACGCGGCCGCCAGGGCTTTGCGCGCGCGATAGACGCGGGTCTCGACGGACTTGGTCGAGACGCCCAGGATCGCGGCGGCTTCCTGATGGGACAGGCCTTCGAAGGCGGTGAGCACGAGGGGCGCCTTCAGGGCGTCGGGAAGTCTCGCCACCGCCTGGTCGAGAAGTTTCATCGACTGGCGCTGGCGCAACTGGTCGTCGACGGACGCGCCGGGGTCGATGGCTTGGGCCAGGGCGTCGTCGGGCGCGACGGACCCGAAAAAGAACCGGCGCACGGCCATCTTTCGCCCGCGGTCGCGCGCCTTGTTGATGGCGATGGTGCGCAGCCAGGCGCCGAAGGAGCGGGAGGTGTCGTAGCGGTCCAAGGCCGTCCAGGCGGCGATGAACGCCTCGTGGACCGCCTCATAGGCTTCGTCGGCGTCGCCCGTATACCGCCGCAGCAGGCGGTAGAGGCTTTCCTTGTGCCGGCCGACCAACTGCGCGAACGCGCGCTCGTCGCCCCTCGCGGCCTGCGCCGCGAGCGCCTCGTCGCTGGGCGTCGCAGCGATCACTGCGCCTGTTCGGTAAGGTTCTTGACGACGGTGTCGTCGAAACGGGCGGCTTGTTGCGGGGTCAGCACGGTGCGCATGGCGATGACGTGCTGGATGCTTTCCTTCTGGAGCGCGCCCATCGCCATGTGGAAGCGGTCGATGGCCGCCTGGACCTTGGGCGTATAGCTGTGCTGTTCCTGGATGGCCTGGGCGAGCTCGGCGTTGGCGGCGCGCATTTCAGCCTCGAGCGCCTTGCGCCGCGCCGCGTAGTCACGTTCCAGCCCGTCGATCCGCCGCTCCTGGTCCGGCGTGAGGTCAAGTTTCTCATGCACCAACTGATGCAGCGGCGTGGCGTGGTGCATTCGACGCACGACATACTGTCCGCCGCCCCAGGCGCCGATCGCCGCCGCCAGGATCGAAAGCACCAGCGTCAGGAGGATGCTGCGGGTGACGCTCACTGATCGCCCTCGAGCAGGGTGGACGGCGCCAGGTGGGCCGAGACCGAAAAGGTGCCGAACTGTTGCGGCGTCGAGACGGCCCCGGCGGCGGCGAGGCCGCCGGCGGTGACGCCCATGGCCAGGGCCAGGCCGACCGAGGCGACCCGGACGGGCGCCAGGGCGGCCCCGGTCTTGAGGTCGGCGCGACGGCGGGCGATGTCGCGCGAAATATCGCCCTCAAGCCCATCGAGCGAGCGATCCAAGGGCTGGGTCGCCAGCCGATCGACAAGATCATCGATGTTCAAGGTCATGTTCGGTCCTTCGCCCCCGGAGCTGTCTTGCTGTCTATACGTGGCGCAACCCCCTGATCCCGCAAGTCCGTTGTCCGGGCCGGACGCCTACGGGGCGACCTTCCGATGAGGGGAGGGCGACGGGTCGCGCGTAGTCCCTGTGAAGACGCGCCGAACACCGCCTCGACCTTCCCATGATGGGAGGGATGACGGCGCCGGGCATCGAGAACAGGAGACCGCCGATGCCCGGGCAAAATCTCGAGAGCCTGGACCTGCCCGTGGTCGGAATGACCCGCGCATCCTGCGTCTCGCGCGTCGTCAGCGTGCTGTCCAACGCCCTGCGCCTGCGCGCCTTCACCTCGCCCCTGCCGGCGGCCAAGCCAAGGAGCGTTCACGCATGAACATTGGACAGACGGCCAAGGCGTCGGGGGTCTCGGCCAAGATGATCCGCTACTACGAGCAGATCAAGCTGATCACGCCCGCTGGCCGCACGGGCAGCAACTACCGCAATTTCGGCGAGCGCGAGGTCAATGAGCTGCGGTTCATTCGTCGCGCCCGCTCGCTCGGGTTTTCGGTCGAGGAGATCGCTCACCTGCTATCGCTGTGGCGCGACCGCGTCCGGCCCAGCCGCGAGGTCAAGGCGATCGCCGATGGGCATGTCGAGGCCCTCGAGGCCAAGATCATCGAGATGCAGGCCATGGCCGACACCTTGCGCGACCTGTCGCGCGATTGCGCGGGGAATGATCGTCCAGATTGCCCGATCCTGGCCGACCTGGGTTCGGGCGCGCCGCCCCGACGCGAGCCGGTCCGTTCACGGGGTTTCCGCTGAAACGGGCCCTGGCCTGGCTACCCGGCGTCTGCCTGATCGCCGGGCCGCTGACGGCCCTGGCCGCCGACTACCGGTTCGAGACCGCCTCGCCAAACCCCACCCGCGGCGTGGCCACGACCATCGTGGTGAAGGTCGCGCCCGTCGACTCTGGCCGCATCATGCCGCGGTTGTCGGCGCGCGACGCCACAGTCAGCTCGACCTCGGGGCGCGGGACTGCGGTCTTTCCCGCCTTCTTCGAGCCTTCGCTCGACTATGACCGGCTTCGGTTTCGCGCCGACCTGCCCACCAGCGGCGACTGGGTGCTGGCCTTCACCTTCAGCCGGCGGGCGAGCCGCCCACGGCCGCGAGCGTCAACCTCAAGGTCGCCGATCCGTCACCCGTCGCGGCGGCGTCGCCGGCGAGCGGACCGGTTCGCCCGC
Source organism: Caulobacter sp. GW821-FHT09A05 (assembly GCF_059418465.1). NCBI lineage: Bacteria > Pseudomonadati > Pseudomonadota > Alphaproteobacteria > Caulobacterales > Caulobacteraceae > Caulobacter > Caulobacter sp. GW821-FHT09A05. The sequence goes on from NZ_JBWKPX010000018.1 coordinate 59,320, forward strand.
CGCCTTGATGGGGCGGGCGAACCGTCCTGGGCTACTTGGCCGACATCGCCACGACCTCGGCCGAACCGCCCATCGGCTTGAGCTTGAAATTGACCGCCTGGCCGACCTTGAACGGCTTGAGCAGGGCCGGAGCGGCCTTGAACTTCATGGTCATGGCCGGCCACTTCAGGGCGGGGATCGGCTGGTGGTGCAGGGTCACCGTACCGCCCTTGGCGTCGATCCCCTTGATCACGCCCTGACCGTCGGCCGTCTTGGCCGGGGCGGGCGCGGCGTCGTGTTTCATGCCCGCCATGTGGCCCATTTTCATGTCGCCAATCTTCATGTCGGACTGGGCCAAGGCGGGGCCGGTGAGCGCCAGGGCCAGGGCGCCGGCGGACAGAAGGGTCTTCATCGGTTTGTCTCCAGTCGGGCGGATCGACCGGGGAGGGCCGTCCTTGGTCTGAAGGATACGCGCCAGCCCAAGCCGATCCCTCCGCGGCGATTTCGGCGCGCCGCCCCTTGACCTTGCCATGATGGGAAGCCCCATCTGTCGCAGCGAAGTCGAACAAGGACGAACAAGATGCTTCGCTACACCATCGAGAACATGAGCTGCGGCCACTGCGTCGCGACCGTCAGCAAGGCCGTCCGCGGGGTCGACGCCAGCGCTGTGGTTCGCGCCGACGTGGCCGGCCGAAGCCTCGAGATCGACACCGGCGTGACTTCGGAGGCCATCGTCGCCGCCGTCGCGGCGGCCGGCTACCGCGTGACGTTAGTCTAAGGCAGGAGGGCGGGCCTGGATCGCGCCCGCCCTCCACCGCCTAGGTCGCATGGCCCGCGCGTCCAATCGGCCGACAAGCGCCCGCGCCGTAATGTCGGCGCCCTGAAGAGACCTCGAACAGAATACGCGATGTGACATCTACGTATTCGGACCCGGGACCTGAGACCCTAGTCCTGGTGGGGAAGAAACCTCCTTCCCCTCGGTCTCTCCGAGCGGCCATCACCTTCAAAGGAGATAATCGTGAATAAGTCGATTCTAGCCGCTCTGGCCGGTGTTGCGATGCTCGCCGCCACGCCTGTCTTCGCCCAGGGCGTCGGCCATAGCTTCTTCATGCGGGGCTCGATCGTCGAGGCCGACAGCACCGGCACGGTCATCTGCATCGGCAAGGCCGACGGGGCTGAAGTTGGCCAAAGGCTGGAGGTCTATCGCATCAAGGCCCTTCCAGGCCCGGCAAAGGGGTCCCCGTCCTATCGCCGTGATCTCGTCGGCCACGTGACGATCGACCACATCTTCGATGACCACTTCGCCCATGTGCGCATCGCCGACGGCAAGCCGAGCAAGCATGACATCGTCGAGCTTCGCCGGAAGTGATCCATCGGGGGCGGATGCGTCCGCCCCCCTTCTATGCGGTCGAACGGGGAATGGAGGACGCCTGCTCAGTGGTTCTGAGCGACCCGCATTCCTTGCTTGACCTTGGATCACGGTCCAACCCGCAGGAGGGCCGGATGCCATGGGAAAACTCAAGATCGGCGAACTCGCCGCGGCCGCGGGCGTCAGCCGCGACACCATCCGCTACTACGAACGGACGGGCCTGCTGCTGTCTCCGGGGCGGTCGGGCGCGGGCTATCGGCTCTACGGCGACGACGACCTTCTGCGGCTCAGATTCATCCGGTCCGGCCAGGAGTTGGGCTTCACGCTCGCCGAAACCAGCGAGCTTCTCACCTTGCAGACTTCCGACACCGCCAGAGCGTCGGCCGTGCTCGCGATCACGCGCGACAAGATCCGCCAGGCGGAGACGCGCGTGGACGAGCTCAACCGTATCCGGACGATTCTAGAGGGGTTGGCCGCGGCGCGTCCGGGCGAGGCCCCGACCCGCGACTGCCCCATCCTGGCTTTCATTTCGGCGAGGCCCCGCGCCGGCGCCGCGGCGAAGCCAGAAACGACGAGGGGGAAGAATAGCCGTGAAACCTGACCGTGAAGGAATGACCATGAAGACCTATGCAATTGCCGCGGCCCTTGCAGCCGCCACGCTTCTCAGCGCCTGCGCCACCACGCCGCCGACCGAGAGCCAGATCGCCAGCTGTCGTCAGATGGAGAGCGATATGGGTGTCGCCGACCGACACGATCACTCGGAGACGAAGGGGCAGGGGCGCAACCCCATGAACCTCTCGCACGATCGCTGCCGGCAGATCCTGCGGTAGTCGAAATGATCGGCGCCGGGCGACCAGCACGCTGGTCGCCCGGACCACACGTTCGCAAAAAGGGAGACTTCGATGACGATCAACGGCAACTGCCGATCGCTGCTGCTCGGCGGCGTGGCGGTCATGGCGGGACTCGCACTCGCCGGCTGCAACCGCGACAGCTCAACCTCAACCGCGACCGCCCCGGCCGCCACCGCGAGCACGACGAACCCCGTCGGATCGACGCCGCCGCCTTCGACCGCTGATGCGTCGGCCCCGGCCGCCGATGAGACCGGCAACGAGGTCGCCGACATGGAACGCCATCACAAACAAGCGATGGATCATGCGGACATGCGCGCGGGCGCCGCCAAGCCCGACGCGCCGCCGCCCGCCGACAGCCCGGCCGCGCCGATGAAGCACATGTGAGCCTGGGGGGCGGGGGCCATCGATGCGCTTACCGACAACCCTTTCAGGTCTGCTCGCGGTCGCGCTTTTGGTCGTCGCCGCCTCGGCGCCGGCGCGGGCGCAGGACGCTGACGAGCATGCCGCCCATCATCCCGCGGCCGCCGAGGCGGCCGTGCCTGGCGCTATGGCGCCGGGGCCCGCGCCCGTGGCCGTCATGCCGACAACCGTCATGCCAACCACCCCCATGCCGACGGCGGGCGCGCCCCAGGACGCCGCCATGGCGGGGATGGCGGGGATGGCGGGGATGATGGAGAAGATGGACCAGATGGCGGGCTGTTGCGGCCCCGGCCAGAACAACGGCCCGTTCTTCTCGCGACTCCTGGGCCTGCCGGGCCTCGATTCCAAGGCCCGCGAAGCGCTGGCGCGGGACGCCGAGGCGCGGGTTCACCGCGGCCTTGTGCTTGCGGGCGAGGGCGCGGCCGAAGGCATGCACGCCTCCAATTCGACCGCCCGCGCGGCGGCCGCGCGGAAGCTTCAGGAGGGCGCCGATCTCTACGCCAGCAGCGCAGCCGCGAAGAGCGCTCTGGAAGGCGAGACCTCAGGACCGAGCGTCGCGACGAACTGGTTCCGGACGCAGCTTTCGGTCGGCACGGTCCTGTCGGGCGAGCACGCCGCGCATCCGTTCGGGATTTCGCCGGCCCATCTGCTGCTGATGTTGTTTCTGACGCTGGTCAGCGCCAGCCTCATCGCCCTGCAGCTGTTTCGCCTGCAACGCATCCGCAAGATCGTCGCCGGGGCGCCATCTGCGCCAGGCGCCTCGGCGGTCTCGGCCGCGGCTGGAAACGAACGAAAAGCCGCCGCGACTCCGGCCGCGACAGTCGCTCCAGGCGGGGCGAAGGCCGTGGCCCCAAGCCGCGTCCCGGACCCGGCCGGCGCGACATCGCGCAAGCCCAGAAGCTGGGCCGGCTCGTTGCGGGTCGCGCAGATCCTGCGCGAGACGCCGACCATCCTGACCTTCCGGCTCGCCGACCCCGCCGGAGATCGGCTGCCGTTCGACTTTCTTCCCGGGCAGTTCCTCCAGGTCGAGGTGGAGCCCGAGCCGGGAAAGACGGCCCGCCGGTCATACACCATCGCCTCGTCCCCGACCCAGCGCGCCCATGTCGAACTCTCCGTGAAGCGCGAAGAGCAGGGCGCCGTCTCGCGTTTCCTCCACGATCACGTGAAGGTCGGAGACCTGGTCAAGGTCTCCGGCCCCTTCGGCGCCTTCACCTTCACCGGGACCGACGCCGACAGCGTCGTGCTCATCGCCGGCGGCGTCGGGATCACGCCGATGATGTCGGTTCTGCGCTATCTCACCGACACCGCCTGGCCCGGCGAGATCTTCTTCCTCTACGGCGCACGGTCGACCGAAGAGTTCGCCTTCCGCGAGGACATCGAGCGCCTCGAACGCCGCCACGAGAACCTCCATGTCTTCGCCACCATGCATCGGGCGCCCGGCACGGTGTGGCATGGGGCCGAAGGGCCGATCACCAAGGAGATGCTCGCCAGCGCGGTCCCGGACCTCGCGCGCCGCCGCATTCACCTTTGCGGTCCGCCGGCCATGATGGCGGCCGTGAAGGCGCAGCTCGCCGAGCTTGGGGTCCCCGAGGCGCTGCTCCATACGGAGGCGTTCGGGCCGGCGTCCATGCCGGTCGATCCGCTCGAGCCGCCGACCCAAGCGACGCCCGTGGCCCAGCCCGGCCCGCCGCCCGCCGCCGGGGCGGACGCGGCCGCGGCCACGATCACCTTTTCGGTCTCCGGGGTGTCGGCGCCCCTGCCCACCGACCAGACCGTACTTGAGGCCGCCGAAGGCGCCGGGGTCGAGATTCCCTATTCCTGCCGTGTCGGCGAATGCGGGGTCTGCGTCACCAAGCTCATCGACGGCGAGGTCACCATGGCCGTCGAGTCCGGTCTCGCGCCGGAGGACAAGGCCCAGGGCTACATCCTGGCCTGCCAGGCCAAGACGACCGGCGAGCCGCTCGTGGTCGAAGCCTGATGCGCGAGCGTGGCGACATCCTCGTGGCCCTGCTCGTGGGCTTCATCATGATCTTCCCCTTGGGATTCGTGATCCATGCCTCGCCGCGCTTCCCCGGGAGCCTGGCGGGGGGGATGCTGGGCGTCCTCGCGGTCCTGATGATGCTGCTGACGCTTCCCTATGTGGCGGCCAAGCATATCGGCGTCGTGGACCGGTTCCTGTCGAGATTCGTGACCAAGCCGACCCTGCTGGCTGTCCACATCTACGCCGGCGTGCTCGCGCCGTTGCTCGCCCTGCTTCATGCCGCGCATAGGTTCGACAGTCCCCTCGGGGTGATGCTGACCGGCCTTCTGATGCTCACCGTCCTGAGCGGTTTCGTCGGCCGATTTCTCCTGGCCGAGCTGGCGCGGGCGCTGCGCGGGCGCAAGACCGAGCTGGCCTCGCTCAAGGCGGCCTATCTGAACCTGCCGCCGCCGCCCACGGGCGTGGAGCCGCCGCCGCGCCCGCTCGGTCGGCTGGCCCGCTTGCTGTTCAGGCCGGGCGAGCCGCCCTCGGCGGCGCCCGCTGACAAGGCCGCGCTGGCCGCGGCGCTGTCGGACAGCGAATACGCCGTGCGGGCGGAGGCCGCGACCAGTTCGCTGTTCGCCAAGTGGCGCCTGCTGCATATCGTGGCCGGGGTCATTCTCTATGGGCTGATCCTGCTCCACATCGGCGCCGCCCTCTATTACGGGCTGCGTTGGCTATGAAGCGATCGACGCTGTTCTATGGCCTGTTCATCGCGGCGCTGCTGGTCGTTCTGATCGGCCTCCCGGCGGTCATGCGGACGAGTACGCCGGCCGGCGGCGGCATGATCGAAAGTCTTGTTTCGCCGGGGCCGCTCTCCGCGGCCCACCAGAGCTTCGCCGGGCAATGCACGACCTGCCATACGCCGCTGAAGGGCGTGGAGACGAAGACCTGCCTGAGCTGCCATGCCGGCCAGGATTTCGGCGGCAAGCAGTCGACCCAGTTCCACACTAAGGTCGCGGAGTGCACCTCCTGCCACGTCGAGCACGACGGCGGCCGTAGCCTCGCCCGCATGAACCATCCGGCGCTGCTGGAGTCGAAGGTCTGGAAGCATCCCATGGGAATTCCGGCGGCGGCCAGGAACGCCGGAACCGCCGGCCTGGACTGCGCCAGTTGCCATTCAATGCGGGACCCGCACCAGGGATTGTTCGGCGAGACCTGCGCCAGTTGCCACAGCGTGACCAGTTGGCGCGTCGAGGGGTACCGGCATCCCTCGGTCAACTCGACCCAGTGCGCCGAATGCCACAAGCCGCCGCCCAGTCACCAGATGATGCATTTCAGCATGATGTCGCAACGGGTCGCCGGGGAGAAGGCGCGCGTCGATCAATGCTCCGCCTGTCACACGACCGACAGCTTCAACAACATCCGCAGGCGAGGCTGGTATGATCACCACTGATTTTACCGGCGACGCCCTCAGCGCCTTCTTCAAGCTGGCCGTGATCATTCTTGAGCTGGCCGGCGCCCTGACGATCTTGGCCGGGGCCGCCCTGGCCACCTTCCTGTTCCTCAAGCGCGCCTGGCGCGCCGACCATTCCGAGGCCTACAGCCCGTTCCGTTCGACCCTGGGCCGCAGCATCCTGCTCGGTCTCGAGTTCCTGGTCGCTGGCGACATCGTCAAATCGCTGGTCATCAGCCCCACCCTTGATGACCTGATGGTGTTGGCCGGACTGGTTCTGGTGCGCACCTTCCTCAGCATCTCGCTGGGGGTCGAGATCAACGGCCATTGGCCCTGGCAGGACACGCGCATGGCCCGCGAGGCCGCCACGGCCGCGGATCGGGCGGCGAGGGTGACCCGGGCGCGCAGGGTAGGAGCATCGTCGACGCCGCCCACAGCCCCCTCGTCAACCTGATCGGAGAACACCCCATGCAAGACCGACGCGGACTTCTCATCTCGAGCTTGGCGCTCGCCGGTGTCGGCGCCGCCGCCCAGGCCCAGCCCACGACCATGGCCCCTGGTCAGGGCGCCATGTCGATGCAGGCCTGCATCGACGCCTGTCTCGCCACCTATCGCCTGTGCATGGAGGCTTCCCGGCATGGCCTGGAGAAGGGCGGCACCCACGCCGCCCCGGGCCATATCGCCATCCTCCTGGATTGCGCCGACCTCTGCCAGGCGACGGCGACGTCGATGATGCGGGGATCGCCGATCCATACGGTGCTCTGCGACGCCTGCGCCAAGGCCTGCGAGGCCTGCGCGAAGGATTGCGCCGGCTTCGACGACGCGCGGACGCAGCGATGCGGGGCCAGCTGCCGCGACTGCGCGGCGAGCTGCAGGATGATGGCGATGGCCAGTCATTGAGAGGCCGAACAGGTTTCGGGGCTGTGGCTCTAGCGGGGCCGCAGAACGAGCATCGTCGATGTGAACTCCACGTATATGGCCGCCGCTCGCCGCTGCGCATGGTGACCGCAGGCTGGCCGGCGGCGGAAACCACGCTCCGTCAGCCAACAAACGGTCCATTTTCTTGGAGAACCCCAATGCGCAAGACATCACTCCTGATCGCCGCCTTCAGCCTTCTGGCGCTGGGATCGGCGGCGCACGCCGAAGACGACATGAAGATGTCCGCACCGGCGAAGCCGGCGGCGGCCGCCAACTCCACGCCGTGCCCGCAGCATCAACAAGGGATGCGGCACGGCGGCGACCAGATGCACGACCAGATGATGGAGGACCATGCGGCGGGCATGGCGAACATGGCCGGCATGCCGCCCAAGAAGGACCCGCCGACCTCGTCGGACATGAAGATGGGCTGCAGCGACGGCGCCGGCTGCAAGGGCAAGACGATGCCCGCCATGCCAGCCATGCCCGCCGACAAGCCGGACGCGCCCATGCCGATGAAGGGCCATATGTAAACGGCGTTGCTTTGGAGGAAAGGCCCGCCTCGGTGATAGGGATGCGGGCTTTTCTTAAGTCAATGCGGTGGCGAGAGTTCTGCGGACTCTGCTTATTCACGCCCCGGCCCTTCCTGGCGCCATTTTACGCCAAGTGGTGCGTGGGCCGGATGGCGCGCGACGCGGCGACCTATGGCGACCTATTTTGCACAACAGGATCGTTAAGCGCTGCTCGGCCGTATTGCCGGTGGTCGGGGGCGTGGTTTGCGTAAGCTCGCACAGGCAGGGGGCGAGATACGATCTCAGACCCGTCCCGCGCGGTCGCTACGTAGACGTTCCAGCGCTCGGGAGGCGTCCCATGCCGGCGGCGAAGGCGATCCTCAGCGCGTCGGAAAGGCTGTGGACCCCCAGCTTCGCCATCAGGCTCGCGCGGTGAACCTCCACGGTGCGCGAAGACACGCCCAGATCATAGGCGATGGTCTTGTTGGGGTAGCCTTGGGCCAAACCCTCCAGGACCTCCTGTTCGCGCGGGCTTAGCGCTGCAACGCGCACCAGCGCTTGGGTCTCTTCCATCGCCCGAACGTCGGCGTTGTCGAGCCGGGCGAACGCCCGCGCGATGGCGTCGAGCACGGCCTCCTTTTCGAACGGCTTCTCGAGGAAGTCGATGGCGCCGGCCTTCATCGCCTGCACGGCGACCGAGACGTCTCCGTGTCCGGTGAACACCACGACGGGCATGTTGACCCCACGAGCGGCCATCTGGGCCTGCACCTGAAGCCCGTCCAAGTCAGGCATCCGCACATCCAGAAGCACGCAGCCGACTTCGGCGTTCCGGGCGACCTTCAGGAACTCGACGCCGGACGCGTAGCTATGGACGAGATAGCCTGAGGACCGCAGCAGGAACCCTGCGGACTTTCTTATGGCCTCCTCGTCATCGACGAGATGAACGATCCGCTTATCTCTCATTTCTCTTCGTCCGCCCGCGCATGAATGAGTGTGAATCGGAAGGCCGCGCCGCCGCACGGCAACGCATCGACCCAGAGGCGTCCGCCATCGCCTCGACGGCGTTGCGCATGAGGTTCACGAGGACTTGCTGGATCTGCGCGATCGACGAGGGGTGGCGTAGCCACTTCATCGGTGTTCTGCCGGCGCTGTGCAGGCTCGGAACACCTCGTCGCCATGAAGCCGCCGCCTGCTGGCGCGCCACAGCTCGGAGTGTCCCCTCGTGTAAGCACAGGCCATGCATCAGGAGGTCTCATAAGGAAGCGCTACAAGGGATACGCGTCCGGTTGGGTCCATCCCTCATGCGATCGGCCTAAGGCGATTTCGAAGCGCCCTGATGCGGTTTGGCCCCAAGGACGGAGGGGAGCACGAGGTGACCGCCGAGCCCGGCAAGTGTCGGCGCTTTGCCGGCCGTATCCATTGTGCGGCGGCTTCTAGAGGGCCGCTGGCGGGGGCAGCGTCCCCAGCCAGGCGACGAGCGCGAGCACTACGAATCCGGCGGCGGATTCGAAAGCGACGCTGCGCTTGAGGGCGGCGAGCGCCGAGGTCGCCCTGCCACCCGTCATGTCCCGCTCCAGCCGGGGCGTCAGCCTGAAACGGTTGAGCGCGGCCAGGCTGAGCATCACGCCAAAGACCACCAGCTTGAGGAGCAGCGCCGCGCCCCACGCCGTCGAGGCAGCCAGGACGATCCGGCTCGGTCCGACGAGGAACCAGACATTGACCAGACCGGTCAGCACCAAGGCCGCGACCACCAGTGAACCGACACCGGAAAACCCCTCCAGGGCCTGATGGAGTTCGCGCAACGCCGTGTCGCTCGTGGCCCGCGCGCCAACGACCAAGGCCGCCAAGGCCGCCAGGGCGCCCAGCCAGACACCGGCCGCCAGCAGGTGGACGATGTCGGCGATCAGCCTGAAGGCGCCGGCCACGCCGTCGCCGTCGGCGCCATGGCCGCTCCAGGCGAAGCTGCCCAGGGCGACGGCGCCCAAGGCGGCTGCGGCGGCCCACAGGGCGCGTGAGGGGCGAGCGCTCAAGGCGCCCACCACGGCCGCCAGGCCAACGGTCAGGCGGACGAGCACTGACAGGCCAAATTGCGTGCCGGTCGCAACCATCGCCAGGGTTTCGCGATCAAAGGCGTCGGCCGCGCTTCCGGCCATCATCGCGGTCTGGGCCAAGAGCGCCAGGATCGATCCGATCACCACGGCCACGCCGCCGGCCAGGGCCAGGCGTCGCGGCCAGGTCATCGTGACCCCGCCGCTGGTCAAGCCATAGAGACAAAACAGCGGCGCTCCGAACAGGAGCGCCGCGCCAACGTACTGGACCAGGCGCGCGAGAACGACGGCCAGTTCGATCATCGCCCTAGCGCACCATGAAGGTGTAGGCGCCGTTCATGCGGTGGGCGTCGGCGGTGACGGCGTGCCAGGTGACCTTGTAGGCGCCGGGCGAGAGCGGCGCGGCCAGCGCGCCCTGCAGGCCCTTGCCGTCGGTGGCGACGGTTGTCTTGATCGCGACCGCCGCGCCGGCGGCGTTGGCGATCTCGAAGCCGGAGAATTTCGGCTCCAGCTTTTCGCTGAACTTCAGGCTCAGCGCCTTGGGGGCGGCGACCGTGGCGTTGGGCGCCGGATTGGCGGTCACCAACTTGGCGTGGGCGAGCGCCTGGGAGGCGCCCAGGAGCATGGCGCCGGCGGCGATGGTCGCTAGGAAGGTCGAGGTGGTCTTGTCGGTCATTGCATGTCTCCGGAAGACGACGCCCCGATCGTCTAGTGAGGATACGCGCCGCTCGCAGCCAACCCCTCGCGCGCCGTGAGATTTCTTTGCGCCGCCGCGCCGAGTCAGCCGTGGCGCGCGAAGACGCGGGTGGCGCCCTTGGCGTCCAGCAACAACAGTGTGGCGTAGGGCTCGGACGCCACGCCCGCCATTTCCATGCCTGGCGAGCCGATCGGCATGCCCGGCAGCACCAGGCCCAGCGCCTTGGGCCGCTCTTTCAGCAGGCGCAGGATGTCGGCCGGCGGCACGTGGCCTTCGATGACGTAGCCGCCGATCCGCGCGGTGTGGCAGGACGATAGCGCGTCGGGCACGCCATAGGTCGCCCGCACCTTCGTTAGATCATCCAGAACCGAGACCCGCGGCTTGAGGCCAGCCGACGCCAGGGCGTCGATCCACTTGCCGCAGCAGGCGCAGACCGGCGTCTTGTAGACCTGAATGGCGAGGGGAGCCGCGGCTTTGGCGCAGCCGGCGAGCAGGGTGGTCGCCGCCGCCGCCGCGCCCAGTAGAACGGTGCGCCGCGCCATGGGCGAGGCGGAGTTGGAACGTGTCATCGAAAGGTCCTGCGGATTCAAGGCCAAGGCCTGCGGGGCTAAGGTTTGTCGGCAGGCGTCGGTATGCTCGACATGTGATCCTTGAAAGGTCTACGCGCCGACCCGCGCCAACCCCTCGCGGCGGGGCCCGGAGCGCGGGACTATTTTGGTCTGGCGGCGCGCGTGTCATCCAGGTTTCCAGTCCTTGGGCGCTGACGCCGTCCTAGAACCAGGCGCGAAGGCCCAGCACCACGCGGGCGTCTTCGACATCCTCGCCAGCGGCTCGCGCGTAGTCCGCGGTCTTGCCGAACTTGCGGTCGTAGGTGACGCCGACATAGGGCGCGAACTCGCGGCGAATCTCGTAGCGAAGACGCAGGCCAAGCTCGACGTCCGACAGGCCGGAACCGACGCCGGTGGCCCGGTCGTTCGAGGCCGCCAGATTGAGTTCAGCGCGAGGCTGCAGGATCAGGCGCTGGGTCAGGCGCTGATCGTAATAGCCCTCGAAACGCGCCGACAGGTCGCCTTTGTTGGAGAGGAAGGCCGCGCCGCTGATTTCGAACCAATAGGGCGCGAGGCCCTCGAAACCGACGGTCGCATAGGTCCGCGACGGCTTGGGCTCGAAGTCGTGACGCACGCCGGCCTGGAGATCGAAAAAGGGACTAACGCTACGGGAATAAAGCGCCTGCAGTTCGGCGCGTTCCAGCCCCTCGCCGCTGACGCCTTCGCCCTCGGACTTGAGCGTCAGGCGGTTGATGTCGCCGCCAAACCAGGCTTCGCCCTCCCAGCGATAGCTGTCCTTGCCCGATCGGGGCGCCCATTCGGCGAAATTGGCCATCACCAGCGAGGTGACACCGCCGCCGTGTTCCTTGCGCAGCTGCGCGCGGGCCATGGCCATGCGCGTCGGGTCGAAGGCCTTGTCGGCGGCATGGTCGGTCGGCGCGGGCGGCGGCGGGGTGTTGGGAATGTCGCCCATGTCGGCCATCGCGCCCGTGGCTTGGCCCTGACCCATCCCGGGCATCGCCATCGACCCCATGTCATGGCCCGCGTGCGGGTCGGCCGGCGTGTCGCTGGACGGCATGGCCATCGCGCCCATGTCGTGGCCGGCGTGCGGGTTGGACGGTTTGGCCGCCGGCTTGGCCGAGGGGGCGGGCGTCTGCATGCCCGGCGTCATCGAGTGGTCCGTGGTCTGAGTCAGCGCGGGCGCGCCCAGCATCAGCGGCAGGAGGCCGATCAAGGCTACGGTCTTCATGCCGCGGCTCCTTCGAGGGGCCGCACGCTGAACACTTGGAACATGCCCGCGTGCATGTGGTAGAGCATGTGGCAGTGGAAGGCCCAATCGCCCGGGTCGGCGGTGAAGTCCCACGACACCTTGCCGCCGGGCAGCACGATGACCGTGTGTTTTCGCGGGCCGTAGCCGACCGGCGCATGGGTCAGCTCGAAGAAGTGGCCGTGAAGATGGATGGGGTGGGCCATCATCGTGTCGTTGACTAGCGTGACCCGCACACGCTCGTTCTTTTCGAAGGCGTAGGGCCTGGTGGTTTCGCTGAATTTCCGCCCGTCAAACCCCCACATGAAGCGCTCCATGTTGCCGGTCAGGCGGATCTCCAGCGCCCGCGTCGGCGCGCGTACGTCGGGGTTTTGTGTCAGGGCGACAAGGTCCTTGTACACCAGCACCCGATGGCCGACGCTTTCCAGGCCCTGGCCGGGCTCGCCGGTGCGATCCACGGGCATCGGCGCGATCGTCTGCACGCCGGGTCCCAGCTTGACCTGAGGCGCGTTGGCCCCGTCGCGCATCGACATCTCCATGCCGCCCATGTCGCCCATCACGTCCGAACCGCGCGGCTTAGGAGCGGCCATGCCCGGCGGCGCGGCCATGGCCGACATGTCATGGCCCATCGCGGCGTGGTCCATGCCGGCCATCGCGCCGGAGCCGCCCGCGTCCATGCCGTGCATGGCGCTCATGTCCATGCCCATGTCCTTCATGGTGGCCAGCGGCCGTTCGCGCAGGGGCGGGACCGGCGCGGTCATCCCGGCGCGCGGGGCCAGGGTGGCGCGCGCCATGCCCGAGCGGTCGACGGCCTCGGCCACCAGGGTGAAGGCCTTGTCCTCCGCCGGCTGGACGATGACGTCATAGGTTTCGGCGTTGCCGATCTGGAATTCGTCCACCTCGACGGGCCGGACGGCCTGGCCGTCGGCGGCCACCACGGTCAGCTTGAGGCCCGGGATGCGCACATTGAACATCATCTGGGCGGCGGTGTTGATGAACCGCAGGCGCACCCGTTCGCCAGGGGTGAACAGGCCGGTCCAGTTGTCGGCCGGGCCATGGCCATTGACCAGGAACGTCATGACCTCGCCGGTGACGTCGGAAATGTCGGTGGGGTCCATGCGCATCTTGCCCCACTCCATCCGTTCCTGGAGCGTCTGGTCCTTGCCCGCCATCAGGCTGGAGAGGGTCTGCTTCTGGTAGTTAAAGACGCCGGCCTGCTGCTTCATGCGCTTGAAGATCAGGTGGGGGTGCATGAAGCTGAAGTCGGAGAGCACGATCACATGCTCCCGATCAAAGCCGATCGGATCGGGCCCGGCCGGCTCGATGACGAGGGGGCCATAGTGGCCTTCGGCCTCCTGCAGGCCCGAATGGCTATGGTACCAATAGGTGCCCGACTGCTTGACCGGAAACTCGTAGACGAAGGTCTCGCCGGCCGGGATGCCGGGGAAGCTGACGCCCGGAACGCCGTCCATCTGAAAGGGCACCAGAAGCCCATGCCAGTGGATGGAGGTTTCCTCCGCCAGGGTGTTGGTCACCGAAAGTCGGACCGTCTGGCCTTCCTTGAGCCGGATCAGCGGCCCCGGCACGGTGCCGTTGATGGTCACCGCATGGCTCATCTTGCCATCGATCATCACCTCGGCGTGGCCGATGGTCAGCTTGATGTCCTGGCCCGAGACCGTGGGCAGGGTGGACATCAGGCCCGGAGCGGCGCTTTGCGCCCAAGCTGGAAAGAGGCTGGCGGCCGCCAGGCCCCCGCCGACGACGGCGGCGCCCCGCAGGAGCTGCCGACGGTCATACTGCTTCATCATTCACGGTCCTGCGCGCCTGGTGATCAAGATGCGGCGTGGGCATCCTCGTCCTGGTCAGTACGTTCCGCAACGCTCGCACCCCTCGTCGGGTCCGCCGGTTTTTTGCGATGCGCGATGGGCGTGCGCGCCCAGGACCGGAAGCTATCCGATGCCGGCCTTTCATAGTGTCGCCGCCGGGCTGTGGGCCAGCCAAGAGGCCTCCGAATCCGGCCCGGCCGCGACTATCGCAACACCCGCGGCCTTCCCACAGTTTGCAGATCGTTTGTCGTTAAATGAAATAACGACAAACCTTGCCATCATTGGTAGGTTCGAGGCGCTGTATAGCAATAGTGGAATCGCGCTCATTGGTCGATGTGAGGTCTGATAAACCTTCCAATGATTGTAATGTTGAGTATTGTGATGATCATATATCTCGGAGCACCGACGATGTGATTCATGGTGATTTCTACGCAGGTGCGTTCTTGATGTGCAGATTCTGAAATTCTATGAAATAGATACAAACTCATGTCTATTTTTCGGATTCAAGGCATAAAATGTCCATTTCTTTCGGGAAATTCCCAAATTTCTGAAATTATTGGCGATTTTATGGATAAATATCCTCAGAAAATGGTCTCCAAATGTATATACATAGATTGACTTGATCCCGGCCGAACCCGGAGCCTCGCCTGACGTGAGCGCCAACGAGACGGCGTGCGGGGCCATGAGGTGAGGGGATCGCCATGAAACTGATCGACAAACGAACTCTGCTGGCGGGCGTCGCCGCCATGGCGACGCTGGCCGGCGCCGGCCAGGCTTTCGCGCAGACAACTGATCCATCGACCGTCGAAGAACTGATCGTGACGGGAAGCCGGATCAAGCGCGCCGACATTGCCGGCGTCGGGCCGGCGACGGTGATTTCGCAAGATCAGATCGAGCGGACGGGCGTGACCAACGTGGAGACGTTGTTGCAACGGCTGCCGGCCTCGGCCGGCGCCGCCGGCAACCAGACCAACGCCTATTGGACCGGCAACGGCTACGGCGCCGCCCAGGTGAACCTGCGCGGCCTGGGCATCAACCGCACCCTGACCCTGATCAACGGCCGCCGGGTGGTCAACGGCGGCACAGGGGCCAATAGCGCCCCTGACCTCAACATGATCCCGACGGCGATCATTGGCCGGATCGATGTCCTCAAGGACGGCGCCTCGGCGATCTACGGCGCCGACGCCGTCGCGGGCGTCGTCAACATCATCACCCAGAACAATTTCGAGGGGCTGAAGCTCTCGGGCAAGTACGGCGTCACCGACGAGGGCGACGGCCAGGAATACGCCGTCGACGTCCTCTGGGGCCTGCACAACGAGCGCGGCGGCGTCACCGCGGGGCTGACCTACCAGAAGACCGAGGCGGTGAACCTGGCCAGTCGCGCGCCCTGCGGCCTGGGTGAGTCCGGCGGACAACTGGTCTGCGTCTCAAGCGCCTCGACGATCGGCGGCCGGGCCGTGCTGCCCGGCGGCCAGCAGATCAATTTCAACCAGACCCCCGGCGGCGACGGCAATTTCTACGAGCCCTACAGCGCCGCCAAGCACAACTTCAACTCGAACCCGTTCCTCAATGCGGTCAGTCCGATCGAGCGGATCAGCACCGCCTTCCTGGCCGACTACAGGCTGACCGATTCCGTCACCCTGTTTGGCGAGCTGTTCTTCACGCACCGCGAGAGCCATCAGATCGCCACGCCAGGCACATTGCGCAACCTGGCCATCTCGGCCGGCAATCCGACCAATCCGACGGGCCAGGACATCACCCTCCTGCAACGCCGCTTGGCCGAACCCGGTCCGCGGGTTTTCTCACAGGAAACCGACACCTATCGGTTCGTAGGCGGGGCCCGCGGCGCGCTGAAAGGCGACTGGACCTGGGAAGCGGCCGCCAACTGGGGACGCAACACCGGGGTCGATGCGATGAGCAACATCGCCAACCTCGAGCGTGTGCGCAATTCGGTCAACACCAGCGTCTGCAGCACCACGCCCGGCGCGGCGATCCCCTGTATCGACTATCTCGGCGCCGGCGATGTGACGCCTGCGGCCCTGAAGTACATCCTGTTCAATTCCCGCGACACCGGCGGCAACGCGCAAAAGAGCGTCACGGCCGATGTCACCGGCACGCTTTTCAATCTGCCGGCCGGCCGGCTGGCGGTCGCCGCGGGCGTCGTCTATCGCCAGGAAAAGGGTTGGCGTGATCCGGACGCCTTGACGGTGCTGGGCATCGCCAACACCAACCAGCAGGACCCCATCTCCGGTTCGGTGACCGCCAAGGAAGCCTACCTCGAACTGTCCGCGCCGCTGCTCGCCGACCTGCCGATGGTGGAGCGCCTGGAGCTGGACACCGCTGTTCGCTACTCCGACTACAACCTGTTCGGATCCAACGAGACCTACAAGGTTGGCTTGAACTGGGCGGTGGTTCCAAGCCTGAGGCTGCGCGCCACCTACGGGACGGGCTTTCGCATCCCCAGCGTGCCCGAACTGTTCGGCGGGGTGGCCGAGGGCAACCTGACGACCACCGATCCGTGCAGCCGCTACGCCAGCAGCGGCAACGCCACCCTGATCGCCAACTGCCAGGCCACCGGCGTGCCGGCCAACTACGTCCAACTGGGCAACACGGTGCTGACCACCGTCGGCGGCAACCAGAACCTGAGCCCCGAAACCGCCAAGACCCTGACCCTGGGCGCGGTGCTGCAGCCGCCGATCGTGCCGGGCCTCTCGGTGACGGTCGACTACTTCGATATCGAGATCAAGGACGCCATTCGCTCGATCCCGGGTTCGACCAAGCTGGCGGTCTGCTACGCGACCCCCAACCTGGCCCATCCGTTCTGCGGCGCGTCCAACTTCACGCGCAGCCCCCTGACCGGGGAGATCACCTATCTGTCCGCCCAGCCGACCAACGCGGGCCTGGAGACGATGAAGGGCGTCGATGTAGGCATCCGCTACGAGTTCGACCTGGGCGGCCTGCGCGCGAGCCTCGACTGGAACACCACCTATCTCGACAGCTATGTCGTGACCCCGTTCCAGGGCGCCGATCCGATCATCTTCGACGGCCATATCGGCGGCGGCAACGGCGGCTATCCCCACTGGCGCTCGAACGGCAGCCTCTCGCTGATGGCCGAGCGCTGGACGGGAACCTATTCGGTGCAGTGGATCGGCAAGGCGACCGACTTCAACGCGGCGCCTGACGAGATCGGCTACAAGTCGCCCGACGTCTTCTACCACAACGCCCAGTTCGCCTATCGGCTGGGCGACAAGGCCGACATCGCCCTTGGCGTCGACAACCTCTTCGACAAGAAGGCGCCGTTCATCCAGAGCTGGACCGACGGCAACACCGACACCATGACCTACGACCTGCTGGGTCGGCGCGGCTATGTGCGGCTGAGCTACAAGTTCAACTAACCCGTCTCCTGCCTGGCCGGCCTCGCGGGCCGGCCAGGCGCCTCTCGATCAGGTGAAGACTATGCGTTGGCCGGCCCTCGCCCGGAACACCCACAAATGGCTCGGCCTCGTCATCGGCGTGCAGGCGGTCCTTTGGACCTTCAGCGGCCTGTACATGACCGCCGTCCATCTCGACATCATCCATGGCGATCACCTGGTGCGCCATGCGCCGTCGCCGCCGCTCGATCTCGCCGACCTGGTCGAGCCCGGCGCGGTGATGACGGCCGCCCCCGGCCAGGCCGTGCGACTGGAGACCCAGTTGGGCCGGCCGGTCTATGTCGTGACGGGCGGGCCCGAGCGCGCCTTGTTCGACGCCCGCACCGGCGACAAGCTGTCGCCGCTGGGTCGGGCCGCGGCGGAGGCCCGCGCCAGGGCGCTTTATGCCGGCGACGGCGCGGTCAAGGCCGTCGAGCAACTCAGCAAGGCCCCGCCGGAAATCCGCGGTCGTCCGGCGCCGCTCTGGCGCGTCGAGTTCCAGGGCTGGTGGCGGCCGACCCTCTACATCTCGGCCCAGACCGGTGAGTTGGTCGCCAAGCGCCACGATCTGTGGCGCATCTTCGACTTCGTGTGGATGTTCCACATCATGGACTACCAGGAGCGCGAGAACGTCAACAACACCCTGTTGCGCATCGCCACCTGGACCGCCGTGGTCAGCAGCGCCAGCGGCGCCTGGCTCCTGATCTTCAGTTTCCGCCGTCGCCGGCGGGCCCGCAAAGCCGCCGCGTGAGGCCGAGATGTTGCTGATCCGCACCCTGCATAAATGGTTTGGCCTGGTCCTGGGCCTGCAGTTCCTGCTGTGGTCGGTCAGCGGGGCGATGATGGCCCTGCTCGACCACCACAAGGTCTCCGGCGAGCACAGCGTGCGCGACCCCGTTCCGCTGGCGGCGCCGGCCAAGCTCGTGCCGGTCGGCCAGCTGGCGCCGACGGCCGGAGGGCCGGTCGTCGGCGTCAAGCTTCGGCCCTTGAACGATCGCTATGTCTACGAGGTGAAAACGGCGGCAGGGACGTCGATGGTCGACGCCGTCACTGGCCAGGCCGTGGTCGTCGACGCCGCCGCCGCGCGTGGCCTGGCCGCCGCCGCCTATGCCGGCGAGGGCAGGATCACCGCCGTTGAGCCGGTCACCCGGCACGGTCTTGAGACGCGCGGGCTGGTCCTGCCCCTGTGGAAGGCCAGCTTCGACGACGCCGAAACCACCACGCTCTATGTCGCCGCCGCCACCGGCGACGTAGTCGAGCGGCGGACCGATAGCTGGCGCTTGTGGGACGTGTTCTGGATGCTGCACATCATGGACTATTCGAGCCGCACCAGCTTCAACCATCCACTGATCATCACGGTGGCGACGGGCGTCGCGTGGCTGACCCTCAGCGGGGTCATCCTGCTCCTTCGCAGTTTCCGCCGATCGGACTTCGCCTGGGCTCTGGACGGACTGGAGCGCTTGCGCTCACGCTAGCGCGCGGCGTCCCGCGCGCCCCTGTCCCTTGCGTCGATGAGATCACCTTGGCCATGGCCCGCGACACGACCGCGACGCTGCATAAGCGGATCCGAGCCGATATCGGCGAGCGGATCCGATCCGGCGCCTGGCCGCCGGGCCATCGGATCCCGTCCGAGCTCGACCTGATGGCGCAGTACGGCTGCTCGCGGATGACGGTGAACAAGGCGCTGTCGCCGCTGGCTGAACGGGGCCTGATCGCTCGACAGCGCGGGGCCGGATCCTTTGTCTGCCACCCCAGGGTCCACTCCGTCGTTCTGGATATCCCCGACATCCAGAACGAGATCACCGGACGCGGCGCGGCCTATCGCTACGAACTTCTTTCACGCCAGCTGCGACGCCCCGATCGCGTCGAGATGACCAAGCTCGACTTGGCCGCCTCCAGCAGGGTCCTGGCCCTGACGTGCCTGCATCGCTCCAACGAGCGTCCGTTCGCGCTTGAGGAACGGGTGATCAATCTGACGGCCGTGCCTGACGCCGCGGACGCGGATTTCTCAGGCGCGCCGCCGGGGGCCTGGCTGCTCGGGACGGTGGCCTGGACCGAGGCCGAGCATCGCATCAGCGCCGTCAACGTCTCGCGCGCCACGGCCGCCTTGCTTGGCGTCCACCCCAGTGCGGCTTGCTTGGCGCTGGAGCGGCGCACGTGGCGAGGCAATGACCAGATCACCTGTGTTCGGCTGCTATTTCCAGGTGAAGTCTATGACCTGATGGCGCGGTTTTCGCCGGGCGCGGCCCACGGATAGACCGCATGAGACAAAGATCCGTAGTGCGTCAGGTCGATGTTCGGTTAAGACGTGCGCGCTTCGGTCCAATTTCAAGTGGTTTGGGTTGCGATCTAAATCATCTGAAAGCAAGACCTCCGCCGAAGAAGAAATCATGACCACCGAAAATGACGGAAAATTGTAGCCTAGAGTGCTATGGCGAGGGCGTAGTTCTCTGTTTCATTCAGCATGGCGCGCCAACCCCGCCGATTGTACGATCCTGTGCGCCAGAGCACGGCGAAGGGACCCTGCCGCGGTATCGAATGGCGGGTCAATAACGCCACGGACGACGAGACCGCACTGCAGTTCGACGCCGAACGGCCGGTGAGCTGGGGGCCGCTCAGCCGCCTCCAGTTCGGCGTCAAGTTCCGCGAGCGCGAGCGCTCCTATAACCGCGCCGACATCAACTACACGACCAATCTGGCCGGCAAGTTCTTCGGGGCGGACTATTTCGATCCCTTCCCGGTCAGCGACTTCCTGGGCGGCGTCTCGGGCAGCCTGCCTGCGACCTGGGCCATGCCGGATCCGGCCGCCTTCTGGGCCTTGCGCGACCCCAACCAACGGGGCACGGCCCGCGCGGACCAGCGCAATTCTTATCGCGTGTCCGAGAAGATCGGGGCGGGCTACGCGCTCAGTGATATCGACACGAGCCTGTTCGGCGCGGCCCTGCGCGGTCAGGTCGGCGTACGCGTCGCGCAGACCAAGCAGGTCTCGGCCGGTCACGCCGACAACGGCACGGCCGCGCTGCCCGTCCGCTTCGAGAAGACCTACACCGACGTCCTGCCGACGGTGAACTTCGCGCTTGAACCCTTCGAGGACATGCAGATCCGCGTCGCCGCCGCCAAGGTCATCACCCGGCCATCGCTCGCCGACCTGGCGCCGCGCCTGACCTTGAACTCCGGGACCCTGCTGACGGCGGTGGGCGGCAATCCGCTGCTGAAGCCGTTCGAGGCCTGGCAGTATGACGCCACCCTGGAATGGTACTTCGCGCCGGGCAGCGCGCTGATCGGCGGCGCGTTCTACAAGGACATCACGACCTTCGTTTACAGCCAGAACACCAACATCGTCGTGGATGGCCAGACCTATGTGCTGACCTCGCCGACCAACGGCGGCAAGGCGACGATCAAGGGCGTCGAGCTGGCCTACCAGCACCTGTTCAAGAGCCTGCCGGCGCCTTTCGACGGCCTGGGTTTCCTGGCCAACTACACCTACACCGACACCGAAGCGACCTATTCGCCGAGCTTGAAGGACGAGATGGTCAACGTCGCCAAGAACAGCTTCAACGTGACGGCCTTCTACGAGAAGGACCGCTTCGCCGCGCGCGGCAGCTACAGCTGGATCGACGACGTGCTGCAGGACGTCGGCGGGGCGGGGCTGTCCGCGCTGAACGACAAGGCGTTCGGCTCGCTGGACGCCAGCGTCAGCTACAAGATCACGCCGCGGATCACGGCGGCGATCGAGGGACAGAACCTGACGAAAGCCTCGCAGTGGCAGTTCATCAAGGGCGGCTGGTTCGGCGGATACACCAACTATGGCCGTACGGTGAGCTTCGGCCTGCGGGCCAAGTTCTAGCCGCCCTGAAACCCGATCGTCGCGTTCGGACCGGCCCGCGTCTCGCCGCGCGGGCCCGTGTCGTTTAGGTGTCGCGACGCAACTGTCATGACCGCCGGCTAGAGCAAGTCGCGCGATATAGGAATCACGCGACTTGCTCTAGGTTTTTGTTTTCGCATCGTTTTCGCGGAAAACCGGCAACCACTTTTCCGCACGATGCTATAGGACGTCTCCATGCCCATGTTCTCCGCAAAGACGCGACAAGGCGTTTCGCGCGCCGTCATGGCGATGGTCCTGCTGGCGGATGTCTCGGCGACGACAGCCTTGGCCCATTCCGGCCATGCCGTGCAGCCGATCGCGCCGGCGCGCGAGGCCGGCCGAGCCGCCAAGGCCTCCGAGCGTCGCTGGCTGGCCGGCGACCATCACGTCCACAGCTGGTTCAGCGTCTCGGTGAAGCCCGCCGCCGATCCGTCGCGGCCGCCGGTCCTGGTCAAGGCGGGCGACGCCAGCAATCCGATCACCACCAACGCCCGCATGGCCGCCAAACACGGTCTCTCGTGGATGGTCGCCACCGACCACGGCGGTCCGAACCATTCCAAGCTGAACCGGGACGAGGCCTATCCAGAGCTGGTGCGCTCGCGGCGCCAGACACCCGGCGTCCTGCAGTTCTGGGGCATGGAGCTGGATACGCCGGCGGCCGAGCACTCCAGCCTGATCCTGCCGCGCACCGCGAGTGAACGCGACGCCCTGTTCGGGATCGAGAGCCGCTACAACCGGCGTGAGCCCTGGCCGGCCGACTCCGCGCGCGACCAGGAGGGTTTCATGCTGGACGCTCTGCGTCACATGAAGGCGCTGCCGCGACCGCCCGTGGTGATCGCCAACCATCCGTCCAGGTCGGCGACCGAGGTTGGTCGCTACGGCCTGGTCTCGCCGTCCGAACTGCGCAATTGGAACGACACCGCGCCCGACGTAGCCGTCGGCATGGAAGGCGCGCCCGGGCACCAGGCGGCGGCGTTGAAGCCCGACGGCGCCCAGAAGCCTCGGGGCGAGCGCGGCGGCTATTCGCGCGCGCCGACCATGGGCGGCTTCGATCAGATGACCGCCAAGATGGGCGGGTTCTGGGACGCCATGCTGGGGGAGGGGCGGTCCTGGTGGGTCACCTCGACCTCGGACTCCCATCGTCACTACACCGATGGCGGGGAGGACTTCTGGCCGGGCGAGTACTCCAAGACCTATGTGAAGGCCGTCCACACCTATGACGACGTGTTGGATGGGCTGCGCAGCGGCCGCATCTTCGTGACCCTGGGGGACCTGGTTTCAGAGGTCGACGTCACCGCCAGCGCGGGCGGCGCCAAGGCCGAGATCGGCGGTCGGCTGGAGGTCCCGGCGGGTTCGGACGTCACGGTGGTCATCCGCGTGCGCGATCCGGCGGGCAAGAACTTCGGCGGATTCTCGCCCAGCGTCGCCCACATCGGCCTGATTCAGGGCGGCGTCACCGGTCCGGCCGGGGATCGAACGCTCGACGCCAATCCCTCGACCCGGGTCGTCCGAGTCTTCACCCCGACGTCCTGGGCGCGCGAGGGCGAGGTGCTGTCGATGGTTCACGTGCTGAAGAACGTGCGCGGTCCCACCTACATCCGGGTCCGTGGCGCGAGTGGCGACGAGGCCGAGCCGTCGCCGGATCCGCTGGGCGAGGATCCGTGGTCCGACCTGTGGTTTTACGCCAATCCGATCTTCATCGCCGTCAAATAGGCGATGAACGCCCATCGCCGACAGATGCTGCGGCGCCTCGGAAGCGCGGTCAGTCTGACGCGAACTGGCCGTTGCCTTGGCCAATCTCCGCTGCCGGCCGCCGCTGAATGTCCAGTTTCCGGAGATGCGCTAACGGCAGCAATTGACCGAGGCTGTGTGGAACCCTCGCAGATCAGCTAGACTCCTGACGTTAGCCGTCGGGAGGTGGAGTTGAGCCGCTTCGTTGAGGGTTGCGACCGCCGGCAGCCGACGCTGCTCCCCGAATGTCTGGACGACTACGTGGCCGAGGAGAGCCCGGTGCGGGTGGTCGATGTGTTCGTCAACGACCTGGACCTGGGCGCGCTGGGCTTTGACGGCGTGGCGCCGGCGGCGACGGGCCGGCCGGCCTATCATCCGGCCATGCTGCTGAAGCTCTATGTCTACGGCTACCTGAACAGGGTGCAGTCCAGCCGCCGGCTGGAGCGCGAGGCGCGGCGCAATGTCGAGCTGATGTGGCTGACGGGGCGGCTGGCGCCGGACCACAAGACCATCGCCGACTTCAGGAAAGACAACGGCCCGGCGATCCAGGCCGCCTGCGCCCAGTTCGTGGTGCTGTGCCGCCAGATCGGCCTGTTGGGGTCGGCTCTCGTCGCCATCGACGGCAGCAAGTTCAAGGGGTCAACACCCGCGACAAGAACTTCACCGCCAACAAGCTCAAGAAGCGCCTGGAACAGGTGGCCGAGCACATCGCCCGCTATCTTCGCGACCTGGACACCGCCGACCGCCAGGAGGGCCAGGCCGTCGAGGCGCGCTCGGAGCGGCTGAAGGAGAAGGTCGAACGGCTGCGCGAGCAGATGAAGATGCTCAAGGCCATGGAGGCGCGGGTCGCGGCCTCGCCCGACGGCCAGGTCTCGCTGACCGATCCTGACGCCCGAGGAGGCGCTTGGCTTTCATCGTGTCCTCCTTGGATGATCGAATGAACGATGCGGATCAGAACTGGAAGCCGATGCCGAGATTGGCGCCGGTGCGTTCCTGGGTGTCGTAGGTCGCGCCCGCCTTGAGGATGGTGCGGCCGTCGTCCATGATTCGCGAAAGGCCCATGGCGAAGGCCGATTGCCCGCCATAGGTGCCCGCGCCCAGGGAAAGCATGCTGCGGCCCGGTTCATAGGCCTGGGGCAGGCCGGCCGCCGCCAGCGCGCCCGCGTTCCCCGCGAAGGCCTCGCGTCGCGCCTTGGACATGTCGACCACGAAACCCTGCAGCCGCGCGTCGGTATAGGCGTTGGCGGTCGAGATCGCGTTCGTAAGCCCGTCGTTGAGCTGCTGGACGTTGACGGCGTCGGTCGGCGCGACGCCGGCGGCGACATTGTGCAGCGTCGCGGCCTGGCCGCCGGGATTGAACGTCACGGACCCGCCGCCGGCATCATATTGCACCGAATTGCTGGCCACTTGCTGGACCTCGTGCAGCTGCGAGCCGTTGACCGCGTCGGTCGAGGTGGCGGTCACCGCGCCGGCCCCGACGTCGCGGACCAGGTTGCCGCCCATGTCGACGGTGGTGTTCTGGCCGACGGCGAGGCCACCATTGGCGCTGATCACGCCGCTGAAGGTCGGGTTGTCCGCCATGGCGATCTGCAGCTGGTCGCCGTTGAGCGTCACCACCGTGTTGGAGCCCGCGGTCACGTTGAGCGTGCCGTTCGACGGGACGTTGGCGGCCGATGCGCGGTTGGCCTGGATGTTCCGCGCGGCCGCCGTCTGGTTCAGCGCCTGCAGCGCGGCGTTGACGTTGTTGTAGGTATTGCCCGCGACCGTATAGGTCGGCGCGGTATAGGTCCCGGTGGTCGGATCATAGGTCGCCCCGCCGCCCAGGGCGTTGGCGGTGTTTTGGGCCACCTGGTTGAGCTGGCTGACGTTCACCGCGTCGGTCGGCGCCGAACCGGCCGCGACATTGGTGATCTGCCGCTCGGCTCCGGGGCCGCCGACGGACACCTCGCCCACCGAGTTCTGCGGGGCGGCCAGGCCGTAGCCGGCATAGCCGGTCCGCGAGCCCACCATCGTGGTCGCGCCCGCGCCCAGGGCCACGCTGCCCGCGAAGCTGGCGTTGGCGCCGGCCCCCAGGGCGATGGCCTGTATGCCGTTGGCGACCGAGTTGGTCCCCAGCGCCGCGCCGTCGGCCAGGTTCACCGTCGCGTTCTGACCAAGAGCCACGCCGCCGGGCGCGGTGATCTGGACCACCGCGCCGTCGCCCAGCCCGACGCCGTTGTCGCCGTTGACCGTGGTCCGCGGGCCGATGGCCACCGAGTCCGCGCCGACGGCCAGGGAGTCCGACGCCGTCGAATTGGCGTGGAAGTACTGGATCGGCGTCACCGAGAACGAGCTCATCGCCCCCTTCAGCTGCCGCAGGGTCACCGCGTCCTGGTCCAACGTGGCGTCGGCCACATTGGTGATCTGGCGATAGCTGGTGGCGTTGCCCACCGACAGAGCGCCCAGCAGCGTCAGGTCGCTGGTGTTGTAGGGCGCCAGGTTGGTTCCGACGATAATGCTGCCCGAGGTCGGGGCCAGTGCGCGGTCGGACACCGATCCGGACCCGAGCGCGACGCCGCCCAGGATGCTGGACTGGGCGGCGCGTCCCAGCGCCAGCGCGCTGTCGGCCGTGGCCAGGGCGTCGTAGCCCACCGCCGTCGAGCCCACACCCTGGGCGAACGCGTCGCTTTGCGCGAGCCCGGTTTCGTTGGTGCGGGCGTAGCGGACGCCCTGGCCGTTGGCGTTGGTATAGACGCTGGTCGTGTCGCCGGCGATGCTGGTCAGCGCGCCGCCGAAATTGGCGATGTCGGTCGTGTTCTGGGTGACATCGTTTCCAAGGTTGGTGACGGTGGTCCCCAGGTTGGCGATATCGGTGGTGTTCTGGGTCACCTGCTGGTTGGTGGCGAACAGTTGCGAGCCGTTGACCGCGTCCGTCGAGGAGCCCGAGATCCGGCCGGCGGCGACATTGGTAATCGTCCGCTCGGCCCCGCCCGCGCCGACGCTGACCGTGCTGGTCGGGGTCG
Organism: Caulobacter sp. GW821-FHT09A05; assembly: GCF_059418465.1. Taxonomy (NCBI): domain Bacteria; kingdom Pseudomonadati; phylum Pseudomonadota; class Alphaproteobacteria; order Caulobacterales; family Caulobacteraceae; genus Caulobacter; species Caulobacter sp. GW821-FHT09A05. The sequence continues at coordinate 85,176 of NZ_JBWKPX010000018.1, forward strand.
CGCCGGCGAAATCGTAGGTCACGCCGCCGATCACCGTGCTGGCCGTGCCCACCGCCGCCAGGGTCGTCGAGCCCGAGCCCAGGGCCACGTCGCCGGCGTTGTTGGCGACCGCCGTGTCGCCGACGGCCAGCGCGCTCTGCCCGGTCGCTGAAGCACTAACGCCGAGCGCGGTGGCGCGCGCGACGGTCGCCTGGCTCGCGCGCCCGACGGCAAGCGCGTCATTCGCGGAGGCCGTCACATCCGTGCCGATAGCGATGGCGCTCTCGGCGAGGGCGCCTGTTCCGAGGGCGGTGCGAGAGCCGAGAGAGACTGAGTTTATCCCTGAAGCGATTGTTCCGAAGCCGATCGCTACGGCGTTCTGCTGACTTGCGGCGGCCGAATTGCCTTGCGCGATCGAATCAATCCCGGATGAGTTCGCCCTCAGTCCTAGCGCGAGGGCGCGCAGCCCGCCGCCATTAGCCAATCTGCCGACCGCAATCGCGTCCACGCCTCCCGCGTTGGCATAGACGCCCAAGGCGACCGCCTGAGCTCCGGTGGCGGTCGCCGCAGCGCCGATCGCCGTGCTGTTCACACCGGCGGCGCTGGCGTCCGCGCCCAGGGCAAGGGCGTTTACCTGGCTTGCCACCGCGCGGACGCCTAGGGCGGCGGCGTTGCCTGCGGTGGCCTGCGCCAAGCTGCCGATGGCCACGCCGTTGGCCCCAGAGGCAATGGCCTGACGTCCGACGGCGGTGGCGGCGCTGTTCGTCGCCTGGCTGAGGTAGCCGATCGCGACAGAATTGGCGGCGCCAGCCGTGGCCGTGGAGCCGAGGGCGGTCGAGTTCGCACCGCTTGCAGTGGAGTTGACACCAAAAGCCGATGCGCCGTCCGTGAGTGAGCGAGCGTTGCTGCCCATGGTGAGGGCGTTGACGCCGGTCGCCTTCGCGGAGATGCCGACGCCAATGGCGTTGGGGCCATTGACGCTCATCAAGTAACCGATGGCGATCGAAGTGTTGCCCGTTGCAATGCTGGAGTCGCCCAAGGCTACGCTGCTCAGGCCATTCGCCTGGGCCATGTTGCCGATAGCAATGGCGTTGGTGGCGGATGATATGGCGCCGCCCGCGTTGTATTGCGCCTGGGCCGGGGCGGAGAGGCCGAGCGCCATGATCGCGACCAAGCCGCCGATGGCGCTGATCGGGCGCTGCCCGCCGTCGACGCCCAAGATTCCGAGCCCCCGGCCCCTGCGCTTGACGCCGAGCACCTGATGGGCTCTGCGCAGGATGGCCATCAGCCGGCGTCGCCGCGACCAGCCTCGTCCGTTTTCCCCGCCCATCCTGTCGCGAGCGAAGCCGGCGCGGTGATCCTTCGACATGCCCGTAACCATGGCCCTATCCCTCAATGTCGGCTGGCCAGCCCTTTTTTGGAGCGTCGGCGAGCGCGGTGACTTGGCCCGGTTCACGTCTTCCGTGCGGGCGGGCCAAGTCACCGCACGATCGTTCTCGCAAGCTGGCCTCGCCCGGCTGGCGGGCGCGGACTTCACCGGCGCTGGGTCATTCCAGAAAGGGTCACCACCACGCAGGCGGCGCCGCTGGGAATCATCAGCGCCTGTCCCTGGCTTCCGGCCAGCTGGTATCGCCAGACGCCCGAAAGGGCTTGCCCCGCCGTGCTTCCGGCCGGCAGGAGGCTGACGACCTCGGCGCAGGGCTTCTGGAAGGGCGCCACGCGCACCATGTAACCTTCGCATCCGCCCTCGCCGGGCGCGGCGACCACCACCCCGCCCGCTGCTCCCTTGAGGTCGGGCAGGTCGTAGGTCATGCCCAGGACGCCTTGGACGAGATGGGCGTCGGGCGCGGCCTTGTCCGCCTCGGTCTTCACCGAGAAGGTCGCGCCATGGGTCAGGCCCTGGCCAAGCGCCTCGTAGAGATCCGCGCAGCTCCGCGCGCCGACCTTGTTGGCTTGCTCGCGGAAGACCTCGACGTTCGCGGGCGCCTTGGCCGCGGCCGCGGCGGCGGCGAGGGGGGCGAAGGCGCAGAGATTGCCGATGAGCGCGAGCCCGGCGACGGCCGCGAAGGCCCGGCGTCGGGAATAATGGCCCGCCAATACTTCAATCATCTTTATTCTGAGCTCCCGTCAGGCGGTGACTGCTGCGACGCTCAAAATCGCTTAATTTTCCCGCCTAGGTGGCACGTACCGTGGAGCGAGCAGCCGGGGCGTCAACAAATAGTTAACCATAAGATGTACGGTGGGAGCTGTTTATCGATATCGGCTGCTCATTTAGGGCGAAAATGCATAAATTAATATCATGGATTAGGTAAATGTGTAGTTGTTTGCACAACTTGTAATTGTTTGAGGGATATAATTTGGCATATTAAGAATAATCTTAAATATATTCTGTTTGGCGTGCCGTATTGTGTTTCGAATTTATACCTTAAATATCAGGTGCCGCGTGCAGGAGATTCTAAAAATCGCTGATAGTTTAGAGACAGTCGGGCGTTCGATCAGGTGATGGTCGCCTTGACGCCGGATAGTCGACGACGAGACGCGCCTTAGGGCTGGATGACGCCAGGGTCCTTTCCCTCGAACCTGTCCTGGCAGGCCGTCATCGGGCGAGCGCGCCTATCGTCGAGGCGCCGATCCGAGCGCCGCTTCAAGCTCCGCGCGAGCCATGTCCATGTCTCCGCGGAAGATTGGCGAGGCGTGCTCCGCCGCATAGATCACCGCGCCGGCCTGGAGGCCCCCGCCGCCCGGGCGGCCGGACGGGTCGAGGTCGCGGTGGCCCCGCACCACGGCATGTTCGACGCCACGGGGCCTGACGCGATCCGCGCGCTGCATTCTCGCACCTGGGTGACCCACGCGGCCCATCCCAGCATCACCACGCTCGAGCGGATGTTCAGACACAGGCTCTATGCCGGTCCGCGCGAGGTATTCGCCACGGGCTTGTCGGTGGCCAACGAACTGGCCAACAAGCGCCTGACGGATCGCCTGAGCAGTCGCTCCGGCTACGTAGTAGTGCGGGTCGCGCCAGGAGGGACCAGCCATCGCAGGTGATTACCGACAACCGCGACGAAGGCGATCGAGTGGTCGCAATCTTTGGCCCATTTCAATCGGCTCCATAGCTGGCCGCGTTAGGGCCCATCTTGGAGTCCGCTTACCAGGCGGGTGCTAATGTCTGCCGCTGGCGCGTCTCAGGCCATAAACGGCCTAAGGGCGTCGCTGGTCCCACCATGTCGCCGCGCGAAGTCGATGAACGCCTTGAACGCGGCGGTCGGGTTGCGCCGGCTCGGATAGTAGAGACTCAAGGGGGCCAGGGTGGGCGTCCAATCTTCAAGCACGCGCACGAGGCGGCCTGCCTCGATGTCGTCCCGCACATCGGACTCCATCGCCAGGGTCAGGCCGACGGCGGCGAGGGCCGCGGTGCGTGCGAGGCTCGCTTCGTCGAGGGTGATGGCGCCCTCAACGTCGATGTGGACCGATTGTCCATCCTTCTCGAAAGGCCAGCGGTAGATCGCGCCATTGGGAAGCCGGACGCGAAGACAGGTATGCTCGGCGAGGTCCTGGGGGATCAAGGGCGTCCCGTGCGCTTTCAAATAGCTCGGTGCGCCCACCACGACATTGCGCCGCGCGCGCCCCAACGGCAGTGCGATCATGTCGGCCGGCACAAGGTCGGCGCTACGGACGCCGAGGTCGAAGCCGCCCGCGACAATGTCCACCAGACGACCCTCCGTGACGATGTCGATGTGGACCTGAGGGTGCGCGCGCAGGAACGGCAGGACGAGCCAGGAGAAGATCTCCCGCGCCGCTGTCGGGAAGGCGTTGATGCGCAGTGTGCCCGAAGGCGTGGCCTGTTGAGCGCGCGCAGCGTCCATCGCCTCATGAATGTCGCGCACGGCGGGCGCGACTTGCGCGACGAATTGCTGGCCTGCCTCCGTCAAGGAGACACTTCGCGTCGTCCGGTTGAAAAGCCTTACGCCGAGCGTGCGCTCCAGCTTTCCGACCGCATTGCTGAGCGCGGTCGTTGAAACCCCGAGCTCAAGCGCGGCCGTGCGGAACTTGCCCCGCCGGGCGACCATGAGAACGGCGTCCAATTCCGTCAGGCTGCTTTGCACTATTGTCCCGATTTTTGTGATGAAGCATCGCGAATTGTCCTGATTATCATGCAGCTGTCCATCGCTACCTTGCCTGGCAAGCGCACTTGCAGCCGCCGCGGCTGCGACCGCAGCAAGCAGGACAAGACCAATGTCGCTCGACCTTCCATCCCCGATCGCCGCGTATGTGGCCGCCAACGCCCGCCTGGACGCTGACGGCATGCTTGAACCCTTCGCAGCCGACGCCGTCGTTCGCGATAACGGCGCCGTTCTGTGGGGCCATGCCGAAATCAGCGCCTTGTTTGAAGAGGCTGTGATCCCCGTGAAGGCGATCTTCACACCGGACACCGTCCGGCGCGAGGACGGTCAGGTCGTCGTCGAAGGCCCCGCCCATGGCGACTTCAAGGGCAGCCCAATCCGCTTCACCTACCGCTTCACGCTCGAAAACGACGCCATCAAGGCGTTGGAGATCACGGCATGACCATCAAGGCTGATCCGACCGAGTTCGCGGGAAAGCGCGTGCTCATCAGCGGTGGCACCAAGGGTTTGGGCCGCGCCACCGTCGACCGCTTCCTGGCCGGCGGCGCCCGGGTGATCACCGCCGCCCGCGGAGCCCTGGAACCCATCGATGGCGTCGAGTTCGTCCAGGCGGACCTGACGACGGCCGAGGGCGGCGAAGTCCTGGCCAAGGCGGCGCTAGAGCGTCTGGGCGGCGTCGACATCCTCGCCCACGTGATCGGCGGTTCGTCCACGCCGGGCGGCGGCTTTGTCGCCCTGACGGACGATCACTGGCTCTCCGAACTGAACCTGAATCTACTGGCCACGGTTCGCCTTGATCGCCTCCTGGTTCCGCAGATGATCGAGCGGGGCGCTGGCGCGGTGGTGCACGTCACCTCCATTCAGTCGGTCTTGCCCCTTCCCGAGGCGACCACGGCCTACGCCGCCGCCAAGGCCGCGCTGAGGACCTACAGCAAGTCCATCTCCAAGGAACTGGGTCCGAAGGGCGTGCGGGTCAACGCCGTCTCTCCCGGCTGGATCATGACCGAGTCGTCCGTGGACCTGCTGAAACGCCTGCAGGCCGCCAATGGCGGCACGATCGAGGAGGCGCGGCAAGTCGTCCTCGACAGCCTGGGCGGGATCCCAATCGGGCGTCCGGCCGCCCCCCATGAGGTCGCCGACGTCATCGCCTATCTGGCCTCGGATCGCGCCGCCGCGATCCACGGCGCCGAGTTTGTCATCGATGGCGGGACCGTTCCGACAGTCTGATGGATTGGAGTGCTCCACGCCCCGCTGCCTGGCGGGCGCGTGGAGCAACAACAACGCATCACGAGCGCGGCCTGCGATCCAGGACGTCCATGGCCCGTTTCAGACGTCCGTCGGTGACGCGCAGCTTGATCTCGTCCGACACCAGGGACGCCAGGTTGGTGAGGATCGCCTGCTGGGTCTCGTCCAGGGTGCGCGGCTCGGTGTCGATCACGCAGAGCGAACCGAGCGTGAAGCCGTCGGGGTCGACGATCGGGCAACCGGCGTAGAACCGAAAGTGCGGCGCGTCGACGACGGCCGGATTGTCCGCGAAGCGCGGATCGGCGGACAGGTCCTCGGACACCATGCAGCGCTGCTGCAGGATACGGCGCCATCCGCGGATGGGAGACGGGGGCGTTCCGTCCGGAAGCTGAAGAGCAACCGTAGAGCCGAGTATATTGACCCGGTTGGGGAGCCGCCGGCGGCCTTCTGCCCGCACTGAGCGTCTGGTTCCCGGAGTGGCGCCAAGTTCCGCTTCTGGCGCTGTCGCGACCAGGGGCGAAGGATCTGTTCGGTGAGTTGGAAGCCGTCGTGCTCCGGCGACTTCCAGCTCCCCGAACGCCTTCAGTGAGCCCGGTTCAACCTGTGGAACATCTCCTCGTAATCGCCGATCTCGGCAAAGCGCAGCGGCTTGACCCGTTCGACCAGGATCTCGCCGCGCGGGGTGTCGCCCCCTTCGATCAGGCCCAGGACCTCGGTGGTGTAGTCGGCCAGGGGCATGGAGTTGGGATTCTCGGCATGACCCGGCATCAGATCGGTGGCGACGGCGGGGGGCGCCAGTTCCAGAACCTCCACGGCCGTGTCGCGGAGCTGATGACGAAGCGACTGGGTCCACGAATGCATGGCCGCCTTTGTCGCATTGTAGGTCGGGGTCGCCGCGAGCGGAATGAACGCCAAGCCTGAGGTCACGGTGATCACCGTCGCCTTCGGCTGGGCGCGCAAGTGCGGCAGCAGGGCCGCCGTCAGCCGGATAGGCCCCAGGAGGTTGGTCGTGATCGTCGCGTCCACCGTCGCCAGATCGAACGGTTCGGCCGTGAGATCCTCGGCCTTCATGATCCCGGCGTTGAGGATCACGGCGTTTAGGCCTGGATGGTCCTTGACGATACGAGCGCCGAAGGCGGCGACGGCGGCAGGGTCCTCCACGTCCAGCGTCGCCCAGGCCATGCCCGGATTGGCGGCTGCGGTTTCTTTCAGCACGCCCTCGCGGCGCCCCGCGATGATGACTTGGTTGCCGCGCGCATGCAGGGCCTCGGCTAGGGCCCGGCCGATGCCGCTGCCGCCGCCGGTGATCAGGATGGTGTTCCCGGTGATGTTCATGGTTGTCTCCAAGAGGATGCCCAAGCGCTGGAGACCAGGTATGAGTGTCACTCTCCATTGGAAAGTAGGCACCGGAAGTCGCCATACTTACCCAGCAGAAAGAATTTGGAATGACGGTTCCGCCGCCGGCGAGAATTGCGAGTCCTGAAACCGGCGAATATGCCGATCCGCGCGTCGAAGCGCTCGTCAACGAGGTGATCGGCAGGGTCGCGGACAAATGGACCATGCTGATCCTGGAGGTCTTGGCCGAGCATGGCGAGACCCGTTTCACCCGCGTTGGCGAACGGGTTGGAAACATCAGCCAAAAGATGCTGACCCAGACGTTGCGGCGGATGGAACGCGATGGGCTTGTCGTCCGGACGGTCCACCCGGTGATTCCGCCCAAGGTCGAATACCGGCTGACAGATCTCGGCCTGACCCTGGCCGAGGCCTTCTGCGGCGTTTGGATGTGGGCGGAGAAGAACATCGAACGCATCGAGGCCGCACGTGCGGCCTTCGATGCGAGAAGGGCATGAGTGGCGCCGCCGCCCTCAGGAGGCCAACGATCGCAAGGTCTGACGAGCGGATGCTGGCCGCGCCGGTCGCTGAATGTTCAGTTCCTGGAGCGACGCCAATGTCTCCTCTTGGCGCGAAGCGGTCGTCTTATAAGGTGGCGGAGGCGCGGACTAGCAATGGACTATGTAGTTGTGCGGTTAAGGCGTGCCTGCTTCGGTCCAGGGTAAAGTTGTTAGGATTCCGATTTGGCCATATGGAAGCAAGATATTCTTCTAAGGGGAAATCATTATCAACAAAAATGACAGAAAATCGTGATTTATAGTGTCGTAGTGAAGGCATAGTTCTCGGCTTCATTCAGCATGGCGCGCCATTCCCGTGCAAAGCCCGGAGCCGCTAGAGCCGCTGATTCCACGCTACTCGTGGACGCCAAGGTTCCGAGCAATTCGACCTTCGATCCGCAGATTCGCGCTTCGATAGGCGACAGCTGCTCTACCTTCTGGGCGACGCCGGGGGGCTCCGTGACGCTGCTTATACCGGCAGGCGGTAAGGCGCGCGGTAGCGGGGCGTGATCAGGGCGTTGGCTTCGGCGTCGTCCTTGAACTGGCTCGCCGCGGCGTCCCAGTGGACCTTGCGGCCCGTGCGCCAGGCGACGTTGCCCATCTGACAGACGGTGGCGGTGTTGGCCGCCGATTCGATGGGGCAGGCCGGCGTGCGGGCGCGATCCTTCACGCAGGCGATGAAATCCGCCGTGTGCCGATCAAGCCCGTTGTCCGAAGCCCTGGTTACGGGAATTTCCGGGGTCAGGGCCTTGCCGTCGCGCATCTCCGGCGAGACCCACCACTTGCTGCGGTCCACCACCAGCGTGCCGGTCTCGCCCACGAAGGCCACGCCATGGTCATGGCCGCCGTAGGGGCCGCGACTGATGCCGACCGCATGCTCCCATTCCACCGAATAGTCGCCGAAGTCGAAGATGGCGGTCTGGGTGTCCGGAGTCTCCATGGCCGAACCCGGATAACCGTACGCGCCGCCCAGCGCGCTGACGGAACTGGGCGCCTGGGCCTTCATGCCCAGCAGGGCGATGTCCATCAGGTGGACGCCCCAGTCGGTCATCAGGCCGCCCGCGTAGTCCCAGTACCAGCGCCAGCTGAAGTGGAAGCGGTTGGGGTTGAAGGCGCGCTGCGGTGCCGGGCCCAGCCAGCGGTCGTAGTCGACGCCCGGAGGTGGCGCCTGGTCCGGCTGAGGCGCAACGCGCTTCATCCAGCCCATATAGGCCCAGGCCTTGACCTTCCGCACCCGGCCGATGCCGCCGGAATGCACGTGGGCGATGGCGTCGGCCCAGTGCTGGTTGCTGCGCTGCCACTGGCCGACCTGGACAACGCGATTGTGGCGCGCCTGGGCGGCGACCATCGCGCGGCACTCGGCGATGGAGTTGCCGAGCGGCTTTTCGCAGTAGGCGTCCTTGCCCGCCGACATGGCGTCGATGAGCTGGAGCGCGTGCCAATGGTCGGGCGTGGCGATGATCACCGCATCCACCGACCTGTCGTCCAGCATGCGGCGGTAGTCGTCGTAAAGTCGTGGCGCGCGGCCGGAGGCCTTCTGCAATTCGGCGCCGCGGTCGGCGAGGACCCTGGCGTCCACGTCGCAGAGGGCGACGGGCGTGACGTCGGCGCCCTTGACCATCGCGGTGAGATTGGACCAGCCCATGCCCTTGCAGCCGATCACGCCCACCTGGACCTTGTCGTTGGCGGACACGCGGCGGCGCTGGGCGAAGGCCTCGCTGAGGGGCGTCACGGCAGCGGCCGACGCGGCGAGGCCGCCGACGAGGAGGGCGCGGCGATCGAATCTGGCGGTCATCCTGGGCTCCCCTGATTGTCGTTGCGATATTGGTAGCGGTAAAATATCCCCTCGCAAGGACGCAAAAGAGCGCCGACGCGCCGATCTTAAGGTCCGCTTCCTGGCGCGATCCTCGAGTCTGCTTGTGGCGCGTCTGGCGCGGAACAGACCGAAGGCGCAGCGCGCCAGGCTCGCACGCCGATCCGGTCAGGCGACGACGACTTCATCGAGCGTCCAGACGGAGCGCTCCGCCAAGTCGGCAATGCGCAGGAGGTAGTTCTGGAAGTGAGGCGTGGCATGGTGCGCCTCGACCGCGACGTGATCGACATAGAGCTCATCGAGCACGAACAGGCCTGGTTGAGCCGGGGCGGCCCAAAGTTCGTAGCGTAGGTTTCCCGGCTCAGCGCGGCTCGGTTCGACCAGTTGTTCCATCAGGTCCCGCAGCGCATCGGCTTTGCCGGGGCGTGCGGTGAGCACAGCGATGGTTTTCACCCTGCCTGTCATGACGCGCGCTCTCCGATCGGCGTCGACCGGCCGGCCTGGCGCCGACCTGGCCTATTTGACCCCCGCCGCTGCGTTTTCGACGAAGGCGGCGACCTCGCGGGGATGCGAGAGCATGACCGCGTGACTGCTCTTGATCTCGACGAGATTGGCCTTGGCCCGCGTGGCCATGAAGCGCTGGGTGGTCGGTGCGACCATGTGGTCTTCGGTCGTCAGCATGTAGTTGACCGGCTTGTCCTTCCAGGCGGCCGTCGTGAGCTTGGGCTGGACGGCGCCGAGCCCCCACGGAACCTGCGCCGCGGCAAGAAAGCGCGTGAGGCCAGGATCGACATCGGACGCGAAGGCGCTCGGGAACTTCGCCGGATCGACGATGAGGAAGCCATCGCTTGGCGGGAGCAGCGGTGCGCCGCCTTCCGGCGCGGGTCGCGTCGCGAGCTCGAACACCGACTCGCCGGCGTCGGGGGCGAACGCGGCGATATAGGCTAGGCTCCTGACCTTCGGATCGGTCCCGGCTTCGGTGATCACCGCGCCGCCATAGGAATGGCCGACGAGCAGAACCGGCTTTGTCGCCGCGGCGATGACCCTGCGGGTCGACGCGACATCACCCTCGAGCGTGATCGTCGGATTCTGGACGATCAGCACCTCGTAGCCGTCATGGGTCAGGATGTCGTAGACGGCCCTCCAGCCCGAGGCGTCTACGAAGGCGCCATGCACCAGCACGATCGAGACGGGTTGGGTCGACGGCCTCGGCTGGGCCGCGGACGACGAAATAGTGGCAAGGGTCATGAGCACACCCGCGAGCAATTGTTTCATCGGAGTCTTCCATTCCTAGGCGCGGCCTTGGGGGCCAGACGCGGTCTTCGCGCCACGATCAGGCGTCGACCGAGACACGGCTGAGCGCGGCGATCAGCGCCTTGCCGATCTGGTGATCGGAGCGCGGGTTCTGGCCCGTGATCAGTTCGCGGTCCTCGACCACGTGCGGAGCGAAATCGGGCCCGACATCCACGATGCCGCCCGCCGTGGTCAGCGCTTCCGGCATGTCGAAGTAGAGCTTGCCGTGCAGGATGTTGTCCTCGATCGGCTTCTCCTCGCTCGCCGAATAGACCGTCATCCGGTAGCCGGCGTACGGCCAGCCCTGTGCGAGCTCCGCCGCCTTGGGTTTGTCGCGCGCGATGAGGGCGGCCCGGAACTCCCGGGCGTGTTGCATCGCCGAGATCGACGCTATCGGACCATGGCAGAGGTAGGCGGTGGGCTTCTTGTGCGCGTGGAAGTGGCGCAGGATCTCGCCCAGCTCAGGATCCTGCATGAGGTCGACGACCGGCGCCTGACCGCCGGGGGTGAAGAAGGCGACGTATTGGTCGAGCCCGCCGTCGAGCACGGCTCGCAGCGTCTTCACACTGTTCATGGCCCGATCGTTGGCGAAGAAGTCCTGCGCCCGCTCGTGCGCGGCCTTGTCGTTGTCGAAGTGGACGGCCTGATCAGAGACCGGATCGATGAACGGCTTGGTCCCGTTGGGGGTCGCGAACGCGATGTCGTAGCCGGCCGCCAACAACGCCATCACCGGCACGACAAGTTCGTTCAGATATTGGCCGGTCGGGCCCGTGCCGCCGCCCTGGATTTCGATCCGCGTGGCGTTCGAGCCAACGACCAGCACCTTGCCTTTCGACATGATCTTCCTCCGTCCGCTTTCTCCCCGTCGGGCCGGCAAGCGCGGCGTCCTCGGGAACCGACGTTGGCCAGGTTAGCCCGAGGTCGCGAAGCGCCGGGGTTAAACGGGGTAAAGAGTCGGCATTGGTCTGGGCGGCTTGCGCGCGAAGCTCGTTCCGCTCTGTGACGCGCCAACAACCATGATAGCTTGAGGCGACATCGTGCGCGGAAGAGGGCTCCTGCCGCTTGGGACACGATCCGACCTTCGAAACGGCGGCGGGCGGACGAGACCAGATCGTCGGGTTCGGCCCTTTTCATCTCCACAAGCTGCACCGCAAACTGCTGTGCGGACCGGAGGAGGTCCGCATCGGCGGCCGCGGAATGGATGTCCTGGTGGCGCTCGCCGAACGGCAAGGCCAGCTCGTTCGCAAGCAGGACCTGATGCAGGCGGCTTGGCCGGACACCTTCGTTCACGAAGGCAATCTGAAGGTGACGGTCGCATACCTCCGCCGCGCGTTTCGTCGCCACGCGCCCGCAGGTGAATTCATCAAGACGGTCGTGGGGCGAGGCTATTGGCTCAGCGCTGACGGTTCGGCCGGGGAAGGCTATCCGCCCGAGGACGCCACGCTCGCCGCCACGCCGCTTCCGCAGCTCCACGACGTCATCGGACGCGACGCTGAGATCGCCCGCGTCAAAGGCCTGCTCGAGGTGAGCCGCCTTGTGTCGGTCGTGGGGGGCGGCGGGATTGGCAAGACGACCCTGGCGGGGGCGGTCGCACACGACCTGGCGGCGGAGCCCGGCGGGTCCGTCGCATTCGTCGATCTCTCGCGGGTGAGCCGCGAGGAATTCGTCGCCGACGCGCTGGCCACGGCGCTCGGCGTGAGCTCGGGCGGCGCCAGCCTTCAAGGTTTGTGCTCGATCCTGGCGCGGCAAAGGATGCTGCTTGTGCTCGATACCTGCGAGCATGTCCTCAGCGCCGTCTCGCACATCTGCGAGGTTCTGCTCGCGCGGACCGCGCATCTGCGAATTCTGACGACAAGTCGTGAGGTGCTGCGCGCTCGATCCGAGCGGGTGCTGTGGCTTACCGCTCTCGCCGTCCCGTCCGGCGACCAGTTCGACAAGATCGAACCCGTGTTGAGCTACGCCGCGCCGCGACTCCTGGTTCGACGGGCCTATGAGGAGCGCGGCCATTCTCCTCACGACGCCGACGCGCAAGCGCTCGTCCAAGTCTGTCGCGAGGTGGACGGCTCGCCTCTGGCCATCGAACTTGTCGCGGCGCGCGTCGCCGCACGCGGCGCAATCACGGCGTTGGCGGAACTCAAGGACAACCTGTTGGTCCTGCGGCGGCGACGTCACGGCGCGGAACCACGTCGCCAGCGCACGCTGCTGGACACCCTGAAGTGGAGCTATTCCCTGCTCACGACGCAGGAGGCCTCGGCGCTGCAAGCGTGCTCGGTCTTCGCCGGCGTGTTCGGGCCCGAGGCGGTCCTGGAACTGGCGGCGAGCGTCGCGCTTTCGCCGATCGAAATCGTCGACGCGCTCTCCGGCCTCAGGTCGAAGTCGATGGTCGCTGCGGAGCACCACGAGGGCGGATTGGCCTATCGCCTGCTCGACAGCACGCGCGCATTCGCTGCGGCTCTGCTCGACCGCCGTGATGAAGCGGCTTCGGCCTATTCCGCTCACGCGCGCTGGGTTCTCAAGATGTTGGGTCAGGCGGCGGCCGACCAATCTTCGATGTCGCCGCGCCCTTGGCGCGCGGCGTACGCCAACCTGATCTACGATATGCGGAAGGCGATCGACTGGACATTGTATCGGTCGGCCGATCGACTTCTGGGAGTCCAGTTGGTGGCCGCCGGGCTGCCGCTGTGCCACGACCTCTCGCTCAGCAGCGAGATACGCGCCAACTGCGAACTCGCCCTTTCGGAACTCCGACGCCTGGGCGTTTGTGAGCCCTCGCTTGAGCTTAGATTGGTGGTCGGGCTGGCTTCGGTCAGCACCTACCTCGCCACCGACCCAGACCAAGCCAGCGCTCTTTTCCAGAAAGCGATCCAGCTGGCGCGCGCAACAGAAGATTCCCAGGCGGAGTGTCGCGCCCTCGGCGCGTTCGCGACTTACGAGCTGATGCGCGGCCGCGTGAACAATGTGGCGGGCGCGCTCATGGCCATGCGACCGGCGGCTTCGCGAGCGAACCAGCCCGCCGCGCTTTGGGAGGAGGAACAACTTCGCTCGCAGTATGAGATACGCATCTGCGATTTCGACGCCGCTCACGCGCGCGTCCAACGTCTGTTCAGGGAAATGCAGGGGGAGGCTCAGCGGGCTGTCCCGAGCTTCCAGATCCACCAGAAGATGAACGTTCAGGTCCAGCTGGCGGCGCTCTGCTGGCTGACCGGTCGCTCGCGTGACGCCATCCGTGTCGCGGAGATGGCCGCCGTGGACGCGCAGCAGGTCCAGCATGGCCTGACCTTGGTCCACTGCCTGGCGCAGGGCGTCGTCTGGACCCTCATACAGGCCGGCGAGCACGAAGCCGTGCTGCCGCACATCGAGACGCTTCGAAGCGCCATCTATCGTCACGGCGTCGCGGCGTGGATCCCGGTTGCGGACACCTATTCCGCGGCCATCGCCGCCTATCTCGGACAGAAGCCCGATCCGGCGCGGCTCCGCAGCGCATTCTACAGCGTGCGCGAAGGAGTCGTTCAGATTCGGCACGATGCGCGCTTCACGCTGATCGCGGACGCGATGATCGCCAATGGTCAGACAGGCGACGCCGCCGAAGTCATCCAGCACGTGTTCGACACGAGCGCCGAACCCTGGGGGAAGTCCGAACTCCTCCGCCTGAAGGCCGCGGTTGAGCAGATGCACGGCCGCACGAGCCATGCACGAGACTTGCTTTCCTCGGCGGTGGAGGCGGCGCGGATGAGCGGCTCTATCGCCTGGACTCTTCGCGCCGTGAGCGACCTGGCGTCGCTATCGCAAGGTATGGGATTGGCGCAGAGATGCCTGAGCGACCTGGCTTCAATCTGTGAGCGCTTTGCAGGCGAATACGAGACGCGTGACCTGCGCAAAGCCCGAAGACTCCTGACCGAGCTTTCCTGATCGCTTCCCCCGGCCGAGAACCAAGGCGGCGCGAAGATCCCACATCGTCGATCCACAAGAAAATCGACAAAACGGCGGTAGGCCGTCCTCGACGTCTATCCTGTTTGATAAGGCGCGTGGGCCTCCCAAATCTCTTGGGCTCCAGTAGGAAGAAACCGCACCAGGCCACCGCGCTCCAGCTCGCGCGTTAGAGCCTGTCGGGATCAGATGGAATCATCTGATCTCGATGAACAGGACCTAGATTCAAACATTTAGAGCGCGTTTAGCGGGCGAAACCGCTCACACTTTCGCCCAACGCGCTCTAGCAGGCCGTTGAAGAAGTCTCCCGGCGGGCGATGAAGTCGGCTTCGTCGCCGCTGTGGAAGCAGATTTGGCCCT